>PYJA01000029.1 GCA_003635185.1 Candidatus Poribacteria bacterium | reverse complement strand
GGTGTGCATGTGGAACAGTATGTCCGTCAAAATGGAAACTGGAATTTGAGAGAATTCCGTTCACTTGATGATATGCTTGTGTTAGCATCAATAGAATGTCAGTTGGCTGTACGCGCAATTTATGCGAAAGTGCAGTTTTGAGGTAAATCGGAAAATGAAGGAAAACCAATTATGAGAAATTATAAAGATATTTGGAGAAAAAAATGGCAACTATTGCTGCAAAAATCCTTCTAACACCAGAAGAATATATTGTGAAAGAACGAAAAGCAGAATTCAAAAGCGAGTATCGTAACGGGCAAATTGTTATGATGCCGGGTGCCAGTTATAAACATAATCTTATCGCTGCCAATATATTTGGTCACATATTTATACAATTTCTGGATAGAACATGTCAAGTTTTTGCCAATGATATGCGGGTGAAGGTTGGTGATAGCGGTTTATATACATATCCTGATGTTGTCGTTGTATGCGATGAACCGCGCTTTGAAGATAATCATTTTGATACACTTCTCAATCCGACTGTTATCGTAGAGGTGCTATCTCCATCAACCGAGAATTATGATCGGCATGAGAAATTTTGGTCCTATCAGACTCTTGAATCTCTACAAGAATATATTCTCGTTTCTCAGAACGGTGTGCATGTGGAACAGTATGTCCGTCAAAATGGAAACTGGAATTTGAGAGAATTCCGTTCACTTGATGATATGCTTGTGTTAGCATCAATAGAATGTCAGTTGGTTGTACGCGCAATTTATGCGAAAGTTCAGTTTTGAGGTAAATCGAAAAATGAAGGAAAATCAATCGACAATGTGGCAATCTCTTCCGGATGCACCTGGGGTTTATCTAATGAAAGCCTCCGACGGGACCCCCATCTACATCGGTAAGGCGGTAAACTTGCAGAACCGCGTGCGCTCCTATTTTCAACAGAGTGGGTTTACTGAAAACCCTTTCACAGCACAAATGATGCGGTATGTGACAGAGGTTGATTATATTGTCACAAGCACTGAGATAGAGGCGCTGATTCTGGAGAATAATCTGATTAAGGCACATCAACCAAGATACAATGTAAAGCTAAAAGATGATAAACGCTATCCATTTTTGCGTGTAACAACAAATGAACCATTCCCACGAATTATGATTACACGTAAAACGGAAAGTGATGGCACACGCTATTTTGGCCCGTTTGTCCGTGTTCGTTCCACCCGACAGGTTCTTAAACAGTTGACGAAATTGTTCCCCATCCGCACCTGTACACTACCGCTTAAAGAAGCGAAAAATAAATACCGCGCATGTCTCGATTATCACATCGGTAGGTGTCCAGCACCTTGCGCAAATAAAATAAGTGTTCAAGATTATGAAAAGATAGTTCATAATATCTGTCAGTTTTTAGGTGGGAATACGGATGCTGTCGTCCAAGAAATGCAACACAAAATGGAAGCTGCAGCAAAAGCATTAGATTTTGAAAAAGCAGCGAAATATCGAGATATGCTCAAAGATGTTCAACAAGCAGTAACCACGCAACAGAGTCTTGATAGTGTGTCAACAGTGGATGAAGACGTTATCGGTATTGCAACCGCTTTTCAACACGATTTGCAAAGCCGTCTTGGTGATATTGCCTGCGTACAAGTACTGCACATTCGAGATGGCAAGCTGCTGGAACGTGAGCATTATTATCTAAACGATGTACATCCTGAATTAATACCGACTGCTATAAGTGCGTTTGTCTCCCAGTATTATCAAAATGCTGTCCTTGTGCCAAAAACGATTGTTTTACCGATGCCCATTGAATCGGTGGAGCTGATTGAAAAATGGCTTACTGAAAAGCGTGGAAACCATGTATCTTTGCATGTGCCGAGGGCAGGAAGACTCAGACGTTTGCAAACTTTAGCAACTAAAAATGCAGAGGTACTCTTAGTACAGCGGGAACAGAGTGTAGTTTATAGTAGTACCGTGAACCCAGCACTGGTTGAACTACAGGAACTCCTCAAGATAAATCATCCGCTCAGACGGATTGAAGCTTACGATATTTCGAATCTGGGGGATAGGTTTGCTGTCGGATCTATGGTAGTTTTGGAAGATGGGAAACCAGCCTCAAGTGAATATCGGCAATTTCGGATTCGTAATGTAATCGGGCAGAATGATTTCGCTATGATGCAAGAGGTAATTACACGCCGCTTTCGACGTGCCGAGACAGGCGATAAAAAATTTAATAAATTACCGGACTTAATATTGATTGACGGTGGCAAGGGACAATTGAGTGCTGCGCAAGCTGCACTTCAACCTTTTGCTGAAGTAGATTTGGATCCTGTTCCTACTCAGATTCCGATGATTGCCTTGGCAAAACGGATTGAGGAAATTTTCGTCCCGGGAAACCCTGAGCCGATCATCCTAAGGGAAGATAACCCTACCTTACATTTAATGCAGCGGCTACGGGATGAGGCACACCGATTTGCAATTACCTATCACCGTAAGCTGCGGCAAAAAGCTCTCAGCGAGTCTGTACTTGACGAAATACCAAATATTGGTCCAAAGCGGAAACAGGTTTTGCTACAAAAATTTGGTTCGATTGATGCAATTCGACAGGCAAGTTTGGATGAACTTCTCTCTGTGAAAGGTATTCCAAGAAACGTTGCTGAAAACATTCGAAAACATCTCTAAATTTGTAACTCTGATATCCGTTTCTAATTTGATAAAGCTGCCCGAATTTGTGCTTTTTAATTTATTCTGCCCGTTATCGTGCAACTGTAGTGGGTGTTTAAGTGCGTTTTGTTCGGAAGTACGATATTTTTCTATTGGCATATAATTTGCTTAACACCTATCGTTAGATCACACAAAACTGAGATCAAGAAAATGAAAGAAACAAACATCAAAATTATCGGTATTTTGCTTATTCTGCTAAGCGTTACCTTTTTACATCTGAAACTCTACCGTTTTGCTGAAATGACTTATGACGGTAACTTACAAGTTCTGGTGTGTTTAGGGCGTGTAATTAACATAGATACCAGTGACGAGGCAGACCAAATACTATCCTTCCGTATCCTCTCTGGTCAATTCCGAGGTGAAACGGTTCAAGTAGATAATATCTGGATCGGACGCGCTTTCAGTGATCGCATCATGAGTAAAGGTGATGTGCTATTCTTAGAGATTCCAATCCGTGATCCACAGAACCCGAAAATTGAATCTGTGTCAATGCGAGAGTACTTCCGAACCCCATTTCTACTGTATCTTGCAGGAACCTTAGGGATTCTGATGATACTGGTTGCAGGAATGAAGGGCGTACGTGCGATCCTAACGTTGTTTGTCACTGCCCTTTCTGTCGTGTATCTTCTTGTTCCACTAACTATCATTGGCTACAACCCGATTGTCGTTGCCTTGTTGATCGCTGCCTTTCTAACGTTAATGACCTTCCTTCTCATTACAGGATTCAGTTATAAAGTCATCTCTGGGGTGCTTGGAACACTCGGAGGGCTGACTGCTGTTGGTGTCCTATCTATACTTAGTCAACATCTGATGGCACTAACGGGATTGGCACAAGAGTTTGGTTTTTTGGAGCTCGGCATTTCACTTTGGCGTACAGAAGGTTCACACCATTGGAATTTCACAGGCATCTTATCTGCTGGCATCATTTTAGGTGCGGTTGGTGCAATGATGGATGTGAGTATGTCTATCTCTTCCAGTGTGCATGAAGTCAAGCAGGTAAATCCGAATATAAACGTTCGACAATCTATCCGGGCAGGACTGAATGTTGGACGTGATATTATGGGGACCATGGCAGATACACTTATCTTTGCCTACCTCGGTGCGCACATGATCACAATGTTGCTGCCACGTATTGAATTTCCTGAGTCAGGTATGCTATACCCGTTTTTGCGGTTAGTGAATGAGGAAGCAACAGCAGTAGCGATTATCCAAGCTGTGGTGGGAACAATCGGCCTCGTGCTCACAGTCCCAATCGCAGCAACAGTTGCAGGTTTTCTCACAAAATATACAAAAGTAAGCAGATCGGAGATTCATGAGAATCTACCTACAGAAGAGGAATTAGAAGAATTATTCGGTAGTGAGTCAGCACATAGCGGCACTCGTATTTTTTCCAGGCGATCTGCTGTGCCACTTGCAATGCTGCTCGTGCTGATAGGCACAATTTTTGTTTACTATCGGACGCGCGGGCTTTCTGCTACAATTGCCGAGTCGTACGATGAACAGGGACAACTTTTTGACAAATCAGAGTATGTGAAGGGGAAGGTCATCCGATTGCTTGAATCAAACGGAAATTTTTTGTTCACTATTGATGTATCTAATACAACCGATTTGGACAAGAAAATTGTACCTGCTGCTTTGAGAGAGGCGTTTGCTAACAAACAAATTAAATTATCTGATGATGCCGCTGTCTCTATTAAACCGTGGAAAGACAGTCGATGGTTGATTTCTGATAACGAGTATGAACAAACTTATAGCATTCGGACTGCACAAGATGGCACAAACACTCTCAACGTATATGATTCAGAAACCGAGCACCATGTGCTTGAGGTTAAGATTCTCAGCGGTATGTATAAAGGTGAACATTTAGTTTTACGGAATATTGTCAATCACAGCATGCCGTTGTTAAGTATCCCCGCGGAGCCTGGGGATATCGTCCTCTGTCGAGTTGGCGGCAATTCAGATCAGATTAGTCTTCACAACATTATACAAGAATATGCACGCGATAAATATCTTATCTGGTTTGTCGGCGGGATGTTTCTGCTTATCATCCTTGTTGGTAGGATTGAAGGCATCCGCACGGTTTTTGCAATGCTATTTTCTGGTGCAGTCATATACTTTTTCATGCTCCCGCTGATTGCACAAGGGATGAACGCAATACTCGTTGTTACACTTACGTCGGGCGCTGTAGCGTTTGTATCTTTAGTTTTTGTTATCGGCCCGAGTCGAAAAACTTTTTCAGCTGTGTTGGGAACAATGGGGGGTATCCTGGTGGCAGGTTTGATCGTACTCTTTGCGCAAAAACATCTACATTTTACTGGGTTAGAGGGAGCGATTGCAGCTGATATTGTCGAAGCGACACGGACACCCCCTTTTGATTTTGTACAAATTCTGTTGGCAGGAATGCTGATGGGGGTTTTAGGTGTGGCAGTTGACGGTGCGATTGAAGTAGCATCGAGCATGGAGGAAATTCGCCGCGCAAACCCAAATATGCCAACGTGGCGGCTGATTGCCTCTGGGCTCAACGTTGGCACCGATATCCTCGGCACAATGGTCAATACGTTGGTATTCGCCTACCTCGGCGTGGAATTGTTACTGGTGATTACAATTATTGCACCAAGTGCTGAATTATTCAAGGAGCCAACGGTGCAGTTACTGAGCATTGGGGTTGTATCTGCGGAGATTGTTCGGTTGCTTGCAGGCACACTCGGTTTAGTGTTAGCTATTCCGATTACTGCGGTAATTTGTGCGTTCTGGAATCCGAAGAGAGGGTAGGGGTGTTCAATTCCAAGGTGCAAGTGCGGGTGAAAGTTGGGCATCAATCCAAAACTTCATGTGGTAAGTATCGGAACGTCCATAACTGTCAATTTAAGAAAACGATTGCATTTTTTGAACATAGTTTAATACACATTATCATTGAGACTGTCCCATATTTAGTCCCGTAGGGACGATATGTTTATAGAAACGAGTCCCCCAGTTCTTTAGTCCCGTAGGGACGATATGTTTATCCTTCTATGCCGTTCCTACGGAACTCAAGAGGGTGGATAACATTTTTCTATAAACATTGCGTCCCTACGGGACTAAAACGTTTACACATATTCATTTTAAACTCATATTTCTACATAAATTGCTGTATAAACGTTCCTCTCTAAACTATAAGTAATACACATTAACTAAAAATTCTTAAAACTAAATAACCCTGTCTATCCAGCTGTATCATATTTCAGATTATAGGTTTCCATTAGCCTCTATACAACGTCCGCATCTGCTTAATCACCTTCGGTAACTTGGCAATTACCGTATCAATTTCTGCTTCAGTTGTCCCTCTACCAAGCGAAAACCGCACGGTACCTTGTGCTAATCTGGGTGGCAAACCGAGCGCAGCAAGCACATGCGACGGTTCCATAGAACCTGAAGTACACGCAGACCCCGTTGACACACAGATTCCCTCCATATCTAATCGCAAGATAAGACTTTCACCTTCCACAGACTCAAAAGAGACGTTAAGTGTGCCGGGGACACAGGACTCTGGGTGTCCGTTATAGTGCAACCGCTCAATGTGTGCGTCAAGTCCATTACGGAGTCGGTGCGTTAATTTATTGAGGTGTTGCGTGTATGCATCACGTTCCTGTTTAGCAAGTTCCGATGCAACGCCAAGTCCAACGATAGCAGGGACGTTTTCAGACCCAGCGCGTCTGTTGCGTTCATGCGATCCACCATGGACAAGATTTGCCAAACGGGTGCCGCGGCGGACATAGAGGACTCCAATACCTTTTGGCGCATATATTTTATGCCCAGAAAGTGACAATAGATTAACACCGAGTTCCTGCACATTAACATCTAATTTCCCAATTGATTGCACCGCATCGGTATGCACTGGTATTTCATGTTCCTGTGCAATCTGGCAAATTTCTTCAAGCGGTTGGATAGTACCGTTTTCATTGTTAACATGCATGATGGAGATAAGAATTGTTGTGTCGCGAATGGCAGAACGGAGTTGATCTATATCAATACGTCCGTATCGATCTACGGGAAGATATGTCACCTCAAAACCACGTTGCTCCAAATATTGGCAGGTATGCAAAACAGCGTGATGTTCCACAGAAGACGTGATAATGTGGTTTCCCTCTCCTCGACTCTTTTGCAGTTCGGTTAGTCCTTTGATGGCATGGTTATCTGCTTCGGTGCCACTTCCAGTAAATACAATTTCACTTGGACTTTTAGCGCCGATGAGTTCTGCCACCTGTTCGCGCGCTGTATCAATTGCGTTGCGCGCTTCACGCCCATAAGCGTGAATGCTGGACCCGTTACCGAATGCCTCTGTCAGAAACGGCATCATCGCATCTCGGACTTCAGGGCGTAGTGGGGTTGTGGCATTGTAATCAAGATAGATACGTTGCATTTCATTTGTCCATTAAGTACAGGCTATACGAAGCGAACTTCCTAAATTTATAGTATCTTTATCGCTGTTATTATGTTACTCAATTACAAACACCTCTGTAATACCATTGACTTCCACTGTATACTCGCCAGCTGTGAACTCCCCGATAGAAACCTGACTTTGATATCCCGTAAAACCGCGTGGTAAATGTAAATATGCACTTGGTCGATCTTTTCTCAACGGACAACGAATACCGCTTGGAATTTTCTCTATTATTTGGATAGAGATGGAATTTCCTTCTTGCTTTTGATGTGTTTCGAGGAAAGGTATACACGCTTCCCAAAAATTTCCTTCAACATTAACTGTAACTTGAGCAGGTCTACTTTCTGAGATCAGTATCTCAAAGTCATCAATGAACGGACTATTTCTAATAATCCAACTCTCATCTTCTTCAATACGAAACATCTGTTCGATACCATTGGCGATCACTTTATACTCACCGACTGTGAACTCGCCGATAGAAACATGTTTTTGGGGTTCCGTTACTGCTGTCCCGCAGGTAACCACAATATCCGTACCAGGGACCGTCTTTGTTGCCTGGATGTAGATGATATTTCCTTCTCGCTTATGATAGACTTCGTGGACTGCTACACAAGTGTCGGGATGGGATCCGCCGTAAACTGTAACCATAACTTGAGCAGGTCTACTTTCCGAAATTGATATCTCAATGTCTCTGATAAACATATTCTTAATAACCCAGCCATCAGGAATATCCGGATCAATCGGAATATCTATGATTCCACTATCCCTTGAACAGCCAACGAAGCACAACAGACTTGTCATGAATAGGACAAGTAACACGAGTAAAAAAGACTGTCGCATCAGCTTTCATCTCCTTCTAATTTCAGGTTCTATTATTATAAAGTCCAGGATACAGATTACTTGTATGTCCGGTAATTGAGAAAGGTAATTTGATTTGAAGAAATCTTAACATCTGGTACAGGCTCGCTTCCACTAACCCGTTCATTCGCATTTAAAAAGGAAAGTTTGAGCGTATGCGTGCCAGCGGGGAGCGGCATTCGCACCAAAAAGATTTGATTTGGCAGTGTTTGCCAAGAACGCGTATCTGCACTTTCAGTTAGCACACCAGCAAGATTAACAACTGCTCCTAAAACTTTATTTTCCTTCTTTGCTTTGCGGAATATTAAGTATTTCCCCAATGCGCGCGCTAACGTGCGGATAAGGATGACGGTCCGTTCAGCTTTGAGAGTCTCAATCGCCATCGTCTCTACGTCTTCTATTAACACACCCTGTGCCATATCTTCTCCTACTGACACCTGTATGCCCGCAAAGTGTGGACGATTAGAACGAATTACCGGCATTGCCACATGTAAAAGATATTCCAGCTTAATTTCCTCAACAACTAACCCTTCGCGTGTTCTAAGTGTGCGGGCAAACTCTATGGAGTCTTTATCGTCATCCTCACCAAATTTATCAGTTTTGAGGATAGGAAAAGTCAAGCTCTCTTCTCTCTTACGAGGTACATAACCCGTTTCAAAAAAAAGAATCAATTCGCCATAGTTTTCAGGACGTGGTGACGGTTCACCGTACTGATTGCGGTAACGCTCAAACTCATCAGTAAAATTGAGTTTCCGTGCCATTCGCACCAAAGAATGACCGACATCATTAGGCACTGGAACACCTGTTAGCGCAGCAGCGTTTTTATAGTATTCTTCTGCCTGTCTATATGATATTAAAGCATTATTCCATTCTCCCGCTGCTTCAAAAACCATGCCGCAAAAATGTGCAAGAAACCCAGTACCAAAGAAATTATATTCCTTTTCTTCACCTTTGAAATACTGAATTAGATTAGTCGCGCGGCGGCATTCTACCAACGCACCGTCCAACTTATTCAGATAGATATAGTTTAGCGCATGAAAATAGTGACTTAAAAGACGTTCATACCGTGTGCCCGCATAAGGACGGAGTTTATCAGTGGTAACAAGTGAAAGCGCCTCTTTTGAAACACTTTTGGTAAAACGATCCTCAGCGATCATTTCCGCTTGCTCAAATGCCTTGCTGCTTTCTGGAAAGAGGTTGGCATAATGGGCGGTCAACCCTAATTCAAATTGATGTGGGATATCGGGTTTTTTTGATGCGTTTTTCTTAAGATAATTATAGGCATCTTCAGGTTTGCCGGTTTCCAAGTCAGTTTTGACTTCTTGGAACTTATAGCCGGCACACCCTATCGTCAGAGAAATAAGAAGTAAAAAAGGTAGAAATTTGGTCATTGTCCTACAAATTTTAAAATGATAATAGGCGGGCATAAGTACCCGCCCGAATAATTTAACATTGGAATGAGTTGAATTGGACTACATTTTAAACTTTTTTCGCCCAATGTATTTTTTAATTTTTTCCTCACCGATCCAAACTTTTTCGTTGCTCTCAATATTGGTCAACGTGAGATTAGTCTGATAAAACACGATTTGTCTACCACCTTCCCGATCTTCGATGGTGTTAATCTCGCCGGTCATCATGTAATCGGCACCGAGTTCACGTCCCATCCGCTTGATGGTTTCAATGGCTGCATGTTCACTCTGATCGGCGCGTTCCTCCCGAATTTCATCACGTTCGCTTTTATCCGAAACAGGACGCACCTTACCAGAATTAATAAATGCTTTCTCAATATCGCTAATGAACGTTTGCGTAGCAATATGTTCGTTACTTTTATTGCGGATGCTACCTACGATCACAACAGGTCTTTCACCGGATGTCTGATTGTGATTATTAATCCAAACGTGGCTTAAACAGTCTGTTATCATTGTTTCAGCAACCATACGGGAATCGGTATCGTTCCATCTACCAGAGAGGTCAACGACTGTATCGCTATCAATACGAGTGACCTGTGTTGTGGGGCCGCATCCGCTCAAAGCGATTATCCCGATGAATAGTAAGCACGACAATACTTTATACATTTTATTGCTCCTTTTTAAGTGTTTTATAGGTGATAGGTGCGTGACCTATCTCTACAACAGGAATTAAAAACCTGCATTAACTAATGATATATTAAAAATCTAAATCAACTTCACGAATAATTTTATCAACAAAACTATCAAGCGGCATCGCTCCAATATCACCTTCATCACGGCTTCTGACGCTGACAGTTCTGCTTTGTTGTTCGCGTTCCCCAATAATTAACATATACGGCACTCGCTGTAAACGGGCTTGCCGTATTTTCGCTCCAATTTTGTCATCACTATTATCTAACACAACACGACAATCTTTCTGTAACAAAAGTTGCTGAACTTCTGTAGCGTAATCTACAAATTTTTGACTAATTGTCATTACGACACACTGCACTGGAGAAAGCCATGTGGGAAAAGCCCCCGCATAGTGTTCAATCAGCATAGCGATAAACCTTTCAAAACTACCGCAAATTGCACGATGGATTACAACCGGTCTCTTTTCAGAACCATCAGGCGCAATGTATATTAATTCAAACCGTTCGGGCAGCTGAAAATCGAGCTGGACCGTTGCACATTGCACATCCCGATTTAACGAATCCCGAACTTGAAAATCAAGTTTAGGGCCATAAAATGCCGCTTCTCCTGGGTCAACAGTGTATTCAATCTGATTGTTTTTCAGCACAGATTCAAGTATATCTTCTGCCCGATTCCAAACGTCTACATCCCCCATAAATTTATCAGGATTGCGTGTGCTGAAATCACATCGGAACGGCAGATCAAACGTGCCGTAGATGCGTTGAAAAAGTCCGAGGATACGTTCATATTCATCAGCAATCTGGTCTTCAGTAACGAAGTTATGCGCATCGTCTTGGCACAATTGACGAACACGAGATAAACCGCTCAACGTTCCTGTTGCTTCATTCCGATGCAACACACCTTGGTCATGTAACCGATATGGTAAATCACGATAGCTGTGGCGTACGCTTTTATAAATTAACATGTGTGCCGGACAATTCATCGGTTTCAGAGCACTCGTTGGATCACCTTCTTCATTTTCAATCAGAAACATATCGTCTTTGAAGTGTTCCCAATGTCCCGAAGTTTCCCATAAACTGCTATCATAAATGAGCGGTGTCCGAACCTCTTGGTAACCTTCACTGAGATAGAGTTTTCTCACCTTTTCAGATAAGTGATTATAGATAAACGCACCTTTCGGAAGCCAAAAGACACTGCCCGGAGATTCAGGATGCATCTGAAAAAGTTCCAATTCGCGTCCCAATTTCCGATGGTCACGTTTTGCAGCTTCTTCACGTTGTTTCAGATATGCCTGTAGGTCGTTTTTAGTTTCCCACGCTGTGCCATATATCCGCTGTAGCTGTTCACGATTACTATCACCCCGCCAATACGCACCAGAAACGCGGAGCAGCTTGAAGTATCTGCACTCGCCTGTTTTTTCAATGTGCGGTCCTTTACAGAGATCGGTAAAGTCTCCATTATGATAGATAGAAACACCTTCGTCAGCAACACCTTCATCCGATGCACTGACTTCTTGGTCAGAGATTCCATCTATCAATTCCAGTTTAAATTTTTGGTTACGTTCAGCAAACCACTCACGCGCTTGATCAAAAGTCCAAGTTTCCTGCACAAAAGGCGCGTTGGCTTTAATCATCGCCTTCATGTGCTTTTCAATTTCAGAAAAATCGTCAGGCGTTATCGGACGAGGCACCTCCATATCGTAATAAAATTCGTTTTCTATCGGAGGACCGATCGCCAATTTGACGGTGTGTTCACCATCAGGAAACAGCTGTTGCACGGCATACGCCATAATATGCGCAGTAGAATGACGAAGCCGTTCTAAATAGTCTTCAGGTTGATTAGATTCAGGCATTGCGGGTTACTCTCTGATATTCATTTGGTAAGCTCAAGAATTGCTATAATAGACTTAACGTCTTTTTTCGTAAGTTGTTTACCAATTATTTTACATGATAAAGAGAGGAATTGCAATGGAAAATTTTGCTGGACTTATGCATTTTTTCTTAAAGTCCCCTGATAAGGGGGCAGGGGGGGTTAAATAGTCCAGTATTTCAGTGTTTTTCGTCTTTTTAACCCCCTAAATCCCCCTTATCAGTGAGACTTTAAGAAAAAATGCGTCCGTCCTGATTAGAAATAGTATTAACCTAAAATAAACCACAGAAAAAAACCGATACTAAACGCGGCGCACCCCGTTGCTGAGTGGAAAACTTGGAGCCCTTTTGTCTCTCTACGAAACTCGTTTCCGTAATACTCCACATATTCCGGTGATTTACCTATGAGGCGATCTGTGGGTATGCGAGGTTCGTAAATAAGTGCTATCCCTACACCAAAGGGACCGGTAACGCAACCAGTCGCCTGCCATGTTGTCTTGCCTACTGCGAGTTGCGCATCTCTTTGAGCGTCTGCAACAGCTTGTAAGCGGACCTGTTCCTGAGTGGTGGATTCTACACCATAAGCGGTCGCCGAGAAAATCAGTAATACTATGAGTGTTATATAAAATTTGTTGATGGACAATGCATAAAACATTTTAAGTACTCCTTATTTACAAAACGGACGCATTCCCCTTTGATAAGGGGGTAGGGGGTTAAAAAGGCGTTATTTCAGCGATCCTAACCCCCTAAATCCCCCTTATCAGTGGGACTTTAAGAGAAAATGCGTCCGTCCTGCTATTGATCTTTTGACACAGTTGTGTAAAATTCAACGGTATCAATTTTCCCCTTGGGAATCTGTTCTGCTTGATCAGGTGTGAAAACAGTAGTTCCCGTACTTTTTCTTTTTACAATCCGAATCGCATCTGTCTTAAAAGTCAAAGGTAAGTGATGCATAAAAATTTCAATCGGAAGGATAAGCGGAGTGGCCTTGTGAATTGCTTTCAGTCGCCTCCGACCGTGTTTATCATCTTGCGCCCAAATCTCAATATTCCGAACTTCGCCTTCGCCAAGAATACGGATTTTTCGAACGAATTCTTTCTCTGGAATGGCATACACGGTTACGTCGCCCCCATATTTAGTAACAGTTACGGGTGTGTCAATACGGACATAAGTCTGTTCGTCCATAAATGTATGTTGGGTCAGAAGCGCTCTGCACCCTATCCCGAAAATACATATCAGAAAAATTCCATAAAATCTCATCATTTATCCTCCATATAGTAAAATCCAAAAATATATGCACACTTTTGGTCTGTGGAACTGAAACCGTCCTATTGGACTGTGCCGTCCCATAAACTTCCAGTTTGTGCCGTAGTGTCCGCAAACTGGAAGTTTACGTTACAAGTGTGTGCAAGTAATTATAGATTTCACTATAAATGTTTCTACTTCTATATCAACATCTTCCGCGTGGCGGTGAAATCATCTGCTTTTATTGATCTTTTGACACAGTAGTGTAAAATTCAACGGCATCAATTCGTCCAATAGAGACCCGCCCTTTATAACTTGACTTCGCAGCAGACGATTTTGTGATCTGAATAATCTCTGTCGGCGGAGCTATCGGAATTTTGATGTCAATCGGGAGGACCATTTTCTCTTTAATCTCTTTAATCAATATCCACCGATATTTGTACTGTCCATCAAACATGTCCTTGGCTGGTTTTGCTCCCCAAATCCCTATGTTTCGAACTGTTCCTTCTCCGAGGATACGAATTTTTCGAACCAATTTTTTCTCTGGAAAAGTATACGCAACTCCGTCTCTTGTACTACTTATTGTTACTGGCGTATCAATTCGGACATAAGTCTGTTCGGTCAGGAGTGTTGCACACCCTATCCCGAAAATACATATCAGAAAAATTCCATAAAATCTCATCATTTATCCTCCATAAATGTTTCTACTTGCGTATTATAACCTAAGTTGCCACCTTGTAGCACAAACTTCCAGTTTGTGCATCATAGAACGCAAACTGGAAGTTTACGCTACAAAATCCTAAGTGAATAATGAACTTTTCTCGCTTAAAATGGCAATTGTGTGTCCAAATCTTGTCCGTAGCAACTTGGATTATTATAGTCAGGATGGACGCATTCCCCTTGAATGAAGTTTAAAAAATAAATTGGGTAATTTGGCAAGGTTAGGAAACCTTGCCAGCAAAGGTGTACACCTGCTGCTGGCGAGGTTTCCTAACCTCGCCCCCTTACCGAAATATTTATTTAAACTTCATATGGTGACATTTAGAATTAAAGGGACATTTTGTAGCATAACCTGTTAGGTTGTGCTACAGCGTCTGCGTTCGTTTCGGTTTTCTGACCGAACTGCTCATAATGTTCAATTAATTCTAAAGTTTACTATATAAGGGGGTTAAAAGTCGTTATGGCACAGGACAAAACCCGCGCCACACAGTGAAATATTATTTCCGTATCAACATCTTCCGCGTGGCAGAAAAACCACCTGCTTTGAGTTTATAGAAATAGATTCCGCTTGCAACAGGTTCACCCTGTGCATTTTTACCATCCCAATGTGCAGCCCGCGCACGACTCTGATAGGTCCCTGCACGCTGATGCCCTAAATCTAAATCCCGCACGACGTGCCCCTTAATGTCGTAGATGGTCAGTGTGACATCCGTAGACTCGGAGAGTTGATACGGTATCCACGTTTCCGGATTGAACGGGTTCGGATAATTCGGTAACAACGCAGTCTCTTTCGGTGTGAGTGCCGCCAAGAGTTGCTTTAAAAACAGGATGCCGCGTTGTGAGGTTGGGTCCGTGAGATTTGCTTGCTGTGCTTGTGTGAGCCACTGCTGCACATCTCCCTTTGTCAAATCAAATTCTGAGGCATGTGCTAACAATGTCGGCGCAGAAGCCCCATCTCTCAATGCTCCCGCAACCTTTACAAGGTCTACGATATTGATCAACCCATCCGCATTAACATCCGCTGGATGTCCCTCCTCTGGAACGGGATTACCGAAATTTGTGGCGACTAACACCAAATCCCGTATGTCAACAACACCATCTCTGTTGACATCTCCGAATACAAAGGCGTTCACCTGCGCGCTTTCGAAGGTAGGAATAGAAATCAACCCGTTTGGTGCAGTGAAAAAACCGGAAACACCGACAGTAGAGGATTTGATAGCCTTCACCCGAAATGTTGCTGTCTCGAGCGTTCCATCCCCTTTACCTATCCCTTTAGAGAGCCCTCCAGTAGGAATGTATCTACCTTTATCGCTTGAAACAAACTCAAGTGCCGATCCATCGTAGTGCCACACCAGATCATAACTTGCAATGTTCTCACCACCGATGATGTCAGCATTGAAAACTATTGTTTCACCCACCTCTGGTGAGTTGACTACGGCAGGCGTTACACGGACAATCGCGGAAGATTTCAACGGTTGCGGTTTGATAACGCGTCCACTCACAGTAAAGTGGGGCAGATGTTCACCATCAATGTCTGTGACAATCACATTGGAGAGTTTAAGAACAGATTCCTTAATAGTCACCACTTCAAACGTAAGCGTGGCAAGACTACCTACCGTTTTTTGACTTGCGCTTGCGAGAGAGGTACCAGCAACTTGCACACTATTTTCACCGACAATAGGATCTAAAAAGAAAGCACCTTCGGGCAAATAATCACCGTTAGCACTCTCTACATAGCGGAGTGCAGTAGGATCGAACTCTACCGTTGCTTGATACCCGCCAACGTTACTTCCGGCTGTTATGTTAACTTGGACAGTAAACTGTTCACCGATAGCAGCGGATTCTACGACAGATGGGGAAATGCCGACAGTTCGCACGGAGGAAAACTCCCAGAACAGCACCGAACCGTCATCACTACCACTCGCGAGTGTATTACCATCAGGACTAAATTGCACACTATTGACATCACCGTTATGTCCCGTGAGCGTTGCTTTGTGTGTGCCTGTAGCGACATCCCATAGTTGCACTGTGTTGTCATCACTGCCACTGGCGAGCGTGCTGCCATCTGGGCTGAAAGCGTAAGTATTAATATTACTGTTATGTTCCAGTGATGCTTTGTATGTCCCCGTTGCAACATCCCATAAATGAAGCCATCTGTCCCACCCTCTATAATCTGCTCTTATACTTACCAGCGTTTTACCATCCGGACTAAAATCCACACTACCGACATCATCGGAATGCTTTAGTGTTGCTTTTCGTTTCAATGTAGTGAGATCCCACAACTGCACCGTGTTGTCCTCACTACCACTTGCCAGTATGGTGCCATCTGGACTGAAACTTATACTATAAACATCATAGCGATGCCAGAATTCTGCTTTTCGTTCCAAAGCAGTGAGATCCCATAAACGCACTGAGTTATCAGAGCTACCGCTTGCCAGCATGGCACCATCTGATCTGAAATCTAATATTTCATTATAACCTGGAGATGCAAACGTGATTATTCGTGTCAACGTCGTGAGATCCCACAATTGTACATTACCATAATGTCCAGTCGCGAGTGTAGTACCATCCGAACTGAGACGTGCACCATAGACATCATCAATAACGCCTATTTCTGTTTCCGTAGCGACATCCCATAAACGCAACACGCCACCCCACGTTTGACTTGCTATTGTAGCACCATCTGAATTGAAAAACGCACGCCATAACTCCTCACCATGCCAAAACGTTGCTTTTCGTGTTCTTGTGGTAACATCCCATAAATGCACTGTGCCGCGCGGCTCACTATTTATAAGCAACGATCCATCCGAACTGAAACTGACACTTCGGGCTACAGCATTATGTCTTGTGAACTTTGATTTTTCAGTACCTGTGGCAACATCCCACAAACGCACCTCGTCCCAACTTGCACTTGCGAGGGTTGTGCTGCCTGGGTCCCGGCTGAAACTGACACTTGTGATATAGTTGGAAGGTCCTTTAATAAGCGTTGCGTTTTCTGTCCGCGTAGCGACATCCCACAAGCGCAACGTGCCATCCGGGCTGCTACAGGCAAGGGTTTCACCGTCTCGGCTGAAACCTACAAGATGAACTTCACCTTGTCCTTGTTCAGGCTTTAGCCCAGTTATCAATGTCCCTGTGCCAACATCCCACAACGATGCATAGCGGTCCTCAGCACCCGTTGCGAGGGTTGTGCCATCTGGACTGAAACTTATACTATAAACCTTATCGTAGGCATGCCACAAAGTTGCCTTCTGTGTTAATGTCCCAATATCCCATAAGCGTACATAGTCATCATCACCAGCACTTGCCAGCGTGGCACCATCCGGTCTAAACCGCACACTATTGACATCATCTCTATGCCACAAAGTTGCTTTTCGTGTTTCCGTGGCAACGTCCCACAAACCCACAGAGTTATCTGCACTGCCACTTGCTACCATCGTATCATCCGGACTGAAATGCACGCTATTGACAGCACCTTCATGTCCTGTGAGCGTTGCCTTTAGCATTCTCGTGGTAACATCCCATAATCGTACTGTATTATCATTACTGCCACTTACCAACATAGTGCCATTCGAATTGAAATTTAAACTCCTGACAGGAGCGGTATGTCCGGTGAGGAGTGCCTTCTCAGCACCTGTGTCGGCATCATATAACCAAATACCAACAGTACTTGCCACTGCAAGTAAGCTGCCATCGGGTGAATACTCTATTTCGTTAATCCATCCTTTACCGAGACGGGCAACCGCACCTTCCGGTAAAGAGAATGTTGTTAGGTCTTCTGCAGCAATCTGCGGTAATAGTATAAAAAGTGAAAGTGTAAATAAGACAAACGTAGCAATCAAAGTCGTTTTCATAGTTTTCATCGTAAATTCTCCTTTGGATATAATCTCGCGATTCAGAGATCGCTCCTACACCTCAATATTATCATAACTGATAATGGTATGTTTATTTTGAAAATGATATTACACGCCGCTGACGAGATAAAAACCTCATCAGCAAAGGTGTTTGCATAAGTCTTGAATCTTTCATGTGCTGATGTTCAGTCATGTGCTGATGTTCAGTGCATCACCAACAGAACCAGCACACGACTGTGAAGTATAGATACACAACCATCAGTGAATTAAAAAATTAGGGTATTTGGACGTTGTATTTCCAGACGCATACCCAACTGCCAGTTGGGTGGAGATGGAGGGTAGAAGGTTCTACCCTGGCAATCCATCTCCAACGTCCATTCATAATTATCCCAGATCTTCCGAAAAAAATCAAGTCTAATTACTACGCTGTTTAAAATATCAAACACATCAAAAGTCATGTATGATATACTTAAACATGCACTGGCAACCTACACTTGGCAGTGCCGCGGTTCGGGGGACTATCACTCTCGCCGAACCACCTGTAAAGGGTTTTACGGATGCCAAAATAGATTATAGCAGAAATCAAAATAAAATGCAACATTTTTTTTACCTAATTTTTGTTATTCAATCTCACGTTCAATATGAGCAAGATTCATGCCAAACAAATTTATCAGATATTGGGCGAAAAAATGGTGATTCCAGCATAAACTATGTAAAAAACAGCAAGAGCTTTGCAAAAAACAGCACAAGTCTTGTAAAAATAAAAATCCGCAGAGGTTTTGCAAGAAAATCGGAAACTTGACGTATCTGTAATAATATGCTATATTCGGTCAACATAAACGAAGGTAAACGCGGATTTGATAGGTAGGCTGCTGTAACAAATACTATCTGGATGGGAAATCGATGTGAATTTTCTGATAAAACCCTTAAGTTGAACGCGTACGAGAACAAACATAGGAGACACGCTAATGAAAAATGTCCTAATCATTGACGAAAATCAAGGTTCAGATGGATTGGAGGATTTCCTAAGGACTAAGCGTTACTCCGTTGTCGTTGTTGACAACGTTGACAGGGGCTTAGAAAAAATTGAGGAATCCGAAAACCTGAAAGTTGTTTTGATCAATGTAGAATTGTCCGGGATAGATGGTTTGGAGGCGTTAAGGCGTATTGAGGAAAACCACCCGGATATAATTGTAATTGTGATCAGAGCGGGCGTAAACACAGCGAGGCAGGCAATACTTCAGGGAGCATTAGATGCTATGTCTAAACGCGCTACTATGGAACATATCCATCAGATGCTTGATGCGGTGTTTCGCAGGCTATCTACCCGAAGCAACACATTCCCGATTCCTGAAGTAGAAATGCCTACGGACCAGGACTCTCTCGTTGGAAAGAGTGAACCTATGTTTGAACTGAATAAAGAAATTGGACGTGTAGCCGATGATGAAATTTCAGTGATGCTTGAGGGTGAAACAGGCACCGGAAAATGGCTGGTTGCGTGCTTAATTCACCAAGAAAGCCAACGTGAAGAGGAACCGTTTATCTTAATTGATTGCGGTGCTTTGCCCGATACACTCCTTGAAGCTGAGCTATTTGGTTGTGTAGAAGGAGCTTTCAACGATGCAAAAAATAGGCCTGGGAGAATTGAAGAGGCTAATGACGGTACCCTTTTCCTTGATGAAGTTAGCAATATGTCCCTCGAACTACAAAGGAAACTCCTGACTGTGCTGCAAACAGGAGAGTTCTCGCGATTGGGCGAAAATAGAACGCGCACAGTGGATGTACGTGTCATTAGTGCTACCAATCGGAATTTGAGGGAAATGGTTGCACAAGGGGAATTCCGAGAGGATTTGTACTACCGCCTCCGCGGCGCTAAGATCTCTCTGCCGCCGTTACGAGAACGGTTAGAGGATATTCCGCTACTCGTCGCGTACTTTCTGCAGCGTATTGAGAAAGAAAGTGGGAAGCAAATGTACGGGGTTTCTAAAAACGTGATGAGATTGTTCCAAGCGTATAATTGGCCCGGCAACGTGCGCGAGTTAGAGAACGTCATCAAAAAGGCGGCAAAAGCTTCCCAAGGCGACGTGATTTTGCTGAACGATCTTCCAAAAATCATCCGGGGCGAGGGTTCAGAAAAAGGCGGGCCGAAAATGCGATTCTCGGAAACGCCAAAAACACCGATATATAAGAACTTGCTTGATCTGCCGGTCGGGGTATTCTGTCAGCTTTTCTCTGATGGACAGTCAGATATCACCGGCAGCCAAATCACCGAGTGGTGGAAAGAGTTTTCTAATGATGGGAGGGGCCGTGCCCATAAAGCCAAACGCGAAATTGATGATTGGTTGGTCGATTGGTACACAAAATGGTTAACTTTTCCTAATTTATCGGACCGTATTCAGAGGGTGATTAACGATGCAGTTTCTATATTACCAAATCTCCGGGATGCAGAAGGCACCAAACTCATAGAGGAAGCTGAGCCAGTTAGTATCATAGGAAAAACCCTCAAAGGCAGCCGTGCTGCGGTTCTACGCGAGGTTGTAAAGACACATGGTGGGGACAAGGAAAAAGCCGCGGAAGAATTGGATATTTCTCTTGAGAGGCTTGAGGAGTATCTATCATATTCGACAGAAGATGATGGGAATGACACCACAGATTCATCCGCGACATCTACAACGTCTTCGCGCCAGCCCGAACTAATTCCTGATAATATGATCAACAGACTTCTCATAGAACCGATCAAATTGTTCGTTTTGGAACCTTTCTCACGTAGGGAATGGCGGGACAAAAAGGATAATCAGATACAGATTGTCTACCTCGATTTGAAAGTGCTGTCTAAACGTTTAGCTGAAGAGTACGGCTATATCTATTTCGGCGGCATGACCTGTTCGCAAATTGAAGAGAGTATTTATCGCCGAGCACGATACATATACAGAAACCTTGCTGAAGCTGCTCAGGCACTAAACGTAGATCCGAGAACGATCAGGAAGTACTGGCCCCAGGATTAAAAAGAAAGCGTCCCCAATGCCTGTTCAAGGTCAGCGATAATATCCTCAGTATCCTCTAAACCGATTGAGAACCTAACCAAACCATCTGTGATACCGGTCTGTTGCCGGACTTCCATCGGAATATGTGAATGTGTTGTTGATGCCGGATGACAAACTAAAGTGCGCACATCACCTAAGCTAACTGCCAGTGCACAGATTTGAAGTTGGTTCACAAGTTTTTCCCCCGCAGCACGTCCCCCTTTGAGTTCCATCGTTATCATACCGCCAAATCCGTTCATCTGACGTTTCGCGAGCTCATACTGTGGATGACTGGGTAAGCCAGGGTAGCGAACCCATGCAACTGCAGGATGTGCTTCAAGAAACGCTGCGATGCACGCTGCGTTCTCACAGTGTTGCCCAAACCGAAGTGGCAAAGTCGGTATACCGAGCAGTGTGAGCCACGCATTGAATGGGCTGATAACTGCCCCGAAGTTGCGTAAAGCCCCTTTTTGTGCCGCCACAATGAACTCCTTTTCCCCAACTATTGCACCAGCGATAACTGCCCCGTTACCACTCAAATATTTCGTCATACTGTGCAGCACCACGTCAATTCCAAGAACAATCGGTTGTTGGCTACAAGGCGTTGCAAACGTGTTATCAATAATTGAGGTGATATTGTGTGCTTTTGCAATCTCAGCACAAGCAGCAAGGTCAACAAGTTTGAGCAATGGGTTGGTAGGACTTTCGAGATAGATCACCTTTGTATCAGGACGAATAGCACTTTCGACTTTGTTTGGATCGGTAGCATCTACAAATGTCGTTTCAATTCCCATCCGAGGAAATTCTTCATTAAGCAGGTTGTACGTAGCAGAGTAAAGGGTTTCCATGGCAACAACATGCCCGCCATCTGCTAAAGCGGTAAGCAGCGCAGTGCTAATTGCACCCATCCCCGAAGCTGTTGCTAATGCAGCTTCTCCCGCCTCAAGGACTGCGAGTTTACCTTCCAATACCTTCTGTGTAGGGTTACCCCATCGGGTATAGACGTAACCACTCTCCTCATCAATGAATGCCGATGCACATTCTGTCGCTGTTTCAAAACGAAAGGTGCTGTTTTGAAAAATAGGCGGTAATAATGGAATACCTGTTTTTCCTGACTGCTGATCTTGCACTCCTGTTGAAAATGTTTCCCCCGCATGAATTGCCTCAGTTGATTTACCCTTATATTTCTTACTTTCCACAATCAAGAACCCTCACGCGGTTGTTTTAACATCTCAATTGGATAGCCTTCAAGCGATAACAATTGCCGTTTTCGTTCAAGACCGCCTCCGTAACCACCCAAATTGCCATTACTCCGAATTACACGATGACACGGAATAATAATCGTAATCGGATTGCTGCCCGTAGCACTTCCGACAGCGCGCACAGCCTTCGGGCTGCCAATCTGTTCCGCTATCCATTTGTAGCTGCGCACCTCACCATACGGAATCCGATGAATAGCATCCCACACCGAATTCTGAAAGTCTGTTCCCATCTCTATTTTAACTGGAATCTCTCGGAAGTCTACAGGCTCACCATCAAAATATAGATCCAAAATATCCTTTGTGCGCCTCAGCAACTCGGTCTGTGGGGTGAATGGTGGTTCATAAAATCTGGAATCGTCGTTAAAAAATATGTGTGAAATGTGAGAACGTGTTTGAATTATATCTATATGTCCAATAGGCAATTTGTATCGGAGATTATCCGAACCATAAAAATCTTGGAATGATTTTGATACTATTTTTTTATCATAAGTATCCAGATTTTCTTCAAAGTCATGAATAAAATATTTTAACAGTTTCTTATTCATTTTTAATTTGACCTTCTTCTGTATTATAAGGTATGCTATATCGCAAACTATGGCTATTTTTGAAACATCAGACCAACTTTATAGTTATATCAGCGAACTTTTTGAAGAAATTGCCACCTTGCCAGAAGCGCAAGACGCACTAAAATCACTAAACTTAAGCGTGCAGTTTAATTACAGTACCCCTGATTGTGTCATGACGCTAACCGCAGCGAATGGTGAATACACTCTTTCTCGCGATGCTTGTAGTGATGCAACCCCCGATGTAGAACTGACGATGACAGGAGATGTCGCACACAAATTTTGGACAGGCGAACTCAACGTCATGGGGGCGATCACAACACGTGAAATCGGTATTGCCGGTTCACTTGGCAAAATTATGCGTCTTACACCGCTCATTAAGGCAGCAATCCGACATAACAAAGAACGTAAATGATTGTTCTCCAATTTTATTTTAGTAACGAGTTGTGCTAAATAACTTTTTGTCCAATATTATTTTACATAAGCAGAACGTTTTGTCCGTGTTTCCTATTGGTTGATATGCTCTTTAGTCCCGTAGGGACTGAAGACACTACCACAGCGGATTTATCGCTTAAATTGACACCTATGGTGCAGAAACGGAGCACAACCTAACAGGTTATGCTACAGATTCCAGCATTCAAAAGGAGAAGTAGAATGCCTACAGAAAATCTATCAGAAACCATCAACCCTTATGTTACGCAGATGCGTGAAGAAGGTTGGTGTGTATTAGAAGATGTTATTCCGGCAGACATTGTTAATTCAGTTCGCGAAGAGGTAGAAACCTCCGAAGCGGACTATAACGCATTCAGCAAAGACAATGGCAGATGGGAACGCAATGTCATAAGTTTTATGCCGAACTTTGCATCACATCTGGCAAACGAACGGCTGCTTGCAGTCATCCGAGAATTATTGGGACCGCAGGTGCGTATCTCTCAAACAGAGTATAAGATTCGGCCCCCACATTATCAATTGGTGCGTGCATACCACTCCGATTTTCCGTATGACTTGAACCAGAAATGGCATATCACCCAACCGTTTCCAACTGCTGTTATCGGGATTACCACGCTCTGGATGCTCACCGATTTTACGACAGAAAATGGTGGCACATGGATTGTTCCAAAATCGCATGTTGATCTCAGAAATCCACGCGGTAAAGAGGACGGTATCGGTGATCGTAATCCACTTGCGGGTGAAATGCAAGCCGTTGGCAGCGCGGGCAGCGTGCTTATCATGGACAGTCGGATTTGGCATTCTAATGCGGAAAATCCGAGCGATGGCCGCCGAACTGCCGTTGTTGTCAGATATGCCCCATGGTGGTTGAATTTAGAACTCTTTGGTGTTAATACCGCTACGATTCCCGGTGAAACTTATGATAAGTTCCCAGATGATGTCAAACTACTCTATGAACACCGCGCTGAAGACCGTGAACCAGCTCTATGGGTCTGATACCATAGACAATTTTTGTATTACCTCAAATTACGCAATAAGGAGATTTTTCATGTCAACAACACTCGTACACATCGGTGTCCGCACTACAAATCTCGAAAAGAGCATCCGTTTCTGGCGCGATGCCCTCGGTTTGAGCGTTTCCTCAACTAAAAATGGGTGTTACGACCTGACCGACGGTTACCACAATTTTCGTGTGTTTCAGCACAACGGTCCCGACCGTCCCAAACACGTCGGCGGGATGTTAGACTATCTTCATATCGGTGTCCGCGTGCAGGATTTGCGAGAAGCAGCGCAACGATGTGAAGACCTCGGCTTTGAAATCACTTGGGAAGGTTTAGACGGCACTAAACCTTACGACCCGAATTCCGATGAATTGCCTTCAGAAGCTTTCAAAGTTGAAGACCCAGACGGCATTGTCGTTGATATTACCGAACGAGATGACCAATGGCCCGGTGTAGATATTGAAAGCAAAGGTTAAATCAACAACTCCTGACAGGCGCGGTTTGATACCGCGCCACTAACACAGTTTATTCATCACCACCCAAAATCCCTAAGCTGAACAAGTAGTAAAGCAACGTTAAAAGACTCGTGACTGCTGCGGCGAGATACGTTAAAAACGCAGCGTTGAGCACTTTGCTTGCATGACGACTCTCTTCAGGGGAAAGCATCCCTGCTTCATCCATAGCGATTCTGGCACGTCGACTCGCATCCCATTCCACAGGTAGCGTTACCAATGAAAATATCACAACCATCGAAAATAGACATACACCTAACAATATCAAACCTGCCATCTGAAGTAAAAATCCGGCTATTATCATAATATAGGAAAAAATCGAACCGAAGTTAGCAGTTGGAACAAGCGCACTCCGCAGATTAAGCATTGCATAACCCTGTGCATCCTGCATCGCGTGTCCCGCTTCATGGCATGCAACCCCGATTGCAGAAAGCGAATGGCTTGAATACACATCGTTAGACAACCGTAACACTTTGTGGCGCGGATCATAATGGTCACTCAACCATCCACTTGTGTGCTCAATTTTAACACCATCAATGCCGTTTCTCTGTAACATCAGCGCTGCCGCCTGCGCACCCGTCATGCGGTTTCGCGAACCGACTTGTGAATATTTTGAAAATGTTGATTTTGTTTTCCACGTCGCATATAGAGATAGCGCAAGTCCTGGCGCAAGAAAAACAAAATACATTGGGTCAAACCAACCGAACATCATAATAAACACCTCCAAGTTTTGTGTTTATATCTGTTTGTAAATGAATTCGTGTGTATTAGATTTATGAAATTATACAAGATTTGAGCAGAGAATTCAACTGATTTACTGGAATATCAAGTATCGGTTTGATATTTTCCTTTGCAACCTGATAATATTCGGGAAAAATTTCAATACCAACGGAGTTTCTTAACAACTTTTGAGCAACTTGACAAGTCGTCGCTGAACCCGCAAACGGATCAAGCACCCAATCGTTTTCTTGCGTAAACAATTTGATAAACCACTCAGGCAATGTCTTAGGAAAAACAGCACTATGTTTTCTATTCCCCGTTTCCGTTGCTAAGTGCAAAACATTTGTCGGATAGGCCATTTTTCGATCTAACCAATTTGAAACGTTTTTACCGAACCCGCTCCCTACTTTCGACGTATCCCGGCTTTTATCTGTCTCACTGAGATTTTTTAACCTTTTCTCCGCCCAATCGCCCATCGGCACCATAACCGCCTCTTGATACATATTGAATTTCTTAGTTTTGTTAAATTGTAGACACCTTTCCCATGCATCTCTGAATCGGTTGGGCCACTTCCCCGGATAACTATTTTTCTTATGCCAGACAAATTCCTCCGTCCATAACCATCCCTGCTTTTTCATCTCAAGTATTAACTCAATGACGTATGTGTGCCGTTCTCCGTCAACAGCTTTCTCTTTAATGTTCAAAATAAACGTGCCTGATGGTTTAAGGACTCTTAAAAATTGTTCAGCGCGAGGCATAAACCAACTGACATATTCATTGGGATTGATTCCGCCATAAGTTTTAGATCGACGGTCAGCATAAGGGGGAGAAGTCATAATCAGGTCAAACGAATCCGCATCAAAATTGGCGAGTACCTCTAAACAATCTCCAAGATAAAGGTTTGTTTTTATTGCTCTCATTGAACGGTCTGCCTTTCTAATATCAATAAATGCTATTGTCGTATCTGGAAACTTTTCCAAGAATATTACAGCAAGTGCCTATCAAAATAGTACCATATTGCCTCAAGAAGGTCAAGCAAAGATTTTGAAATTAGGGGCTTTAAGTCAAAGCCACGTTTCGTAAGGTTTCGCTTGACAAGTTATATCCAGTTTGGTAAATTTGGGTATCAAAAGATAGCAAAACTACTCAATAATAATTGGAGAAGGACTATTTTGAAAATAACAGATGTCAAAACTATTCTGACTGCTCCCGATGGGATTCGGCTTGTTGTTGTAAAAGTTGAAACAAGCGAACCCGGCCTATATGGCGTGGGATGTGCGACTTTTACCCAACGCCCACTTGCCGTTGCAACCGCTGTTGATGAATACCTTAAACCCTTTCTGATAGGAAAAGACCCGACCAATATAGAAGATATTTTCCAGACGAGTTTTGTCAGTTCGTATTGGCGAAACGGACCGGTGCTGAACAACGCATTGAGCGGTGTGGACATTGCACTGTGGGACATTATGGGCAAACGCGCGAACATGCCTGTCTATCAACTACTTGGAGGCAAGTGCCGTGAAGCAGCAACGCTTTACGGACACGCAGGCGGCGGTAGCTTTGAGGAGGTAGAAAACAGTGTCCGACGGTATATGGAACAGGGATATCGGTATGTACGCGCACAAGTCGCAATCCCCGGCTATACTACCTATGGCGCAGGTGGCGGAAAACGGAGTTCGCCCGCATTTGAACCGACACCTTATGTTAACACAGTTATTAAACTTTTTGACCATCTGCGGACAAAGCTGGGTGATGAGGTCGAACTGCTGCACGATGTGCATGAACGGATACCGCCAATTCAAGCGATTAACCTTGCCAAAGGACTGGAACCGTATAACCTTTTTTTCTTGGAAGACCCATTTGCCCCGGAAGATGTCGACTATTTCCAACTGATGCGCCAACAGACAAGCATCCCAATTGCAATGGGAGAACTGTTTAACAATCCAAATGAGTACGTCCATCTTATCAAAGACCGTCTTATCGATTTTATTCGGGTGCATATTTCGCAGATCGGGGGTATTAGTCCCGCTCGGAAACTCGCCGCTTTTTGTGAATTCTTTGGTGTACGCACCGCATGGCACGGACCAGGTGATGTCTCTCCGGTTGGGCATGCCGCAAACGTCGCATTAGATTTAGCATGCTATAACTTCGGGATTCAGGAACAGCACGTATTCGGAGAAAACACAAAAGAGGTTTTCCCAGGTTGTCCAGAAATTCGCGATGGTTGTTTTTGGGCAAACGAAGCGCCGGGACTCGGTATAGATGTCAACGAAGAACTCGCCGTACAATTCCCATTTCCAGAACACCCACTTAACGGCGGTTGGGCACCCGTGCGGCGGATGGATGGGACGGTTATTCGTCCTTAAATTTTACTATAGTTTGGACAGTTTTATCCATTCAGGACTTCCGAATAGGTGCTAAATATGGTTTGTCCGCACTCTTGCTTCTCTGAATTTTGTTGGAAATCACTGTCCGGGTCTATTATTTTTGACAGAATCGTCAAAAATGTGTCTATCTGATTAGTTTCAGGTAGTGTCTTCATCTATTTTTAGATTTTTTTCTAAGTTTTGTTTCGGATCGTTACTCGCAGAAAAATATTGTTGTTGGAAACACCGCTTCAAATAAGCGGTCATCAACCCGCGCGTTAGATATTTCGGTTTATACCAATGGATACCGAGTGTGTTCAGCACCGTTTGGACATCAGGCATAGCCTGCTCTGTTTGTGAGGCTGCATCGGTGGCTGTGTCTGTAAAACTGAGTTGTGTGAGGCTGGCAGCGATAAAACTGAGTTGCACGTGCCGGTTCAAACTCTCACGCTTTTGGAGTTGACAAGTCCCAAACCCGAAGTTCTGCTTGACATCCCGGAATGCCGTTTCAATCTGCCACCGATTTTTATAGTGTCGGATGACATCGGCTACGGGGAGTTGTTTATCAGAGGTAAATAAGCAAAAATACTGATACGGTTTAGACTTCTTTTTACGCAGGCGGATCACAACGAGCCTGACATCCTCTGAACACATCTTCGTCCGCACGATTTTGTCTGTGACAGAAAGTGTCTCGTTTTCCACGACAATATCTCTATACTTCAGATAGGGTAGATGCAAACGATTTCCATAGCGACGCGGTCTCCCCCGTTTAGGGTGCTTCGGGCGCGTCGGTATCCGATAGAATACGGCATTTGACTTTGCGCGACAGAGCAAGTGATGTCCTTG
>PYJA01000028.1 GCA_003635185.1 Candidatus Poribacteria bacterium | reverse complement strand
CGCGATGCTTGAATTTGGGAAACTTCGCACGCTTGCTCACCCAATTTGTAATCGCTTGACCCAGATTCTTGATAGCATATAACGCAGCACGCTGATCTTGGGAACTTGTCCAATCATAACACTTTTTGATCTTATTAAAATTATCATTGAGCGTTTGCCACGACTGAAAGTTATCTGCATCTAAGCCTGCCTTAAAATCGGATAACGCATGATTATACGCAAATCGCGCATATCCACATTGCTGTGCAAACCAGCGTCTCTCCTTAAAAGTTGGATCTAATGTTATCTTGTGTGTTTTATATCGCATATCTGACTCCTGTCCGTTTCTGACTTCCGTTGTTGCAGTGTGTGGGAGTCAACAACCTCCCACACTGAGTCAGTTTTATAATCGGACCACAAATAATCTCCGAATGTCAAGCGTTTTTGGACCCGGGGAATGCCTTAATGGCATTCATACCGTTGATTTGAAGCATAAATGCTTGGGATTGTCAGTTAATTCCCTTCATATTTAGTGTTGATAAAGTCTCTTGATGTCTTCGTCATTATTTGAAAACGGCAACTGTTACGAGTCGTTTAGTCGCGAGATTTTCGGGTGAACGTTTAATACGTTCAATTTGATCTAAAGTCTGGGGAGTCATATATCTCTCACCGCAATGAGGGCAGTAGATTACCGGTACATCTTCAATAACTAAGAGAGATTCTCCTTTTCCATAGCTGCGGGTAATATAACGTTGATGCGTCCCTTCTTTTCCACACACATCGCAAGTCATGATTTGCTTCCTTTAGAGTTTATGTTTTTTGCGGTTTTTTGCGCGCAGCTGGAAACAAAATATTATTCAGTATCAACCGATAACCTGGTGAATGTTTATGGAGGTCTAAATTCGTAGGAATCTTCCCTTCTCCAACGAGGTGGCGGTAATCCTCCGGGTCATGTCCACCAAGAAAAGTAAAAGTCCCCTTGCCTAAAGTGCCATGTATATATTTAACATAGTTAGTACCTTCAATTTTTCCTAAAATCGTAACCGATTTGTGGATCCTGTCTACATTAAAGGAGGTTGTCTGCCCAAGAAAACCCGGCACCTCCGAAACGTGATTTTGTGTCAACATTGTCGGAATAGGATCATGTTTAGCAGAAAATTCAAACAGTTGGAAATCCTCCACACCAGAATGTGCATTCCGATCAGGATTTGGATTGTCAACATCCGAGAATTCATAGCGGTTCGGGTTGGGATAAAGCGTGAATTTTTCAAATGCAAAGGTTCGCTCAAAATCCAAATGGTTTTGAAAATCGTGCGCGAGCGGGGTTGTGTCTAACACAGGATCTACAATATCAAGAATTCCACCCTTTGTAGCTAACGCAATATCTAATGTTTCAGGAGCTGAACACATTGCAAAGATAAAGCCGCCTTTTGCCACATAATCGGCTATATCCAATGCCGTTTGTCCTTTATGACGTGGCACACGTTTAAATCCAGCTTCTTTTGCTGCCGTCTCAAACAGTGCCATCCGTTGTTGATACCACACTTGATGGGAATAGGATCCATGGAATTTCCCGTGTTGTCCAGTAAAATCTTCGTGGTGTAGATGCAACCAATCGTAACCTTCAGTGTGTAAAGCACCGCGCTGCACCTCTTTGTCCCAGATTTGGTCATAAGGAATTTCGGCATAGTCCAGTGCAATTTTGACCGCATCGTCCCACGGGTCACGATACGGCGATGCCTCAGGGGGCGCATACACAGCAATTTTGGGTGCTTTTTCAAGCAAAATCTCATCCATATTGCTCGTTTCAATGATGGTCTCTTTGATTGTCCGATACTCAACATCGCTCATCGGTTCAATTGTGACACCCATCTGTGCGGCACGTACGCGGACATCGGGGGCATCGGGAATCACAAATGACCCTCCACGATAATTCAACCACCAGAAACATGAGTATTCACGCGGCACCTCTAATGCCCAATATGTTAGTCCGTAGGCTTTCAAATGGTTCGTCTGTTTCTGCTCCATCGGCACGAGTAAATATTGCGCCGAAGCGGTAGAGAGAAACATCGTAAGACAGAGTATCATTAGTAGAGATAGTGCGAACTTGTTTGGTTTATGCATAGGGACACCTCATAGTATATCTGTAGTAAATCTTAAAATATTTTAAATTTATCTTCCCAAACAGTCATTTTGGATTTATAGTATTTCTTAATTATTTTATTGTATTTTCTGTTTTTTCTCAATAAAAAAGGGAACATACCAATTTCTACTGGCATGTTACCTTATGTTTTTTTGCTTGAAAACTGATATATAGTCCAACCCACAATTACTTGGACATTGGCGAGGTTTCCGAACCTCGCCAGCGAGATGGTGTCGGGATTGTTGTTCATTGAGATGTCCACATATTTTCGGATTGGACTATAATTATCCATTCCCATACTTTTACATAGTCAGTTTTGTGAAGCTTATTGGTTCGGACTATCGTTTTGTTGCCTTCTTTCCATACCTTTGTAAACTTTGCGCTTCGATGTTTTATGTCAAAATATAGGCTCCTTCCACTTTCTCGCCATTCTATAGTTGCACCACCATTTTCACCATTGGATATAAATGGCGTTTCTAATGCAGATAATGAATATCCTGCAGAATTTATAGATGAAATAAATTCTAACATAGTCCGTTTCGCATAATCTATATCTTTCGGATCTGGTTTTTCATAACCAATCTCATCCCAGTCATATTCGTTAGTTAGCAGCTGATCAATTTGATCCGAAACTTTTTTTAGGATTATTTTACTGGTAAATTCGTTGATATTTTCTGAAGTCCGTTGATATTCTATAGACATAATTATTCTCTTTTTTTTGTTTGTAATTACTTTTGTAAAATCCCCTGCTCTTTAAGTTTCGCAATAAGTTCCGCCTGTGTGCCTGTGCCTTTCGTGGAATTACAAGCCCCACAGAGAAGTTGTAAGTTATCCTCGTGATCTGTGCCACCGTGTTTTTGTGGGACAATATGATCTACAGTCATATTACGGAATGGAAAATGTGATTTACAACCATTGCAAACACCTTCTTGCTTACCATAGAGTTGATGCTTGTGAGTGGTGTAATTAGGCAATTTCTCACTGCGTTTAGGTATATCTTTTTGACTAATTACGTTGCCCCAAAAACCGACTTCCTTTTCTAATCGGTACTTGACGAGTTCAATTGCTTTCGGAGATATGTCAATACCGATCCACTGTCTTTGTAACCTTTCAGCAGCAACACAAGTTGTAGCACAACCACAGAAAGGGTCTAACACTGTATCGTCTTTGTTAGTGGATGCTTTGATGATACGATCTAACAACGCAACAGGTTTTTGTGTAGGATAGCCGGTGCGTTCCTCCCCTGCAGGTGGAAGGACATCATCCCAGATATTACCATAGGACGCGCCTTTATAATCTTTTAAATACTTCCGCCGTTCTAATTTTCCATCAGGACGAATAACGATATTCCCTTTTTGATATTCCTCCTCCAAACGTTCTTTGCTTAACCGCCAGCCAGATGGATGTGGATTGACAAACCCACGCCATTCATAACAAAGGTTCGGACGCGCACCCATATTCGGAGTACTCCAAATATGCGCTGAGTCGTTGTAATACCTTTCCCCGTTTTCGTCAACATGCTTGAATTTCTGCAGGATTTCGGGTTCTGTCAATTCTCTTTCTGGACGCAACGATGTTGCTGGAGATGCTGCATAATATAGGAGCATATCAGCATTGTTTCCCCACCTTAAACTGCGATGCTGAGACCCTTTTTGCGTAGACGTTGCACGTTTCCATGTGATCTCAGATCTGTAGTTGTTTCTTCCAAAGATACTGTCCATGACGACCTTCAGATAATGGCTTGCAGTGGGATCGCAGTGTAAATAGATTGAACCTGTTTCTTTGAGGACACGTTTCATCTCTAACAACCGCACCGCCATCATGATGAGGTAAGATTTCATACCTTTGCTATGGGTTAATTCGGCTGAGTGTATTGCCTGATATAAAGCGGGTTCACGGTCAGCGATTTCACCGTGCCATGCGTTATCCACATCGGAGAGTGTCCATGTGTCTTTAAACGCTGCGCCTGCTGCTTCACTGCCAATCGGAGCAGAATAGTTGCGGTTACTATTGAAGGGCGGATCAAGGTATATAAGGTCTACGGATTCTGTGTCTAAACCTCTTAGTATATGTAAATTATCATTACTAAAGATTGTTCGGTTATTAACGTTCATTTAATACTGCCTTATGCCAAATTAACGGGATTTGCCTTATTTTCCTGACAGTAGGTTCGGTTTCCGAACCATACTATAACATCAATTAAAAAAACTTTGAGATTCGCCTTAAATTCCAATCTTCAGTCCCGTAGGAACTCAAGAGGTCCGAGACACTCAGTAAACCTTAAATCATTTTAATCACTATTATCAACCCAAACTGCAATAGGCTGGTACCCAAACACCGCTTTCCCATTACTCATTAATGGTGATTCACTACCAGGGGTCTGCATATCAACAGTCCAAAGTTGCCCATTGTTTTCATAGAGTATCCAGCGCCCATTCGGTGGCACCCAGACGGGACGACTCCCCCCCATTTCAGTAACTTGTTTCTCTGTCGGTTCACCAGTATCAGAGAAAGTGATAATCCAAATTTGACGGGGGTTACCATCTTCACCCCGCGAAAAAGCGAGTGAGTTTCGTTCTGCAGGATGCCATGCAGGTTCTGCGTCATCTGCAGGCGAAATCACTATCGGTTCAACACTGTTGGAAACATTGTCAAAAGCATAGATATTGCGGTTTTCGTCAGCCTTCGGGTTTTCAATACTGCCCGCAGTGGCATAAGCAATCAATTCTCCATCTGAACGCCATGCGGGGTTAGACATTTCCAGTGCTGTTGAAGGAATTCGGAAAATCTTTTCATTTCGGAGACTTTGAATAACAATCCGTTTCCGTTTAGTCGGTGCGGTTTGTGCGTACGCAATATATTCACCATCTGGAGAGATCGCGACATCTTCTGCAAGTTGTCTATTATCAAGAAGCACCATGTTTCTTCCCCTCCCAATATCCCTGATGATCACGTTATCATCAAAATCGTGGAAAACAAGCATGCCGTTTTCTGATGCAGAAGGTCGAAAACCTGCCCCGAGCGGTGCAACACGGGTATCTACTGGTACATCACGGAGAACGTTTGCTGCAACATCAGCAGTCTCTGCAGGTGCAATCCGCCACAAAACACCTTCATGACTATAATAGATAAACACGGACTCTGCAGCGAGCGAAAATCCGTCTACACTCATGTTCTTGGGCTGCTCAGTTTTAGGGGTATTCACGCTATCCTGTTTATCTTCTTCAGGCGTTTCCGTTTCCTTCGGAATATTCTGTGTTTTCGGTTCAAACTTATTCTGGTCTTTGAGTTTCCACCCCGCACCATCCGCTTCAAAGTTAAACGCTATACCTTTCGTCCAATACATCCACTCTTCAATCATTTTACCATTCTGGGTATATTTGAAAATGTCCTCTGGTTCTCCAAACCTACGTGCGATATTCCAACGTCCACCGTCTGTGAGTTCAGCCATTGTGCCTTTCTCATCAACATAAGATGCCAAAATGTCAATATCTACATGCGGTGTCATCTTGCCGGGAAAAACGGTAACAGCAGCTGGCGTGCCGCGCACCGGTTGATGTGTGCCGAAAATCCCGATGCCGTCCGTAGTTCCGGATTGTCCATCACTGTTTCGGTCCACAACTGCCATGATATAATATCGTCCGGGTTTAACATCAACGAGGTACCTCCCCTCTTCGTCAAGAAACAGCGGCATCCACATCGGTGAACTGAAATCTGGTGTCGTAGAAAGACTTAAAATACCATCCGGGACACGTTCTTGATTCTCCGAAGTAGATTCTTCATTCTCTTTTTTAGCGGTGCGCGAGGCGAAAAAGGATGTTATTTTTCCGCTAATCCTACCTATCGGTTCTTCTGAAACTGTATCTTCGGATGCACTCACTGCTAAATTCCCAGTGAGTCCGTTGTTCGTTATAGCAACAAGTTGTCCTTCCGCATCGTAACGTGCACTCATCTGAATGTTAGCAGCACGCGTTTCACCCGCATCAAAAACGACTGCAGCTGGCGGAGTTGTGGCGATAGAGTCTGTTCCTAAAGCACCAAGTGTATCCCCTTGACTATACCTACCATCTCCATCCGCATCATGATTAGCGATAAGGTAATACTCTCCAGGCGGTAGTTGGAACCGAAACTTTCCCTCTGAATCTGTTGTAGCACTCACGATAGGGTTCACTAAGGCAGATGTCGGATAAACTTCAACCCGAACCTCTGTTTCCGTTTGTGGAATAGGCGTTACACGACCAGAAATAATCGCTGTGTTCTTTTGATTTTTTGATTGACGTTTCGTTGTATAAATAGCAGAAATCTGGACCTCTAAGTTCTCAGTAAATGTATTCGGTTTAATCAGGATTGGCTCTGGAAAGGCACCGCGTTTATACATGTTTGTAACACCGTAAAATCCAAAGGTATCTCCTGCATCAAGTTTATTATTGGAATTCTTATCAACAATCGCCATCAGGTAGTATTTACCGGGTTTCAATCGGAGTTCCCACTGTCCCGTTTTCGCATCAACCATGGTAATTCCCGCGCGATATTTCCATGATGTATCGGTATACGCGAGAATAAGTTTTTTGTCTTTTGCACTACCAGTCTTTTTAGAATCTTTTAGAATCCCTCTACACCCTGATGTTGCGCGGGTTAACTCAGTTTTAAATTGTTGGTATTCAGTTGGTTGGTATACGGTTGCGGGCACAAGTTTCAGTTCTTCACCAATGTTCTGAAGCCTTGCAGTTATCGGAATCTGTATCCCCTTCAATTCACCGTTTTCGCCTATATCAACCGCTTGATGTTTTTGTGTTTCATTTTGCCAATCCTTTACTCCTAAAACACCGTAGCCATCACCCTCGTCGAATTTGCCAGAGTTGTCAACGTCAACGTAAGCCACTAAATAGTACCGGCCCGGTTCCACACGAATCTCGAACACCCCTGTACCTGAACGAGATAAGCCGCTGGTATAAAGGTCTTTGAGTTTCTCATCGCGATATGCCGACACGTTTGTTTGTGAGAGGTCTTGTCCTTTCCAAATAACCTCTCCAGATAGTTTGGCAGTGAAGCGGTTGGGTGTAGATTGCATGTTAGCCGCATTCGGTGAAGACGCTTGTTGTGCATAGAGTATCGGATTAACGATTATGCCGATGCTAATAACAAGTGCCAAGTATATCAGTCGTTTCATGTCGCTCTGTCTCCATTTTGAGCAGATTTACTTATACAGGACTTACGCATTTTCTCTTAAAGTCCCCCTTGAATGAAGAGTAATTTTCCGTCCGCACAAGGAAGATTTCCACCTATGCTGGCGAGGTTTCCTAACCTCGCCAAATTACCCAATTTATTTTTTAATCTTCATATAAGGGGGCAGGGGGTTAAAAAGACTAAAAACAGTGAAATATTGGACTATTTAACCCCCTGCCCCCCTTATCAAGGGGGAATGCGTAAGTCCTATTATAGTATTGTCCTTATCTATTGCTTTGCATGTTATCATATCTTTGAACGATTTTCAAGGAAATCATTTTAGCGCACTCCAACCCAGTGCGGTTTCCTAACCGCACCTTATGCGTATAACTATTAGTGAGTTCTAAGACTGAGACTTTTCCAACGCCTTGATACCGGGCCAATCCCGCCACATATCTTCGTTAGGTGGTTCCTCTTGTGTCTCTGACAATTCCGTTTTTCGGAAATCGTATAGCACTGCTTGGCGAATTTGGCGTGAATAGTTGTGTCCAGCAGCATGCCCGATCCGATGATGCCAAAAGACAATATCCCCCGCATTGCCGTAACAATCAACCCCCGATTCTCTACTCAGACGTTCTCTATCAACGTCGTACTGTGGCGTTGGTTCGTTCTTATATTGCGATTTGTAATCGTAATAGAATACTTTGTGGCTTCCCGGCCACACGGTAAATCCGCCACCTTCGGGTGGAACATCATCAATATAACCGACAACACCGAGATGAAATGGATGTGCATCTACGTGACATCCAGTTGACTTTTTTGGCACATCCCCGTAGGGTAATGTGCAGTAGATACCGCGCACGCGTTCGGGTACTACCAAGTTTCCTGCACCTAAGAACTGTTCTGCCATTCCCCAAACGTTTGGATCGGTAGCAAGCAGTTTGACCATCCATTCTTCGCCGCCCGGTTCACGGTAGTTCCAGCGAAATCCTTTGCGTCGATTTGAATTATCTTCGTTCTCTTCTTCCTGTTTGAAGGGACCGACCCAAGTTTCTGGGTCTTCGCGCAGTCTTCCAGCTGGTGCGCCTTCCCATAACTTCGTCCGTGCTCGTTCCATAAGTTCAGGGTTTAGCACGTCTCGTTTAATCAAATAACCGTTGTCTCTGAAAAATTCAATATCTTCTGATGTCAGTTCAACCATAATCTCCTCCTTGACTAAAATTTTAACGATTTCTTAAGCAAAAAGCAACAGAAATTTGAATGGTTCTGAATTTTCCTCTACAAAATTGCAAAACACTTCTACATGTGGTATAATAGTAATATGAAAGACTATATATTGCTATTTTTCAATGTTTTATTAACAGTCATGGGGCAGATCCTGCTTAAACAAGGGGTCAGTAAGGTCGGAGTTATTAACTTTCGTGAATTAGTGCCAAAACTCACACAGGTAATATTAAATCCTTATGTTATCGGAGGCATTTCAATCTACGGTTTCACAACATTTGTGTGGCTTGTCATTCTCTCACGTGTTAAGTTGAGTATCGCTTATCCGATGTTGAGTTTGGGATATGTTCTGACAATACCATTTTCATGGTTGTTCTTCAAAGAATCTATTCCTAAAGTTCGTATAATCGGAGCCATCGTTATCTGTATCGGTGTATATCTCGTTGCACAAGGAGAAGCTTAATTGATGCAAGAATCTGCTACCGATTTTCATCCAGATTCCGATATAACGGCCAATAGACAAAGTCCACCTCCGCGTTCTTATGCCGCGATGATATTGTCGGCACTTCTCCCTGGACTTGGACAGATATACTTAGGGCGATTCGTGAAGGGGTGTATAATTTTTTTTATATTTGCTTCGGCAATTAGTATTTTTTATATCAATTCATATCCTGTGCAAGGCTGGCGCGATTTAATACCCTTTGGACCCGATACCCAATCTGAAACTTCAACAAATGACAAGACTGATGCTGAAACAGATTCCGATGGTTCAATTCATCTTTGGACACTTGATAATGGAAAACAGTTGATGTTTCGTCCTTCTTGGATTCTAAAAGTTACTTCATCTATCCAAGCAATAATCTGTTGGCTCTATGCGGTGAGGGACGGATGGCGCGGTAGACGTAAATCGCTCATAGATCAATTAGAAATATATTAAAAAATACGGAATTTCTTAAACACACATCCTCATTTGAGGAAACCTGATTTTAGAAATTATACTGAAGTACCACTATAGATCGGCTTGATATGTTAAGGGCAACACAAAAAGCAAAACTGAATTGCACATTTATTTTTTGCTGCAGTTTATCTCTTGCTATATTGGTGGGGTGTCAAAATAACACCTTAGACAAAATCGAAGTGCTTATCCATTCGGGAAGGGCGCGAGAAGCTCTGGAGAAATTAGGGGACTTTATAGAAACAGATCCTAAAAATCCCAGAGCACGAATGTTGCTTGGAAAAGCGTATAATGAAGTAGGCCGTAATAATGATGCGATTGAGCAGTTCCAAAAAGCCTCGCAGCTTTTCAGTGGACAACCAGAAAAGCGGATCGCTGCACGCATGGAATTGGCACGGACATATCTTATATTTGGTGATAGAGATTCTGCTTTTCGTATACTTAACACCGTCCAAAAAGGCACTTCAGACTCCAAAGTATTGCAAAAAATTATCGAACTTGTAGGAGATAGTTATAAGACAAAACAACTTACACACGGCAATTTCGATAACTATTCGCCTATCTTCTCACCAGATGGCACACAAATTGCGTTTGCCTCTTTTCGTCTTGATAATAGTGATATTTATTTGATGAATTTAGAGGGACAGATTCAACGCCGTGTGACCTTTACGACAGATTTCAATGACAGCTCGCCTGCATTCCTCAAGACTCCTAATTATATTTTTTATAGCAGCGAACCGAAAGCGTCACGGGAAGTCAAAATAGTTCTTCAAAGTAGTGGCTCAACCCCGATTTATACAGGTTTTAACATAACACATATTCACAGCAAAATTACACGTTCTGTTGTCCCCATCAGTTTTGGCGCACGCGTGCCACGAGCTTCTCCTTCAGGCAATCAGATAGTTTATGAATCAAATACCGACAAGAATCTGGAATTATATCTTCTTGATTTAAATGAACTCAATCTCACACAAATCACACCTGAGAAAATCAAACCGAAACGTATTACACACAATGAAACAGACGAAGGCAGTCCTACCTTCTTTCCAGATGGGAAACGTATTGTTTTTGTTTCCTCACGAAATGACGTGCATCAACTCTATACTATGAATATTGATGGACAAAATGAAAAACATTTCAACCCAAACCGTTATGATTGTTACAATCCCACAGTTTCACCAGATGGAAAAACAATTGCGTATGTGTCAACCAGAGATAGTGATTGGGAAATTTACCTGATCGATGCTAATGGAAAAAATGAACGTAAGATTACAAGTGACATCGGTAGATCTATCCAACCTACTTTTTCGCCGGATGGACGCTATATAGCGTTTGTTTCCGATAGAAGTGATAACTTTCACATTTATTTAATGGATCTAAATAAACCCACTACTCGTGAGGATTTAGTGAAGCGTTTGCAACGGTAAACTTATAGTTAACTTTAGCATTAATTGGACATTATGTTCGGTTAGGAAACCGAACATAACCAGGGGAGTTGTAGCACAAACTGTATGAAGTTTAAATAAATATTTCGGTAAGGGGCGAGGTTAGGAAACCTCGTCAGCAGCAAGTGTACACCTCTGCTGGCGAGGTTTCCTAACCTCGCTAAATTACCCAATTTATTTTTTAATCTTCATTTAGTTTGTGTCCACATCTGCACAAACTAACAGTTTGTGCTACATCGGTGTCCTAATAGGGGGAGACGAGGAGATTAGAAACATGATTCGGGTAACCAAACCAGAAGGCTTCGGCAATATCCAATTAGAAAAGGTGCCGATTCCAGAAATAAACGCAAACCAGATTCGTGTTAAGACGGATACAACCTTAATCAGCCGTGGTTCCGAACTTTTTAGGCGATACATTCTTGAAGAGGCTGTTTCTCCTTCAATCATGGGGTATTCTCTCACAGGTACTGTGGATGCTACCGGGAGTCAGGTTGCCGATTATCGTGTTGGTGATCGGGTGATGGTTGTAGCACCGCACGCCGAATACGTAGTTGCTGAACCGAATGCAACTGATGGGCGGATTGTACATCTTCCTGAAGATGTCAGTTTTGAAGAAGGAACTTTTCTACCACTTGCCACCAGCTCTGTCGCTTGGGCAGACTCATCAGGTGTCCAAGATGGAGACACAGTCGTTGTTTTGGGGCAAGGTTTGGTTGGCAGTTTGATGATGCAGGTCGTCCGTAGTTATTCACCTGAACGAATTATCACTGTTGATGCGTTATCGTTGCGATGTGAGTTATCACTTCAACTCGGTGCGGATGTAGCAATAAACGCTAAAGAGGAAGACCCTATCCAAGCGGTGCGTCGACTTACCGATGGGAAAGGTGCGGATCTGGTAATAGATTGTGTCGGTGGACATGCAGGCGTTAAGTCTTTTGAACAAGCGCAGGATATGGTGCGTCAATATGGAATTATCCAGCTTATTGCACTCTATCAACAAAAACCGCTCCCTTTACATTCGTCAAAGATGATGAGTAAAAGACTTGTCGCTGGCATTCTCACTGATGAGCCACGTTCAAATATCGCTGCCCGCGCGTTGCAGAAAATACAGAACGGTGAGATTCGTGCATCTGAAATGATAACACACCGTTTTCACTATACAGAAGCGAAAGCCGCTTTTGATCTATTATGGAATACACCTGGGGATACACTCGGTGTATTGATAAAGTGGTAAAATCGAAAGTCCTAATAGTATGACACCAGACACACAATCTGAACTTATCTTTCAGACAAAATTGCGCGGATTTGACCTCACCTTTACTACCACGTGGGGGCTATTTTCACCAAAAACGGTTGATGCAGGAACACAACTGTTGATTGAGCAGTTGGAAATTGAAGAAGGAGGTACTTGTCTCGATCTTGGATGTGGGTACGGTGCAATTGGTGTGGCTATGGCAAAATGTCCACAAACAGCAGATGTCTATATGGTGGACAAAGATTTTGTCGCTATAGAATATGCTCGTAAAAATGTTACACAGAATCAACTCTCAAATTGTCATGTCCTTTTAAGCAACGGATTCAGCCATCTACCCGACATCCAATTTGATGTTATCGCTTCTAACCTGCCCGCTAATGTTGGCAAAGAACTCCTACAGATTTTTTTTATTGATGCAAAGCGACATCTCAAACAGAATGGAAGGATGTATGTCGTAACAATTTCTGGGTTGCGAGAATTTATCAAACGCAATTTTTTGAAAGTTTTTGGAAACTATCGTAAGGTTAAACAACGGAACACACATACAGTTGCGATGGCAACTGTATCTTAATTGGGGGAATATAGGAATAAATTTGAAATCAAATTCAATCTTTTTATGGGTATGACTATGAAATTATCAAAATTTGTCTGGATATCTGCGCTACTGTTGGTAGCTATAGTTTTGATTTGCGAAGCATCGGAGACTGACCAATTGAAATTTGAAGAAATGTTAAAACAGCCCGAAGAACACTGGTATGACCTGACCATGATGGGCATGAAAATAGGATATATGCATATATATCTCGAAAAAACAGAGTATCAAGGCGAGGAAATGATTCGAAGTAGAACAGACATGGTCATGCAATTTAAAGGTTTTGGGAATAACATGAAAATTGAGATGAACCGTATTGAGTATTCGGATTCCAATTTCAAACCTCGCTATTTTGTCTTAACCTCTAATGAATCTGGGGAGAAAAAAGTTGAAGGAAAAATTAAAGATAACGTGGCGTATATGAAGACGACCCTTAACGGTCAAACAACAGAATCAGAAATTGACGTTCCCGAAAACACGATCTCCGATACTGTTGCCGTGAACTACCTCTTATCTAAAGACCAATTGAAGATCGGTGAAAAACTCAACTATAACACGTTCAGCTTCGACCTACTTCAATCCATAAAAACAGAACTTAGCGTTGTAGATGAAGCGAGTTTAACGTATCAATCCGAAGAAAAACAGGTCTATATTTTAAAACAAGAACTGGACATTATGGGCGGCATTACCGCACGTTTATGGATTACTCCTGATGGCACAACCTACAAATCTGCAACAGATATGATGGGATTGTCTATGGTGGCAACGAAAACAGATAGAGAAACTGCCCTGGATGCAATTGAAGAAGTTGATCTTGTGTTAAACACTCGTATTATCCCGACAGGTAAAAAACCAAAACAGAGCGCAGCGCGGTTTGTTGCAAGTGTACAACTATCAGAAGGTAGTCTCAAAGAAGCTATTATGACCAGAGACCACCAAAAACTTACGTTGAATTCCGAACGGTCTGGAACGCTTTCTGTTGAAATTCCAGAGATAGAAGACGGAAATTGTGTTGATTTACCTATTGAAGATTCTGAACTTCAAACTTTTCTTTCGCCAACTGCCTTTATTGAAGCCGCTCATCCAAACATACGCGCAAAAGCAGTGGAAATCTTAGATGGCGAAGTTAATTCATGGCGAGCAGCAAAAAAACTAAGCACATGGGTTTACAAATCTATTCGGAATAAAAAATTAAGTGGTGGTTTCAATTCATCGCTGAAAACGCTTGAATCGCTTTCTGGGGATTGCACAGAACATACTGTGCTGTTGATAGCGATGGCACGTTCAGTCGGAATTCCAGCACGTATCTGTTCAGGATTAGTGTTTTCAAAAGATGCGTTTTATTACCATTTCTGGCCAGAGGTATACGTCGGCACATGGGTTCAAATGGATCCTACATTAGGACAAACTATTGCTGATGCAAATCACATTCAACTCCAGGGGAATATCTTAGAATCGGGCACTATGGTTGAATTCACGGAAGGGGTTTTCCGTACTCTCAATCAGCTTGAAATTGACATTGTTGAATGACGGATTATACAGCACTTACGCATTTTCTCTTAAAGTCCCACTGATAAGGGGGATTTAGGGGGTTAAATCACTGAAATGTCATTGAAATAACAACTTTTTAACCCCCTAAATCCCCCTTATCAAGGGGGAATGCGTAAGTCCTGTTAATAGAGAATAATGCATATTTTGCAAGTTTTCGTAGCGCAAACTGTTAGTTTGCGGACTAATATGCACAATCTAAATGAAGATTAATTTATTAATTCGGTAATTCTGATTTCTTTTCTGTCTGAATCACGGATTATCGCGGAGGACACAGAGGACGCGGAATTAAGAGGTTGTTTGTTAACGCCCCGTCTCTTGTGAGAGGAAATGTCCGAGACACCAAGCATTTTCCGCGTCCTCTGTATCCTCCGCGCTTTCCGTGATTCAGACAACAAGATAATGAACCTCACACAAGAGAAACATCAAACAAGATGTCTATGGTTATGAAATTACCGAAATATTTATTTAAACTTCGGACAGATTGTGCTACAAGATGGCAGCTTAGGTTATAAATGAATAAAAATCTCTTTCGCAGGTGATACAAGCAACAGGAGCAGATTACGATTGGCTTTTCTTAACCCACTTTTTCTTTTAGGCTTATTGGCTGCCACTATTCCGCTACTTATCCATCTATGGAGCCGCCGCCAAGCGGTAACTGTAGACTTTAGCAGTTTAATGTTCTTGGTTGCAGCGCATCGCCAAAATGCCCGCAGGCTGCAACTGAAACAACTTTTGATCCTACTTTTAAGAATGTTAATTGTGGCGCTCATTGCCCTTGCCTTGGCACGCCCTTTCCTTACACTTGGACTTCCGCTTGCTGCTGTGCGCGCCAAAACTGACGTCGTAATCGTTTTGGATAATTCTTACAGTATGGGGTACCAAGACGTTGATGGTGTCTGGTTTGAGAAAGCCAAAACTTTGGCAACTGATGTACTCCGTTCTCTTCGCCATGGAGATTCGGCCAGTCTGATTTTAATGTCGGATACTCCGAAACCTATTTTCCATCAACTCACCCCTGACGTTGATAATGTTATAGAAGCGATTCAAAACGCAGAAGTATCTTATCGCGCTACAAACGTCCAACCAAGCATTGAACTTGCACACGAAATCCTTTCTGAGTCAACCCAACAGAATAGAGAACTCTATCTCATTTCCGATTTTGCCCAAAACGGTTGGGATAATTGGGAAACGGTTGCGAATCGATCTGGTTCTCGAATTGTGCTACTGCCTGTTAGTGAAAAGATCTCACATAATACAAATATTGAAGAAATTTTACCTTCTCATCAACTAATTGGTGTTGATTTACCATTCCATTTGAACACTACAATTAAAAATAATTCTGATGCCCCAGTAGCACAAACGACATTAACATTCTATGTAGGAGATGAGAAAAAGAAAACACACACTTTTTCTGCTACAGCAGATGAATCTATAATGACGACTTTAACACACACATTTTCGGCACCAGGGACACATACTGGATATTTTGCGTTAACTGATGATCGCTTGAATGTGGATAATCGCCGATATTTTGCGCTTGAAGCACTCGGTGAAATTCGGGTGCTTTGTGTCGGTGAACAGACAGAATATCTAAAATTGGCACTGAATCCGTTGGGAAGCAAGCAAACTGTGGAAGTGCCTATGATACAACCGACTGCGTGTACTCCTGCTGAATTTGATACGTTTCCTCTTGAAGAGTTTGACATCATCCTTCTTGCAGATGGACCAGAGATTTCTACCGGAGGAGAAGCACAGTTACGTGAGTTCATCCGCCAAGGGAAAAGTATAATTGTTTTCGGCTCTGTCAGCCACAATCTATCGTGGATACCTGCTCAATTTGGTCAACCGATTAGATGGCAGGTTCCGCAACAGGTCAGTAAATATAAAGAGACACATCCTATCTTTGAGATTTTTCCAGAGAATGTGCTTTCAGGTCAATATGGACCGCAATTTTATGAAGGTATGACGGTAACTCCTGCTCCCGATGCAACTGTTATCGCACGTTTTGACGATGAAACACCGTTTCTCATAGAACGGCGTGAAGGAAAAAGTCATATCTTATTCTTTAACTGTAGTCTTCAACAGCAACCTAATAGTAGCGAACTACTTGTTAATCCGTATTTCTTACCGCTCCTGCAACACAGTGTGCTTTATGTAATACGGAGTGACATGCGAAAAAATATAAAAGTTGGCGAAGCCTACATAGCCAGTTATCCACAGAATTATGGCGGGCAAGCGTGGATTAAAAGACTTGAATCACCAGATGAGGATACCATGACTGCAGTTCCAATTGGTGAAGATGGAGAAATACGTTTTGAGTCTACAGAACTCCCCGGTATCTATCAAGTAGACGTGAAAGCAGAAGATAGGCTGTTCAGAGACTTTTTTGCTGTTAATGTCACATCTGCTGAAGCCAATTTGACTTCCATTTCTCTGCAGCGAGCATCTGAACGCGTCAACGCACAAACCGGTTCGACGAATGAAATAGGTGAATTGGACACTGAAGCATTAGACATCAAAAGACATGGCAGGGAAATTTGGGGCGAATTGCTTGTTTTAGCAGTTTGTCTTTTGCTCCTTGAAGGTTTCCTTTCCAACCGTGAAAGCAGATTAACTGCAGGTGAAGTATAATGACAGATTGCAAGAGGATGTTTAGTTTTTACGGTCTTGTCTGTCCTACTATACGCCTGTGTGCTACTTGCCTACACTACAGTTTTTTATTTTTTGTTGTGATATTTTGCTTCAATCCGCAACCTATTTTTGGCAATCAAGCGAATGTTGTCCGTAGCCTTGTAATAGAGGGAAATCACTTATTTTCCACAGAACAAATTAAGAATCTAATGCAAACAAGCGTTGAAAAACCTTATGATGCTGAGATATTGAAAAAGGATGTTGAAAAGATTACCCGTTTTTTACACAATAAAGGCATCAAGTACGCAAGAGTCACTGAAGCCCCTAAAAAATTGGACGATGGTTTTTATATTGGAATAAAGATTGCTGAAGGGAAAATTGGGGAAATCACGGTATCTGGAAATGCAAAAACCAGAGATAATGTAATTTTACGGGAACTTCTATTTCAGAAGGGCGATGTATATATAGAGGCAGATAAAAAAGAGAGTGAACGGATTTTAAGACAGATACGTTATATCGGTGCCGCAAAGATTGAGTCCAAATGGGATGCAGAATTGGAAAATGTCACAATTCATGTTACCGTTACAGAACTTTTTTCTATCACCGGTGCGCTTGACCCAGGAATTAACAATCAGAGCGGATATTTTCTTGCTCAAGTAAGGGAATCTAATATTTTTGGGTCTGGGCAAGCAGGGCAAATTAGATATGAACGGATTACGGAGGCGGGCGAAAAAACGCGTGGTTTCTTTACTTGGAAATATAGGATGCCCCGTCTTGTCAATTCTCACTGGAATTTTGACAGTGAATACATTCAGAAACGTGAAGGGGATTCATGGCGTGTTTTATTGGAACGACCTCAATATACCTTAAAAAGCCGTTGGAGTGCAAGTTTTAGCATTTCTGAACTGATAAATCAAGTCCGTTGGTACGAAAATGGAGAAAAAACAGATATTTTTGAGCAAACTCTGCACAAAACATCCGGCAATATACTACAGTACTTTGGTGACCGGCACCATCAAAACTACTTAGGATTCTGGTTTGACTCACACCGCACAATCTACCTACCAATTGAGTCTATCAGGGTTTCGGACGCGTCACCATCTAATCGTGACATCAAACGTGTAGGGATTACTGTCGGGCGGAGAAATGTCGGCTTTCATCAAACACGATTCCTCAGAGGTATGGGGGGAGAGGAAGATTTTATCACAGGCTCTCACTTCAGCACTTCCCTTGGATATGCTTCGCCATTATACGGTTCTGAGCGCACCGAATATTATGCATCCCTCGGTATTAATGGCGGTTGGATAAGTAGAGATCGTTTTTTTGGCGTAGCACTTATTGATTTTTCAACAAGTTTTACTAATCAGGTTGAACGTTCTGTTCTGCAGGCACGAAGTGCGTTATATTTCCGCGATGTATTTAACACCGGTGACATTTATAGAGTAGATACAGGATTCCGTGAAAACGGTTTATTTGATTTGCAACAGACTTTTGTCGCGCAATTTAAAACGGAGATGCAGTTCGGATGGCGCGGTGAGAGCCAAGTTACCTTAGGGGCTGCCAACGGTTTGCGTGGATACGGACTTAGACAGTTTAACGGTGAAAAAATGATGGTGCTAAGTTTAGAAAGCCGGACCCTTTGCGGCGGTAATTTCTTCAGAAAGATTAATGACGGTCTAACAAAGGTGGCTACATTCTTTGCTAAGCCTTTTATTAAAGACCGTATCGTTGATCTTGGCCTTGTTCTGAGTGCAACCGCTTTCACAGATATTGGTTATATCTGGGATAGTTATAATACATTTGATATAAAAAAAGTCAAACCGAGCGTAGGGTTTGGGGTGCGCGGTAGCGTTTCTCAGGTAAGCGATGCAGGCATCTTTCGGATTGAACTCGCGTTTCCGCTTGATCCGTCATTCACACCTCCATTGCAACCGCAGCTTTTTTTAGGTGTTGAACGAGCTTTCTAAATTTCATTATAGTAGATTTTAAAATTACCTGAACACTTTTATCCATGCGTTTAGCAAACCTAATGGACTGCGTTGTTGTAGCACAACCTGTTAGGTTGTGTTCCGCTTCTGCACAACCTAACAGGTTGTGCTACAGAAATGTCCAAGTAATTATAGATTTTACTATAAAAACAGTGATACAGATTTATGGACAAACCGCCTCGCCTATCAACCGAAAATGTCACCTGGCGAGCCTTAATTATAGGACTGCTATCGCTTCCCCTCAATATATATCTTGTTGTTCAAACGGAAACCGTATGGACAACACAATATCCCACCACGATGGCGATCTTTTTCAACGCCGTCTTTACGCTTTTCCTTGTTGCAATCTGTAACCTGTTTCTAACACGATACTTTCCAAAATGGCAGCTGACACAAGCAGAAATGCTTACAACATACCTCATGGTAACGCTTGCCTGTGTCGTCTGTGGTCATGATTTGTTGCAGGCGACAATGTGTATCTTGGGACATGCCAGCTGGTTTGCTACGCCGGAAAATGAATGGCAATCACTCTTTTTTCGATACATTCCGGACTGGATTGCAGTGATGGACCGCGGTGCTCTAACAGGCTATTATGAGGGGACATCTAACCTATTTGAAATAGAACATATTCGGGCATGGCTCACGCCTGTCCTATTCTGGTTGCTTTTCTTTTCTGCGCTCGCTTTTTCTATGGTAATGCTGAGCGCTATTCTCCGAAAACAGTGGATTGAACACGAAAAACTGAGTTACCCGATCATATTACTCCCTTTTGAAATGACGAAAGGAAGTGTTTTCTACCGCAATCGTCTCCTCTGGATAGGTTTTGGTGTCGGATTAGGACTTGATCTGCTAAACGGTCTCAATTTCCTATTTCCTTTTGTCCCTGGGATTCCGATTCGGCACGACATTGGTCGGATGTTCACAGAAAAACCTCTCAATGCTATCGGTTCAACTCCTATTCATCTGAATCCCTACGCCATCGGCATCGGTTTTTTAATGCCGCTTGATTTGTCATTATCTTGTTGGGTTTTCTATCTATTTTGGAAAGTGCAACTCATTTTCGGGTCTATGTCAGGTTTCAATCAGACACCCGGTTATCCACACATTGATATGCAATCGCTCGGTGCATACTTCGGGCTGTGTTTCTTTGCACTCTGGATAACGCATAAGCACTTATGGAAGGTCTTCCGCAATATTATTGGTATGAAAACTGACCTTGACTCGTCGGGTGAGCCGATTGGGTATCGCGGTGCGTTTTTCGGTTTTCTGATTAGTATTGCTATTGTGTTCGGATTTTGCTTGAAAGCAGGCATGTCGTGGTGGGGAGTCCTGGGATTTTTCAGTATCCATTTCATACTGGTTTTGGCGTTTACTCGGATGCGGGCAGAACTTGGCACACCGACACAGGATTTTTATAGGGCAGGTCCCAGTTTTTTTCTAACTTCACTCTTTGGGTCAAGGAAAATCGGAGCACAAACATTAACAGGGTTCGCCTTCCTATATGGATTTACCCGAAACTATCGTTCACAACCGATGCCGAACCAACTTGAAGGTTTTAAGCTTGCTGAAAAAGGTGCAATCAACAGTCGTCAACTGCTTTGGGTGATGTGGGGATCATCAGTTATCGGATTGCTTATTGGATTTATGGCTTTCCTACATGCTGGTTATCTACACGGCAGTTTGGGCACATGGCGCGGACAAGAAGCATTTAATGACCTTCAACGTTGGTTGACGTTTCCAAGTGAAACAGAATGGAGACATCTCGGTTTCTTCGGATTCGGAATTGTTCTGACTTTAAGCACTCTCTTTATGCGGTTACGGTTTATCTGGTGGCAACTGCACCCGCTTGCATATCCACTTGCTGGCAATTGGAACTTCGGTAGGCTTTGGTTTCCCGTGTTTTTAGCATGGTGTATAAAGTCCATACTTGTTCGACACGGCGGAATTGGTGCGTATCGTAAGGCTCTCCCACTATTTTTTGGTGCAATGCTGGGCGAATTTGTTATGGGTAGTCTATGGGCGATTTTGGGTTTGTCTTTTGGCCAACGGATGTATTCTTTCAAGCATTGGTAGAAAACAGCAAAATGGCAACACAACATTATGGTGAATTTTGTAGGAGCAATCTCCGATTTCCGACTAACCCTCTGTTAGTCGGAAATCGGAGTTCCCTCCTACATCTCAAATAATACCATTTCTAAAAATAATTTCTCATTACTGAATTTCATGAATTGCGGTATTGGAAGGCACAAACTAAATGAAGATTAATTTATTAATTCGGTAATGTGGCGAGGTTAGGAAACCTCGCCAGCAGAGATGTACACCTGCTGCTGGCGAGGTTTCCTAACCTCGCTAAATTACCCAATTTATTTTTTAATCTTCATACAGTTTGTGCTACATAAGAGAGGTATATTATCAGAAATGGTATAATAAGATTCCCACAAGAATTTGCTATTATTTGGTAGACTCATAATGCTCCTTCAGAACTTTTTCAAAGTCATCCGGAGGATTTGTCATTATCTCGTACAAATTAACTTCTTCGTAACCTTTGATCTTAGCATATTGTGCCAAGTTGCGATAAAACGTCGCACCAGTGCTTATGAATTCGCCAAATTCACCGGGAACTGATTCATGGGAATCTGCCAGTTTTAAGAGATCGGAAGTGCGCACATTACCGTTTGTGTCCACATATTTTTGGAGCATCGTTGCTAAATTATTCATGTCGGTAAGTATGGTGGGGCCTCCTGCGGCTTCTTCAAAAAGGCGAACCAACTCTTGCATTTTTTCTGGGTGCGTGGAACTGTGTATACCTCCACCTACTATTTTGCCGATTTTGTCCCAGAATTCCCGCGCTTTTCGTCGCTCTTCTCGTTTTGCTAATTCTTCAGGTGAGAGCGTTTTTTCCTCCACCTCTTCTTCCTCCGCAGCAACATCCTCAAGTAATTTCTCTACGTCTGCCTCAGAGACTTTCCCTTCCGCAGCAAGTTCCTTGAGAATTTTCTCTATATCTGCATCAGAGGCTTTTACTGAATCAACTTCTCCAGCGTTGACACGGTCAACGTTTACCTTCTCTGGCGTTTCTTTTTTCTTCATGCTTTCCTCAAACAGTTTTTCTGCCTCATCAGTTTCTTGTTGATACTGGCGGATATCTAAAAGTTCGTGTCGAATATAAAATACGGCGGCTCCCGTCAGTATAATAATGAAAGCAGCAACCCCCCAAAATTGTTTACGTGTCATGATGTCCCCCTATGTGCAAGTGATATCAGCACTGCATCTAATCATCCTTTTTATCCTTCTTATTCTTCTTGGCACGGAGTTCTTGAAGGATCTCAACAACAGTTTCCATCTGTTCTTCTAATTTATCAAGACGCGGTTCAACAGGATCAGATTTATCTTCCTCTACTTCAACGACTTCGATTGTAGATTCACTATCCTCGGGATCTGCTTCCCTCGCGCTGAAGACAGCACGAGTTACAACTTCACCAACATCTTTCATCACGTTGCCGATAGTTTCCTTCTCTTTTTTGAAATCGAAGTCGAAATCAAATCCCATCCCTTCTTTGAGATAGGTTGCAACTTGATGGTATGCCTGCCCAATATCCCCGACAGACGCTCCCTCGTCTAAAGGCTCGAACAACCCTTCTGGCAGTGCTTCTAAATCATGTAGTCGTGCCAGGGCATTGTTGAATTGTCGGATGCACCTTGCTTCTCCGCTGGATAAACCGTCTAATATAGAAGCTTTTTCAAGATGTCTTGTTGTTGCTTCTAACATTCGGACAATTCGCCGAATTTCCTTTTGGGTTTCACGTTCATTACTCATTTTAAATTCTCCTTTTATGGAAGTATTTGGTATTATAGAGTCTTTTATGGATAAAAAAGATAGTAAAATTTCAGAAAAAATCTAATTTTGTCTGTTTTTTAGTGTAATTGACGATTTTTAAGTAAAATCCACAATTACCTGCACATTGGCGAGGTTAGGAAGAAATCAACGGTATGAATGCCATTTAGGCATTCCCCGCCTCGCCAGCAGAGGAGGACACCTGCCTCATGCGGACAGAAATTGTCCAAACTATAGTAACAATTAACAGAGTAAGCTTAGGACTTCACGAATTTTCCTTTAATTCTCGGACATTCCGTCTAATTTTTATGGCTGCCTTAATAATATCTTCCATATCCTCTTCTGTTCCCATTAATACATTTTGACTGAAGGCGAGTCCTGATTGGCATATTTTTTCAGTTTCAGGACAGTGGACATCTGAAAAATCAAGGTCAGAACCGAAAAGATTAGAGGAAAGAAACGAAGCACGATACATCGGTGTGTTATACCAATATCCGATAGGTATACCTTCTGCGCGCATTGCACTGATAAACGTTCCACGTGATATATCTTCAAACTCTTCGGAATCAAAAATCGCTTTATACCCGTGCGAACCGCAGCGGGTTGCACGTGGATCCAGGGGTGTTACTTTGATCCCCGGAATTTCACCAAACCAACCATCTAACCAGCGCATATTCATGTGTCTATGATTAGTTTCGGCTTCAAGCCGCGTTAAGCGTGAAAGGAGGAGGCTGGCTTGCCATTCTGTCATTCTGAAGTTCCCACCGAACGGTTCTATATTGCCGAATTCAGCATCAGGTGGTGTTCTACCACAATTGTGCAGTGCCCAGGCGCGTTCATAGAGTTCCCTGTCGTTCATCAAAACGATTCCGCCTTCACCAGCACAAAGATTTTTGGATGACTGGAAACTGAAGCACCCGAAATCTCCCCAACTCCCTACACCTCTGCCACGCCATTCTGCTCCGTGTGCTTGCGCACAATCCTCAATAATCTTTAAGTTATGCCGATTGCCAATATCTACAAGTCCGTCAAGATCAGCGGGATAACCGGCTATGTGGACAGGTAGGATCGCTTTCGTCTTTTCCGTAATAGCAGCTTCCACTTTGGAAACATCCAACAGAAAACTATCGGGGGCAGTGTCAACAAAAACTGGCACAGCATGTGTCATCAGAATTGCAACGATGGTGGCTTGAAAGGTATACGGTGTGGTAATCACCTCATCACCCGGACCAACCTCCGCAGCTTTTAAGGCAATATAGAGTGCGGTCGTACCGCTATTGACGCAAACACCATAATTTGCGCCTTGGAATTCAGCGAATTGTTTTGCAAATTCAGGAACTTTTGTGCCACCAACACCCCACCGTCCGCTGTTATAGATACTCTCAAACGCTTCTATGTCTGCTGGATCAAAGGTGGGCCAGCTCGGATAAGCCTTGGTGCGGATAGGCTCACCGCCATTTATTGCTAAAATAGACATGTCAAGTCTCCAATGGTTTATTGAGATCCGAAATTTTTTACAAATTCGGGTGGAAATTTTCCTGACACTACTTCACCGATTAAGTTATCTAACGCATTTCGCGCTTTTTCTGCCAATTGCGTGCTTATAGTCCCTTCTTCAAGTGCATTTTCAAATTCGTCTTCATCTTGGATTTCATAACTGCCATCAGGGGATACCCACAAATCAAGAAACAGATCAACGATTTCAAATTGATCTGGACTGCGCTTCACTGGTTTCATAATATCGCAATAATAGCCTGTCCATTCGTTGTTAAGATTGTATATTTTACCGATGTCGTACCACAATCCTGTGAATACGAACCAAATCGCGGTGAAGTTGTCCCCTAAAACTGTCTCACCGTTCAAGACGATTGGCGAAGAAGGTTTAATCTTTTGGGACGTGACAATAACGTTTTTATCTTCATAGAGCAGTTGCTGTTGAAAATAATTTACCCGATCTGGCAGTCTTTTATAGGTTAGGGTTATTGTTTCCATCTTTCCGTTCTTGCTTCATCAGCTTGTCTAACAGCGCTGATGAATGCCTTGATTTTATTCGGATCCTTGTGGCGTTTCTTATATTCAACGCCGCTGGCAACATCAACAGCGTACGGTTTAACATATCGGATCGCATCTGCAACATTTTCTGGAGTCAAGCCGCCAGCGAGAATTAACTTTTTTGTGTGGTCTCGCGCCTTTAGGGCTAATTCCAAATTGATTGTCCCATCTGATACTGATTTTGGTTTGTCTACAAGGTATGCATTTACATTATAATCGTCTAAGGTTTGCAAATCCTCTTCGTTTTGTAATTCAAAAACTTTAATAACAGGTAGTGATATTTGTGTGCAAAATTCAGGCGATTCTGTGCCGTGTAATTGAATAGATGTGATGCCAGTTCGAGTCGCAATATTCTCAATAACCTTATGTTCAGCATTTCTGAAAACGCCAACTGTTGTAATAAACGGAGGTAACGCTCGAATGATTTCAGATGCAACATTTGGGGTGATGTAGCGTGGTGTCTGTGGCACAAAAATAAATCCGAGAGTATCTGCGCCTGCTGTTACTGATATTTCTGCATCTTCAAGATTGGTTATGCCACAAATTTTAACACGGGTTCGCATCAATCGCCTCACGGAAAGCCTTTATATGTGCAGGTGTCGTGCCACAACAGCCACCGATTAAGTACGCACCCGCTTCAATGAGCGCAGGGACATGACCTGCCATCTCAGTCGGTGTTTGTGTATAGACGGTTTTATGGTTTTCATCAAGTTGGGGCATACCCGCATTTGGATATGCCATCATGCGTTTACCATTAATACCTATTTCTGACAGTGCTGCATGTAGTTGTTCAGTCCCAGTGATGGCGTAAGGCATGCCCGAATGTTCTGTGCGCTTTGATTCTGCACCACAGTTAAGACCGATAATATCAACACAGTCTAATAGTGAATCGCCACCTGAAAACTCCCCACTGTCAAGCATTTGAAGTAGGTCGGCAGCAGAATGTCCCCAATCGGTTTTATAGATCACTTTGCCTGTGCTACGTTCCTTTGTCCATTTATATGTCATATTCACTGCGATAGGGAGTTCGGTCTCGCGGGCAATATCAACGGCAATTGCAGCTTCCTTCGCGGAAAACATTGTCTCAAGGCAAAGGAAATCTACGCCTGCTTCTGTGAGTGTTCGGATAACAAGTTTATGTGCCTCTCTCACTTCATCATTTGGAATGCCGAATATTGTGTCACCGCTGTCCGCTTCAATGGCTCCTGGCGAAGGTCCGACAGAACCGGCTATGTAAATATCTTTTCCACTCTCTTCAACAGCCTGCTTTGCATGCTGAACACCGAGTCGGATGAGTCGTTGCGCATCCGATTTATCTTGCCCTGCCATTTGCAGGTGAAGTGGCGACACGACAAACGTATTCGTACCGATTGCCTCTGCACCAGCGCTGATATAATCTGAATGGATACCAACAACATCAGCAGAATGCAATTCGTTAGCGAGCGCGCTGTTTGCAAGTTCTATATCGCGAGCAAAAAGCTGGGACCCGAATCCGCCATCATATAGAATTGGTTTATCAAAATTTAAACGTTCACGGAATTCTATCACCTTTTGAGTTTCCTTTGCTATCGGATAATGGCTTTTCAACCAAACTAAGTGCGAATGTAAGAGGCGCAATGAATTGCGCGACTACAAACGCCACAATTCCAAATGATGTCTTTTTTATCTTCCCCATATATCAATTGACATCGGCTTGAATTGACACCCTTCAACAAAAATTTCAAAGAAGTCGGGAGTCGTTTCAAGTTCTATATGTTCAATATTTTTAACGAATTCCTCAATCTCCGCACGTTTTTCTCTTGAAAGTAGTACTGCTTTTGCACCGCCTACTGCCGCGTTCCCAATTTTGGCAATCCGATCTTGAGGGACAGGTGCAAGAAAACCTATGTCAATAGCATCCTGCAGGTTAACGTAGTTCGCAAATCCACCTGCTAAAAAGAGTTTTGTAATGTCTTGCGGGGAACAACCGAAATGACGAAGTACAATATATTGTCCGCAGTAGTTTGCAGCCTTTGCTTGTGCTAAGTTACTTGCATCATCGCGTGAGAAGGTAATATCGTGTTCAGGTAAAAGCGGCATCACTCGCTGTTTTCTATCAGCAAAAACGCCTTTTGCGCTCATCTGATTGTGCCGAAGTAGTTCAGCAAGCAGAGAAATAAGTCCTGAACCGCATAATCCTTGTGGTTTCTCTCCGTCAATTGTCTCATAGTTAATCTTACCGTCAGCCCATTTCACCGCCTCAATTGCCCCCGGATAGGCGGGCATTCCATATTCTATGCCGCCGCCTTCAAAAGCTGGACCTGCAGGGCATGAAGCAGCAACCATCCGCTTTGCATTGCCAACGACAACCTCTGTGTTCGTGCCGACATCAACTAACATAACAACTTCGTCTTGGGATTGCATGTCAACTGCCACCAAATCTGCTGCGATATCCGCTCCAACGTGGCTTGCAATCAGTGGCAAACTATACACCATCGCTTTCGGATTGGAACGGATACCGAGTCTACGAGATTTTTCGGTTAATGATGTCGTTGAACGGATGCCCTTACGATATTCATGCTCAATGATGGATTTATACGGCTTTTGTCCAATACTCTGGATATCCTGCCTGAAGAAAATATCGCGCATTGTTGTGTTGCCAGCAACAACGATTTCATAAATTTCTTGCCGAACAAAGTCGTGCCTTTCACACATTTCCATGATTTCACTATTCAACGCTGCAATCAACGATTTACGTAATTCGCCTTCAAACTCTCCGTCATAAGAAATTCGGTGCATAATATCACTTCCACCGAAACGTTGCGGATTTTCAAAGGAACTGACAGAGACAGTCTCACCATTTTCTAAATCTACCAGATTTGCTACCACAGTTGTTGTGCCGATGTCCAAAGCAAGTCCATAGATATGTCCCCGAAATCGATCAATGGCTTCATTATCATAGTAGACTATTCCATCACGATGAGTAACCAGCGGATTCAGAGATAGGGGACTATTATCTCCTGTGTTAGTATGTGTCAGAATTTTCGGTGTGCGCCGTAGCGGCGTGAATTCAATATCTTCGTCTACATTCAGAACAACAGCTTGGCAGGCAAGGCGGTAGTTATCTTGGAGGAATGCCTCTGCCTCGTTAGGTGGACGTAGGCTATCCATACCTTGTTTGATTTCCACAATGCACTCGTGGCATTGCCCTGTCCGAAAGCAGGAGGTAGGAACTTGCACGGCTAAATCGTCTGCGTAGTCAAAGACGGTTTTTCCGGGAGAGAGTTGATAAACCTTACCATCACACGTAATTGTGCCTTCTGCTTTCTTGTGCGGTTGTCCTGTGTCATCAGTTTCGTCTATTTCCCATGCACTGCGATAATCTAACTTATCATCTCCAACACAGAGAAGTCCAGTGCCTTCACTGATTTTGCGTTGGTTTCGGCATCCAAATTTTGCTGTGCAGTGGTCAAACCGATTTTTGTAGGGGCAGCGGTAGGTTGACTGTTCGTCAGCGTGAACGACCAGGTCCTCAAAAATTTGTGTTATTTTATTGAGACGTTTCTCGTATTCGTTTTTGTCTATTTTTTTCATATAAAAATACAACGAAGATCACCATTCTTCGTCTGTTTGTTCAAGGAACTGTTTGGCTAATGCGACGCATGCCAATGCATCTTTGCCGTATCCATCAGCCCCCATATCATCAGCGAATGTTTGTGTAACTGGGGCACCGCCGACCATAATTTTTACTTCTTCACGCAGGTCTTCATCAATAAACGCATCAATCGTTTTGCCCATGTTCGGCATTGTTGTCGTTAGTAACGCAGACATTCCTAAAATTGGTGCTTCAAATTCTTCTACTGCCTCAATGAATTCGTCTTCGGAGGTATCCACGCCTAAATCGTGGACGACAAAACCTGCTCCCCGCAGCATCATAATGCACAAGTTTTTGCCAATATCATGGAGGTCGCCTTTAACGGTACCCATAATCACCGTGCCGACAGGTTCAATCCCCGAATCAGAGAGAATAGGCTCAATATGTGCCATGCCCGCTTTCATTGCGCGTGCACAGGCAAGCACTTCAGGGACAAAGATAAAGTTCTCACGAAACTTGATACCGACAATGCCCATTCCTGAGATTAACCCATCGTCCATAATTTCCAGTGCTTCTGTGCCTTCTGCAAGTGCTTCCTCTGTCAATTCATCAACGGTGTGATGGTCACCATCAATCAGTGCAGCGGCGATGTCCTGCATGTCAGGTGTTGTTTGCGAAAACATTTCAATGAAAAACTCAATCTCATCGGGGCGTTCAAGGTATTCCTCAATTTCTTCTCGGATAAATTCGTTTGCGATGTCATTTATAGATGCCACAGGTTGCGTATCCTCCTTGAAGATATAGGATACCACACCCAGTAAAAAATGGCAAATAAATTGAGGGAGTGATACCATTTCTATCAATTTTGTCCATTACTGGTCGTTAGAAATGAAGCGGAATGTGGCACAAACTGGAAGTTTATGCTACAAAAGAGAGACATAATATACCAGAAATGGTATGAGTTGGGTGAGAAAATTGAATGGAGATATTTAGTTTCAAAAATTGCAGTTGATTTACCAACGCATTGCTGCTTCACGATACAACTGAATCTGTTCCATATTGCGAGGCACAGCAACTTGAAAAGATTTGCGCTTCCGATTTATATCCTTTAGCACAATTGGCGCGCGAAGCATGTTAGTCAACGTTACGATACCGGACTCATAATAAACCCACATGCGTTGTTCAGTATACGGATTGAGAGTGTATGCAGAATTAAGGTTTTCTGATTGCGCAACGATTTCTGAAAATGAATCGTATTTGGGATAAGTGAGTTCAATGGTTTTATCATATCCTTCTAAAAAAAGCTGATCTGGTGGCGGTTTTGGGGCGTACCCACTTAATTTACATCTGCAAAACTGAATTGGTGCGCCAGATTTATTGATGAGGTGGAGCGAAACTACAATCGCTAAGCGATTATTATCATCACGATTGATAAACCATGTATCATCGCGTATCAGTTCAACCGTTAACCCGGGAATTTGCCGCCATCTGTGGTAAACAACCGCCAATATAATAATACATGCCAACCCAAGGAGAACCCAATGTCCGGTTGACGTTGTGAGAAAATTTAGGAGTTGTTTGAAAGTCTGTTGTAACACATCAACTCCTTAGCAAGGGTTTCGGCAGAAATCACGCCCTCTCGGCGAACTTGTGGCGGTGATATAGATATATCGTAGACTGTGGATGGGATGGGGCCAGGCGTTTGTCCATCGTCTACAATAAAATCAATTTTTGAAGAAAGTTCGCTTCCAAATTCTTGGGGAGAGGTCGCTGCAGGTTGCCCTGAGAGATTTGCACTTGTTATCGCAATAGGTCCGCCAAACGCCTGAAGTATCTGTAATAGTAGGGGTTGATTTGGAATACGTAGCCCAACGGTTGTTCCATCTGCGGTAAGCTGCGGCAGTAGGTTTTTTGACTCAACAATGATTGTTAGTCCGCCAGGCCAAAACTTGTCTGTGAGATGAAAAAAGAAATTTGGTAAGTTTTGTGCAACCTGTTGGACATCTTCAACAGAACCGAGAACCAAAGGAATTGGTTTTTCTTCGGGTCTGCCTTTTAAGGTATAAAGTTTTTGCACTGCATCCGCATTAAACGGGTCAGCGCCTATCCCATAAACCGTATCGGTCGGAATTGCAATAATCCCGCCAGATTTGAGGCAATCCACTGCTGCTTTAATACGTAAGTCTGATTCCAAGTGGGTTACTCCATTTATACCCAATTAACGAGATTCGTCTTGCTAAGTGTGCGGTTAGGAAACCGCACCTACCGTTGAAAAAGGAAAATTCCGTTAATTTGGTATTAGATGTCAACGATTGAACCGTTTGCTGCAGCATTGAGAGAAAGTCCATCGCGAAGTCCTTGCCGATATTTTTCGTAAGCGATTCCAGCAATCATCGCACCGTTATCTGTGCATAGATTTATTGGTGGATAGTAGACATCTGCACCGATTTCGTTAGCAGCATCTTTGAGAGAAGATCGTAAGTGGCTGTTCGCGGCGACTCCCCCAGTCAATGTGATAATCCGAGCATCAGTGGTTTTTGCGGCATGCACGGTTTTTGCCACAAGCACATCAACGACTGCTGCCTGAAAACTGGCAGCAATGTCTTCAATGCAGATTTCTCCGTTTTCCATCGTTCCTGCACGTTCTGCCTTCTCCACAAAATATCGCACAGACGTTTTAACCCCGCTAAAACTGAATTGATAATCGCCGCTACGGAGCATAGGACGTGGAAAGTCTATCGCTGTTGAATTGCCTTTTTGTGCCAGTTCGTCAATAATCCGACCACCGGGAAAACCGAGTCCAAGATACTTCGCAACCTTATCATAAACTTCGCCTGCTGCATCGTCTTGTGTTGTTCCCAGGACTTTATATCTCCACCCTTCATGCACTTCCACAAGTAAAGTATGTCCACCAGAAACAGTGAGGCAGATATGTGGGAAAGTCAGGGTATCATGCACCATGTAGTTGGCGTAGATGTGTCCTTCAATATGATTAATGCCAAGTAAGGGGAGATTATAGCAGTAAGCGAGACTTTTCGCTGCTGCCACACCGACGAGCAACGCGCCGATTAGTCCGGGGCGATTTGTCACGGCAATAGCATCTACATCATCAAATGTAACCGCTGCTTCATTCAGCGATTTATTGATGATATAGTTGATTGCTTCAATGTGTTTGCGCGATGCCAATTCTGGCACAACGCCACCATATTCTTGATGCACTTTTATCTGTGAGGCAACTACATTTGATAGAACTTCACGCCCATCAACGACGACGGCTGCGGCAGTTTCATCACAAGATGTATCAATTCCAAGTATTGTGATACTCACGACGACTAAAGCCGTGTGCTTCTTTTGCACACAACTCTCCTTTGTGATTCCTGCTTCATCACCCACTGCTTCGGCACAAATCCACCACGGAATCAGTTTTCTCATTATATCACATAAAACATCAAAAAGCAAATCTTTTTCTCACAAAATAACGGGGTTGGACACGTTTTTGGAACGGTTTTGACATTTTCCGAGATATATGCTATCATAATCGCAGCAGTGTCGGAAATGCAATCTAAGCGTAAGGAGCAACCTTATGAATCAGAAGAGACCAGAACGTTCATTCTTCAAGAAAAAGCAGGTAAAAGCGATGATTGTGTGGTATCTAATTTTGCTCGCGGGTATTCTGATTTTAGCGTGGAAAATGAAAGATATTATTTCGTTGTTTAGAGTCTGACATACACTGTTCTACAAACCTACGAAAGGCGTCATATTTCTCTTAACTTTTTCCCAAAATTGACTACCATGCAATTAAAAAAGGAGTGTTTGGGTTCCCGCTTTGAAACCCATATTGTATAGTTATGGAAAACGTCAAACTTGCGTCCGGACACGAAATGCCAATGTTAGGTTTAGGCACCTGGCAACTAAAAGGCAGACAGTGTGAACGGATTATCAAAATAGCGATTGAATTGGGGTATACCCATATTGATACAGCGTGGATGTACGAAAACCAACGACAAATTGGAAAGGCACTTCGGGATGTAAACGTTGAACGTGCAGACCTATTTATAACAACTAAAATTTGGAATACCCACCTGAAACATGCCGATGTACTAAGCCAGTTTGAAGTGTGTATAAACGATTTGCAGATGGACTACGTCGATCTATTGTTAATCCACTGGCCAAGCGATACCGTGCCGTTTGAAGAGACTTTTGGTGCTTTCCAAGAAATCTACGACGCGGGCAAAGTGAAAAGCATCGGCATCAGCAATTTTAGTATTGCCCAAGTTGACCGGGCGTGTGAGGTATCTAAACTACCAATTTGCACAAATCAGGTTGAATACCATGTCCGCAACAACAAGGAAGCGTTGCGAAACCATTGTGAAACACGCAACATGCCTATCACTGCCCACAGACCGCTCGCTGTAGGAAACCTTGCAGGAGATACGGAATTAGCGGAAATTGGCGACAGACACGGAAAGACAGCAGCACAGGTCGCATTGCGATGGCTTGTCCAGAAAGACATTGTTGTCATTCCAAAATCCGGTTCAGAACCACATCTATGTGAAAATATGGACATCTTTGAATGGCAGCTAACAGAAGCGGAAATGCAGACGCTCGAAAAGTAGTACTAATGGTTTAAATCATAATAAATCTCTTCTGTAGGAGCGATCTCCGAATCGCGACTTCTAAACAACATATTTGTATAAACAAAGTCCTACGAACCGATATGAGAAAGGAAACAACATAACGCATGAAATTTGGGCTGTTTTATGAACACCAAATTCCTCGCCCCTGGCACGAAGGGGCAGAACACAAACTTTTTCAAGACGCGTTAGCACAAGTAGAATTAGCTGACAAACTTGGGTTTGACTATATTTGGGAGGTAGAACACCACTTCCTTGAAGAGTATTCACACTCTTCTGCACCAGAGGTATTTCTCGCAGCATGCAGCCAACGGACAAAACAGATTAGACTTGGACACGGCATTGTGCTGATGCCACCAGCATACAACCATCCAGCGCGCGTTGCTGAACGCATCGCAACACTTGACTTGGTATCAAACGGACGGGTTGAGTGGGGAACAGGCGAGTCTGCATCCCACATGGAACTTGGTGGATTCAACGTTGACCCAAAATGCAAACGCGAGATGTGGGAAGAATGTACCCGTGAAACTGCAAAAATGATGATACAGTCACCTTATGCAGGATATGATGGGAAACATTTCTCAATGCCGCCTCGTAACATTGTACCAAAACCGTTGCAAACACCGCATCCGTCTCCATGGGTAGCCTGTTCCAGCCGAGATAGCTTGCGATATGCCGCCAGATATGGATTAGGTGCGCTTACCTTCGCCTTTGTTGATGCAAACGAAGCAAAATTTTGGGTAGAGGAGTACTACGAAATCTTTGAAAAGGAATGCACCCCGCTTACGCAAAGGGTGAACCCGAATATCGCGATGGTATCAGGTTTTTCCTGCCATCAAAACGAGGAAACTGCTCTTGCTCGCGGTTTAGATGGCTTACGTTTCTTCCGATTTGCCCTTGCACACTACTATTATAACGGTTCACAAGTTCCGGGTGAAACAGATATTTGGGAACTGTATAAACAATCAAAGCAAGACCCTGCTGAAGCACGGGCCGGAATCGGCACGCCCGACCAAGTCCGCGAACATTTAGAAATAATGGAGGACGCAGGTGTCGATCAGGTTGTTTTCATTCAACAAGCAGGTATGAATCAACATGAAGATATATGCGAATCGTTAGAACTATTTGCCGATAAGGTTTTACCCGACTTCAAAGCACGAGATGCAGCACACACCGTACAAAAAAATGAAAAACTCGTTGAAGCCATCAGAACTGCAGAAGCGCGTAAACCTGCCTTAACGTCTCTCAATGAAACGCCCGTTGTGGATTCTTATCCAGTTCTCAAGAAAAAACTTGAGGAACAGGCAGTAGAAGTGGGTAAACCTGAAATGAGCGATGATGGTGAAAAGTTTTTACTTTCAATAGAAGGCGGTAAACGGCAAAAAACGTAAAGATACCCAAGTTGCCACATAAGTGGCACAAACTTTATGAAGATTAAAAAATAAATTGGGTAATATGGCAAGGTTAGGAAACCTTGCCAGCAGAGATGTACATCTGCTGCTGGCGAGGTTTCCTAACCTCGCCCCTTACCGAAATATTTATTTAAACTACATTTAGTTTGTGCATCTGTGAAACGCAAACTAAAAGTTTGCGCTACAAAAATTGCTTATGCTGAACTCACGTTAAGAATGCAAAACAGGTAAGGACGGTCATCATGAAAAATGTTATGGTAATTGACGACGACGAAAAAATCTGTTGGGCATTTCAGCAGTTCCTTGAAGGTGAAGGTTACAACCCTACCATCGCGAACAGTGCTGAGGATGGTTTGCGCCGCATCGCATCTGAGAAACCAGATGTAATCTTACTTGATGTCGGGCTTCCCGGCATGAGCGGTTTGGAGGCGTTGGCAGAAATTAAAACCCAACACCCATGGGTAATTGTGATTATAATTACCGCTTATGACGATGTAGACACAACAGTAGAGGCTATGCGTTTACATGCGTTCGATTTTGTGCCGAAACCGATAGATTTAGATGTCGTTAAAGGTGTCCTTGAACGTGCTTTTCGAACGCAATCTGTCCGCAGCACGCTGCCTGTAGAAACAGAGAGCGATGCGCTAACAGAGCAACGGGGGCATCGACTCGTTGGAAAAAGCGAGCAGATGCGCGAAATTTACAAACTCATCGGGGTAATGGCGAGCAACACAACAACAGTGCTAATTGAAGGAGAAACGGGAACAGGAAAAGACCTCGTTGCACGCGCAATTCACGTTGGAAGTGAACGCAAAGATAAGCCATTCGTCCCAGTTGATTGCGGAGCACTTCCTGATGAACTATTAGAAAGTGAACTGTTCGGCTATGAAGCAGGCGCATTCACAGGTGCTAAAGCGCAAGGGAAACCCGGACGATTTGAATTGGCAGACGGTGGAACGCTTTTCCTTGATGAAGTAGCTAACATGAGTCCTGCCCTGCAAGTAAAGTTGCTACGCACACTGCAAACACAAGAAATTGAAAGGTTAGGTGGCACCCGAACACTCAAAGTAGATGTACGCGTCATTGCTGCAACAAATCAGGAGCTTGGAGAAATGGTGAAACTCGGAGAATTCCGCGCTGATCTCTACTACCGCTTCAAACGTATCTCACTCCATCTGCCACCGCTGCGAGAACGGCGGGAAGATATTCCATTGCTTGTTACCCATTTCCTGAAACTTATCCAAGATGAACTCGGCAAACCGATCCGCGGCATATCACAAGAAGGCATGCTGTTGATACAAAAATATGCGTGGCCCGGTAATGTCCGCGAGTTAGAAAACTGCCTCAGAAGCGCAGCAACGCTCTCCCGATCAGATGTAATCTTGCCAGATGACCTGCCACCAGAAATACATATAGGACACAGTCCCACTACTCCCGATCCATCACAGTTGGAAACATCTCTAAAATCCGTCTTAAGAGGGATTACGAAAACCGCAATTGCCGAAGATAACCGACAACTTTACCATGATGTTGTAGCATTGTTAGATAAAGCACTCATTGAACTCGCGTTAGATGAATGCGCGGACAATCAGAAAAAAACTGCAGAATTACTCGGTATCAGCCGCACAACTCTTATGAAAAAAATGAAACAACACGGTGATGATAATAACAAGAAATAGAAAACTATGAACTCGTGGATTCGAATCGCACACCGTGGTGCATCAGGGATCGCCCCGGAAAATACACTTACAGCATTCAAGAAAGCAATTAAAATCGGTGTGGATGCCGTTGAATTTGACCTGCACGGCACTGCTGACGGTGAAATTGTTGTAATACACGATGCTTCTCTGGATCGAACGACAAACATGAGCGGTCTGATTAAGCAAACAACCTTAAAAATTATCAAACGTGCCGATGCGGGCGCATGGTTCAATCCTGAGTTTGAAGGCGAACAGATACCAACGCTTGCGGAAGCATTAACATGTATTACAGACAATGCGATTGCGGTTTTGGAAATTAAAGATGATACCATAGCCGAGGCTGTCGTCCAAAAAATCCGAGAGATGGATCTGCTTGAACTTACCGTTGTTATCTCTTTTCACGCCTCTGTTTTACAAACCGTTCGCGCCTTAGAACCAGGCATTCCGACAGGATGGCTTATCGGAAGTAGTAACGGACACACACATCCCATCCAACTGTGTCAACAACTCGGTATACTCGGCAGCAGCTTGCTTAACGTTAATCACCAACTGATAACCGATGAATTTGCTTACGAAGTTCGTCGCCGTGGTATTGCACTATGGTGTTGGACAGTAGATGATATTGAGCGTATGCGTCAGATGTCTGCTTTCGGCGTACAAGGTATAACGTCTAACTACCCAGAACGTTTTTCTGCGGTTTAGCTTTTTCGCCAAAATTCAATCGCAATATACGCAAGGATCGGATAAGAGAGCAAAGCGGTTGACCAAGCAATCCCTTCTAATCCCCAATACTGTATAAAAATCCAATTGAGAAATGGATTCAAAACGAGCCTAATAAGCGTGGTGGTTACAACCGTCAAATGGTCCTGGCGTGCCAGGTGTGCGCGGATAAGCAATCTGCTAATTAGACGTGGAAGCGTTCCAATGAGATAAACGCCCAATAGGGAAGCAATATGTCGTTGTCCCTCTACAGACAATTTTCCATGTCCATATACTATTGCCACAATATTTGATCGAAGGATGTAGAATCCGATTAGAAACGGCACCATCAGAACGATCACCACTAAAACACCTCTCCATACACTCTGCTGCAGTTGTTTGCCATTATTTGATGAAGATATTTCTGCCCAATGTGAAAGCAGTACGGGAAGTGCCCCTCTTGTGAGCGCTTCAGGGATGGCACACAAACGGAGTGCATAGTCAAGTTTTGAGACCGAACTTGCACCAAGCGAACTCCCCATGCCTCTGTCAACAACGGGATTCAATCCGTCTGATATAGCTGCCCCCATCATCAGAATACATTGTCGCAGGAACCGTTTTGTATATAGAAATCCATCTGTATCTGAGTGGGTTGATTTCACTTTCAATAGGTTGTAAAACGGCAGTTTTAAGACAACACCACATCGGTGAAATAGAATTATTGCTTGAAACAGTTCGCCAATGATTAGAGCAAGCGGAATGCTTAACCAGTTCATATACGGTTTACATAGAAAGATTGTTCCAATCACAACGACAGCGCATAAACCTTGCACAATCACGGGGAGATGAAATACTTGGTAGGTGTCTAAAATCGCCTTGAGCATCCAACGGAAAGATGAAATTACTGCAAAGATGAGAAATCCACAGACAATGCTAATCGCAGCAGAAGTGGTAAGTCCCGCGTTTGGAAAAAAGAACTGTGAGATTCCCCATGAAATTGCAACTAATAGGCAGCAGAGCCACGGCATTTGCCTGATATAATAAGAAAAAACGGATTGCACGCAACGTTGCGCTTCAGCTTCACCTTTCGCGCGTGCCTCAGCCAACAGTGGAACGAGGACAGAATATGCAGAAGCGGAACTGAGTAATTGAATCAGAAATGTGGCGATACCTAAATAATAGTAGATAAAATCCATCTCCGCAGTATCACCGAACCAAGTAGCAAACGCAACGAAGATCAGAAATGTGCCAACAGGTCCTATAAGACTAAGCGGTGTGATAAGCAGGACATTTTTAAGGAGGGACGTTTGAGGTTGTGAATCGTTATTCGACATGAAATGCTAAAGACACAGTATTGAGCATGTAGGTTGCGAATAATATACCACATTTACAAAAAAACGTCAATTTTATTTATAGTAAAATCCGAAAATATGTTCACATTTCAATGAACAACAATCCTCACACCATAACGCTGGCGAGGTTTCCTAACCTCGCCAAATTACCGATTTACTATCTTAATCTTCATATAAGGGGTTAAAAAGGTACTATTTCAGCGATCTAAACTCTAAAACCGTTTATCTTTTTTGCGGTTAAGCATCCCACACCAAAACAACGCCAGTATAAGTGTCAGGTTCGTTAAGGAGTCCATCGTAAGCTTGTTTAATTTGCTCAGGTTTTAGACGATGGGAGATTAACGGTTCAACGTGCAGCTCCCCGCGTGCCATCCAATCAAAAATAGTCTGTTGCTTGCTGAATTGCGAGGTGCGGTTGCCAGTTTCAGGATACATCGGGACACACCACTCCAACGCACCACGGATAGTTATCCAACGCAAATGTGTATCAGAAAGAAGTTCTGTCAAATCACCGGTAACAGAAACGCGCGGTGAACCGAGTATGATGAGTTGCCCATAATTTGCGGTTGCACGAAGCGCCTGCATCACAACACCGCTGTGTCCAACAGCATCAACGGTGATATTGCCAAGTTCTCCGTTAGTAATATCTTGGATTTGTGCTTGTACTTCGTCTGCATTTCCGCCAATTGTCTGTGCAATACCACATCGCTCTGCTAAATTTCGTCTTGCGGCTACTGGGTCTACACCGATAACACGACATCCGTGAATTCGGAACATCTGTGATGCAAGATTACCAACCAATCCCAATCCGAACACAATGACGCGCGGATTAGTGCCGATCTCTGTAACAATAATAGCAGTCATCGCAACACCTGCCATCCGTGATGCAGCGACAACACCAGGGTCAATCGTTTCTCCAACTGGTGCAATAAGTCTGTCCTGTGAATACCGAATTGCTGAAGCATGTCGTCCATAAGTAAAAACACGGTCTCCTGGCACCGTGCGGGTAACGTTTGTACCAACATCCCGGACAATCCCAACGTTCGCGTAGCCAGAACGCCATGGGTAAGCACACCACGCGCCTTTCTGAAAAACTTTCGGATCTTTTCCAGTATAGTTAGCCAATTCGGTGCCGCTGCTAATAAACGTATATTCTGTGTCTATCAACACCTCATTCGGTGTAAGTTTTGAATCGTCCATTTCAGCGGTTTGGAGTTCCACTTGGTTCTGCCCAGTTACAACAACCTCTCTAATTTTCATAATTGATCCTTCTGTTTGATTTCTCTAATGAGTACTTTCATTTTATTATATCCAGAACTTACGCACAAGCGGTAGGCGCGTTTTGATGAAAACATTAGGTATCCATCAACGCTGTTTGGAACACCTCATGCAGTATGCCATACGCGCATGCTGCCCGTTGGGGCTTTAGAAGATAGGGTACCCGGGTTCCTATACACATTTCGCCCCGCTGGGACTGCTCCATCTGTTTTCTGTAAGTTTTGGGTAGCGTTACAACTTGCAGAAAATATGTCCTGTCCACAGCAAAGCGGCAGCCCCAGCGGGGCGAAATGTGTATAGCAACGTGTTAAAAAACCACTAAGCCCCAGCGGGGCGACAGGTGTGTCCGAAAAATATATGCACTCTAAGGTGTTTCTGTCTAACCCAATACCACACGAAAACGGTTAAAATTGTCCAAACTATAGTAATATCTATAAAGACCCAGAAAAAAGTATCAGATTTAGTCTTGTAAGAATTATTCCTACGGTCCAACCACAAAGGATATATATAAATCGAAACTTTTTGACTGTCTTTCGGTATGTTTCGGTATAGAGTGCTGGATGGTGCGAATAGATATTCACTCGCTCTGGTACGGATAAATCAATTTTCGGTACCAAGCGGAACACAAAAGCAGCTGATATACCGAGTGCAAAAAAATTGATAAAAGGGAGAAAACTCAAACATATTCCTAAAATTCCGCAACGCCACTTTGAGACATTTTTGCGTGCATCAGCTTTTGCAGTCCTGATGAGCATTGCTGAAGATGTCTCAATTTTGTTTGTCATGCGTCCCTATTTTCCGCCTTATCAACCTGCGTAGCGGAGATTTTTACCGTTGTCGGGTCCCCCTTGGTGCCAGACCCAAACATCGCGGAAGTATGCCTGCTTCTCAGGCGGTAATCCGTCAATTATATGTTTTGACACGGATGGTTTGTGAAATTGACAACCGACAAAATTATAACAATTAAAAACAGCGATTCGAGGACGATCCGGGTTTTTCCACGTGTCGCCAGAATGACACAGATTTTCTGTGAAGATAATCGCGGAACCGGGAGGGCAACTATACGTCTCAAAAAGTGGGGAATCCGTGTGCCGATGTGTCTCCGGAATTTGGAAATTGGCTTTGTGGCTTCCAGGCAGAAAGAGAGTACCGCCTTCACCCGCCTCGACTTCGTTGAGTTCAAAGACAACTCGTGTTAATGCCGAATATATCTTCCCATTTGTGCATTGGTAACTAAAGTTGGGATTAACATTTCGGACACCACCGTGCGGCGGCGGCCCACCATTTCCCATAGAACGGTAGGTAAACCAACTCGATTCCATCCGGATTTCGCCTAAAATCTCTTTGAGAATATCAATTATCGCAGGGTGATCAATCAACAATGAAGACGCACCACCTGGGAATTGCCGTTCATGTGGTGGTAACGCTTCAGCGTTGGTGCGGATAGTGTCAATTTGGGACTTAATATCATCTACTTCTGAGGTTGTTAGCACTTCTGGAATTAGGAGATACCCTTTAAGATCAAAAATAAATTTCTGTTCTTCAGTCATGGGATTCTTCACCTTGATACTACGTTTAGGATATATAACAGATTGTAGCAGCATTCTATTTTAATTGAAACGAAAAAAGCGTTTATGGATATGTAAAGTTTTTGTCACTGCACGTAGGGTTCTCTACCCGATTACCCACTCCTTGTCACACCCCTCTCCCAGCCACTGCTGGCGGGTAGGATGTGTTGGCGAGGCAACCTCGCCCAAACGATGCCAGCAGAAGGGCATCGTCCGGCTATAGGACACCGATACACTGATTCAAACAAAACACTTCATCAGACAGTGAATTATAGTAAATTATGTAAATAAGTTTACATATATTCTGTCCGAGCGATCTCCGAATCGCGACGAAACCATTGGTAGTCGGGAATCGGAGTTCCCTCCTACAGCTCATATGTAAAGTTAATTGTAGAATCCACTATAAAATCCGCGAAATCTGTGAAATCCGCGCTAATCCGTGATTCAGACAACACACATGCCAAAAACTTTACACACCCGTTTTGGCGCGGTTTCAAACCGCGCCTACAAAGAAATGTGGATATTTTTTCGGATATTCCCCAAAATATATCCAACAACATCCGGTATTGACTCCCGATCTATCCATTCAATACGTTTATCCTTACGAAACCATGTCAACTGCCGTTTTGCAAATCGGCGTGTGTTCTGTTTTAATTGTTCAACTGCTTCCAGATATGTACATTTCCCATCCAGATATGCAATTAACTCTTTATAGCCAAAACTTTGAAGTGCAAAAGCATCACGTGAATATCCTGCTGCTAACAACGATTCAACCTCTGCAATCAATCCATCCGCAAGCATAACGTCTACGCGCTGTTCAATACGATGGTAAAGTTGTGTGCGTGGCATTGTCAGGCAGAAAGCAGTAAATGGATAACGTTGTTTTTCCTGATGCCACTGCTGCTGGTGTTCGGACATTGGAATGCCTGTGAGTTCATAGACTTCAAGCGCGCGGATGACGCGAGTTAAGTTGTTAGGGTGGATTCTGTGAGCAGATTCTGGATCACAGGCACAGAGGCGATTGTGAAGGGCATAAACACCTTGCTTTGCTGCCTCCTGTTCAAGCCGTTTTCGGAGCAAAACATCTGCCCCTGGTCCCTCAAACAAACCATCAACAACTGAACGGAAGTAGAGTCCGGCACCACCAACAAGTAAAACCTGTTTGCCTCTATCTTGTATATCAGTGATCGCTGTGTCCGCAAGGGATTGATAGTCAGCAACTGAGAAAGGTTGAGCAATATCCACACAATCTATGAGATGATGACGTGTTGCCTGCTGTTCTGCAGGGGTAGGTTTGGCAGTACCGATGTCCATCTGCCGATAGATTTGTCTGGAATCAACGGAGACAATTTCTGCATTGAGGTGTTGTGCAAGTTGAATCGCTATCTCAGTTTTGCCAACTGCTGTGGGACCGAGCAAGCAGAGGAGTCTTTGCTTCATTGTTACAGGATTTTGCGTTACAGAGAGGCTTTGATCCAACCGCCGCCGAGGACGTATTCGCCATCATAAAAGACGGTAGCTTGACCTGGGGTAATTGCACGACTAGGTTCATCAAACTTAACAACTGCTTCGGTGTCACTGATAGGTGAAATAGTGGCAGGACCCCCCTCATCACGGGAACGGATTTTGACGTGTGCCCGTATCGGTTCAGTTAAGCTGTCTATGGATATGAGGTTAATACGTTCAACGTGCATGGTATCCTCAAGAAGATCATCCGGTTCACCGACAACGACAGTATTCTCTTTTGCGTTGAGCTGCGTCACATAGAGCGGTTTGCCTACTGCAATACCTAAACCGCGCCGTTGTCCTACTGTGTAAAACGGTACGCCTTGATGCTTGCCGAGAACTTTGCCATCCTTGTCAATAATATCGCCACCTTCTATCTTTTCAGGAATTCTATCTTGAAGGAAACGTCTATAATTGGTGTCGGCGACAAAACAGAGTTCTTGACTTTCAATCTTTTCGGCTGTTCGTAGCTGATACTTTCGTGCAAGGTCACGGACTTCTGCTTTTGTATATTCACCGAGGGGCATCATAGCGCACTGCAATTGTTCCTGTGTCAATGCAGCGAGGAAATAGGACTGATCCTTGCTAACATCAAGTGCTTTGCGTAACAGATGCCGTCCGGTCTCTGGATCTTGCTCAATCCGGGCATAGTGTCCGGTTGCGATTGCCTCACATTCCAACGTTTTTGCAAGGTCAAGAAGTTTACCGAATTTGAGTTCCCGGTTACAAACCATGCAAGGACTCGGTGTCCTACCGACAAGGTATTCTTCCACAAAGTAGTCAATAATCTGTTCTTGGAAAATATCCTCATAATTCACACCATAAAAAGGGATGCCAAGTTGGGTAGCAACACGGCGCGCGTCCTCAATGCCCTCCAAAGAGCAGCAATTGGGACGTTCAGGTTCAACCTCAATTGTATCGGGCGCACCCAGGCGCATCGTGATGCCGGTAACATCATAACCTGCATCAACCATCATGGCAGCAGTGACGGAACTATCAACGCCACCGCTCATTGCGACGAGAATCTTTTTCATGGGACTACCCAGTTAGGTTAGAAATTTGGTGTAAATACAGTACGCTTAAGCCAGCGGTGTATCTATCGATTTGCTATAATTATACCACATAATAGCGGATTTGTCAGGAAAAATTCTTGGACTATTAGAAAGGAATCGGACCATTATTGGGTTAATCCGGCACAGCAAGCGGTTAGCGGAAAGGAAAAAGAGAGTCGTTTTCAAAATATCATTAGTTAGGCAATACCCTCCAATAAAAAGCCAGCCGAGATGGCTGGCTTTGCTCTTTAGACTCTTTAGTGTGCTGACACTGAAGAAGTAGCTGAAAGTCATTTTCTTTAGCGATTGCTCTTTAATTTACCCCATGTCGTCGTGAGTTTGTCGGTTGTCTCAATAGCAGCCCCTTCGGCACTACGCGTTAGGAACACCCAGTACATCGGAGCCAAGTTTGCAGGTGCATCGTTATTACCACCGAGAGAAATGTCACCTGCGGGAAATTCTTTATTCAGAAGGACGAAAATATCTGTATCCTCCTCATTGGTTTGGACCAAATAATCAGGCTGCTCTTTCCATCCATTACCGTCTGAGGCCCATTTTGGCGGATTTCCCCATCTCTTGTCAGTAGCCAGCCAAACGACTATAGGGACTTTAACTCTAAATGTGATGAAATCAGCACCTTTAGAACGTTCATCCTCCATTGCTGTCATGATAAACGTTGCGCCTTCGAACTCTTCTGACATATCCTTGACAAAATAATCCCTGTCAATGAGATAGACACTACCTAATTCAAGGCCCTCCTCACCCACAACGTACTTGCCGACAACACTTCTCGATTTGAGATCAATGACTTCTATATCCTCGACAATTATATCCTGTGCCAGAACTTCAGGAAAATAAAAAGATGCCAAGATAAAACAAGGCAAAATTAAACACGCAAATCTTTTGATATACATCATACACTTCCCCTTTTTTCTATTCATATAGTAAAACATATAATTACTTGAACACTATTGGTGGCGCGCTTACAAAGCGTGCCTACCTGTGAATGTCCAAGGCGCAATAAATTGCGCGACTACAAACGCCGCTAACCTAAATAAAATGTAAAGATATATTTAGATTTCACTATATACCGCTGCAAGCAATGTCGGAACTATCTACACCTCTGCTCATTGCGACGAGACCTTTTTTCATTAGATTACATGGGAAGTACGGCACAAGGGCCGTGCCTACTATTAGGAGACTTGCCAATGCTCATTACCGGCATAGTGTTCATCGTATACATCTTGATTGAGTTCCAAACCGAGTCCGGGAGTGTCAGGCACTGTGAACGTTCCATCGGAAAATCCGTAACCAGAGGTATCAATTACATCACTGGTGAGGGTTGCGACTTCGCCATACAGAAAATGTGGAATCGTCTTTGCGAATTGGAGGCTGAGGAAAAAACCGAGCAGCGAACCCCAGTTGTGCGGTGCGCACTTGACGTTGTGCGCAGCGGCCATATTAGCAAGTCGCCGCCAACCGGTCACACCAAGTCCCTTCATATCATGTTGGATAACATCTATTACACCTGCTTCAAAGAAAGGATCGTAAAATTCGAGCGGGGCACGCGTGCGGGTTTCGCCATCGGCAATTAACGTATTCAAGCCCTTTTCTTGGATATAAGCCTTCAGATTACGGTATAACTCCACATCCTCTTCAAACATCTCCTCTATCCAGAAAACATCACAATTGCTTGTCTCGTTTAGGAAGGTAATGACTTCATCGTAGGTATACGCGTTGTTTGCGTCGACGAGGATATTAAAATCTTCTCCAGCAGTACTACGGGCAAGTTGGACAACTTCTATGTCACGTTGTAGTCCAGCCTTACGTTCCATGAGATGATTGCCACGTCCCATTTTCATTTTACACGCTGTAAATCCATTAGCTAAACTTTTTTTAACATCATTTTCAATTCGTTTGAGACCTTCAACTTTCGTTTCGTAGAGTAGATCGTTGAAATAGATTGTGCTATCATAAGCGGGTAACCCATTGCCATAGGATTTAGTTCCCATCAGTTGATAGGCGGGTTTACCAAGTATTTTCCCGATTGTATCCCATAATGCGTTTTCAAATCCGCGGTATGCTTCAACGACTCCACTGTCGGGGTTCAACAGTTCAAAGGGGTTCTTGTTTAGAGCAGATTTTGCTTCCTCAGCAGATGAACCCCAACTGGTAGGTCCCCATCCGAGTGTGCCCTCGTTGGTATGAATACAGGTAATCCCTTCACGCCATTTCCCATTTGGGTCAGGTTGTTTTATCTCTTTAGCACCAGAGTTACAACCGATGGCGGGCTGGTCAATCTCAACTGTAACCTGCTCAATTTTGGTAATCTTAATGTCTGATGGATAGTTCTGCATGGAATTTTTCCTTGTTTAACGATGAAAATTCGACTACCGGAGAAGAGCCGCGATGCGTGTAGTAATTCCTACAAGCATTATGATAATCCACGGTTAACACATTTTCTACCTATTCTTCAAGTTCGCCTTTATCAAGTTCAACGAGTAATGCACTAAGCTCATCTTTCACCATCTTATTGGTTTCTTTCTTATTAAAATACTCAAAGATTTTGGGATGCAAATTATCGTAAGGATCTGCTGTTTGAATTTGCTTTATCACTGCAGGTTTACTCAGAAGTTGAACGATACGAAGTCTATCTTCATGGTCAGTGAGCTCAGTTTCTGTCAATAAGGTGATTAGACGCTGCGCCAATCCGTCTGCAAGCCCCTTTTCAGCATATTGATTTAAAGTATTCAAAACAATTTGTTTTGTGCTGCCACTTGAATTGTTGGTGAGCATGTCAAAGAGATTATCTACAGCATTCGGGTCAACGTGTTTTTGTAACGCCTTGGCAATGTACCTCCGCACGCGATCATCGGTGTCTTTGAGCGCATTGACTAATTTAGAAGTAGCCGGTTGATTGAGCAATTCCACGGATCGAGCGGAGGCTCGGCGCACTACAACATTATCGTCACTCAAACCTGCCTCAATATCTTTTTGATATGCTTTATAACCGAGTTGATAGAGTGTAGCATTAATCTCCATCTTTAAACCTGCATCCGAAACTGTATTTTTAAGCGATTCTAACTTATCCTGAATGGACGGGTCGCCTATATCCCCAATAATTCGGATCAGTTTAATCTTAACAGAGGTTGGCGTGTCTGGACTGCTTACTGCTGTGTAAAGTTGATCAAGACCTTTGGACCCGATTTGGGTTAGAATATATTCGAAATCGTCGTGGGCTTTCGGATAACGACTTTCAATTAGATCCTTCAAAATGAGCGGAATGACAGGAGTCCCTTTATCAATAAGGATCTGGATAGTATCCTTTTGGACACGATACCCATGGTTAAGTACCTTAAACAATTCCTCTATTTCGGAGGTATTAAGTTCTTTTAGGCGTCGGGCTCGCTCGGCCCGATATTCTGTTTCCTTCTCGTTATTTTTTAACCACGTAAGACTCGTAGAAAGTGCGTGACTATATCCAATTAGCAAGAGTGCGCGAGGCTCATCCTTATTTTCCTCTTCTATTTCTGCAAGTTTGAGATGATTCTCAATGGCATCTATTGCGAGACCAGCTCCCAACAATTTATCTCTGCCCGGTGAAAGTTCAGGTATGATTTTTTCCTGTTTACAGCCAAACGACACAACCCATATTAAAACGAGGTATATCGCTAAAAGTTTTTTCATGTTTGGTTCGTTTTTCCTCCTAACATTAACAAAAATACAAATCCGATGTATACTGTAAATTCGGATGAAAATCTATCAGTATATCAGTAAATGAAAATCTATCAGAAATCTATCAGTAAAGTAATTAGCATTTAGAAATATAATAAAACAGATATCTTTCTGTGTCAAGAAAATATCAAATATAATGTAGATTAATTTCAAATATTGTATGTCTACCAACATCTAAAATAGTTATTTTTCCTAACAAATCTGAACCTCTCCCATAATTATGAGAGAGGTTACAAGTGATGCCACCCACTACCTAAAGGTAGGGGCTTCGGTTTCTTCGCGATTGCGCTGTTTTCAGAGAAAACAACCGTCTTATTATCGCTCCACCTAAGCGGGCATCCCCGCTTTCAGAATAACGTTAGCTGCATTTATATCTCTATCATGGTGTGTGTGGCAGCAATCACAAGTCCACGTTCTATCTGCTAATGTTAATGTCGTGTGCTGATGACTACAAATATGACAAACTTTTGTAGTGGGTGTCCACGTGTCAATTTGAACGAGTGATTTGCCATATTTGTGGCATTGCCACTTGAGTATCAACACAAACTCACCGAAAGCAAGATCAGAGACTTTGCGGCCCCATAAGCGTTTCATCGCATCCAAATTGAGCGTTTCCACAACAAGGGTATCATATTTTTCACAGAGTGATTTGGCAGTTTTCCAAAACCAGTCGCGTCTACGATTGGCAATATCTTTATAGCTGCGGGCAAGGTGTCGTTTCGCACGGAACCACCCGCCAGATAGAAACTGCTTCCTTGAAAGTGCCTTATGAGCAGATCGGAGTGCGTTGAGACCTTGTTTGAAGAACTGCGGTGATGCTATCTTAGTGCCGTCAGAAAGTGTGAGAAATGTCTT
>PYJA01000027.1 GCA_003635185.1 Candidatus Poribacteria bacterium | reverse complement strand
AGATATTGGCATGGAAGCTTTGTAATCATGAAAACTCAGATAAAGCGACCATAAAAGTGGAAAGATATTCATCAAGATAAGCAAAACCATCGTTGGCATAATAAACGCCATCTTAAGTTGGTAATCGCTCATCCCACGCGAGAAGCGGTCTATTTGCATATTCTACAGAGTGCATGTTTACTAAAGTTTGGACAGTTTTTTGAGTCGTGATGCTTTTTATTTTCATTTTAAACCTCGTGCTAAAACACATTTCGCCCCTCTGGGGCTTGGAGTGGGACTGGAAATGATCTATACACATTCCGTCCCTCTGGGACTGCCACTTTGATGTTTGATATATTTTCGTTGAGTTACAATACTGTCCGAAACTCACAGAAAAAGAATGTTATTGTCCATTTCGGCAGCACCAGCGGTGCGATAGGTGTCCAGAAACGTAAATGCATCCAGTAACCAAGCACCAGCGGTGGCAGCATGCGCGTGTGGCATGCTGCATGAGGTGTCCAAAAAACAATACAAACGAAAACTGTCCAAACTATAGATGTTTATAGGTGCAAGCAATAATCAAGACGTTAATTTGCAAGTATCGAATGAAGTTATGAAAACAGAAAAATATTCGGTAGACGAGTCAATTGCTGCTCAATATACCCTGAACGGTAGGAACGGTTCCCTAACCGCTCTAATGAATTTTGATGTTCATGTTATACCACTTCTGATAATATATCTCTCTTACAGGACTTACGCATTCCCCCTTGATAAGGGGGGCAGGGGGGTTAAATTGTCCAATATTTCAGTGTTTTTAGTCTTTCTAACCCCCTAAATCCCCCTTATCAAGGGGACTTTAAGAGAAACTGCGTAAGTCCTGTCTTAGATAGCACAAACTGTCCGAAGATTATTTTTTATCTTGAAATCCACAATTACCTCACCAAATAACCGTTTATTTACTTAAACTTCAGACAATTTGTGCCGTCGGACATCACATTTCATAAAACTGGTAATACCCATCATTTTTAGAAATGGTATAAAGATTAACAAAATTCATTTTTGACCGTATTTTATTCTTCGGTGTTTTCCTTCATCGCCTCTGCAAAGATTTCTTCATGTTTCTGTGCTATAGTGTCAAGAGCTTCCTTAGAGGACTTGATGTCGGTGATAGCTTCACTCCAATTGGTTTGACAGACCTCTAACAGTTCAGCGTACTGCGGGACTGCCCAAAAATCACGCAGATACGGAAAACTTGCGGCAAACGCTTCATTATATGGAGTCGCTGTTTTGAATGTATCCGATTCCAAAACTTCTTTGAGCGGTGTGAACCCACCCAATTTTGCCCACTTTTCTTGCACAGATTTCTGCATAAACCATTTCAGGTATTCTTTGGCAATATCCTGGTTTTTGGAATAAGTAGAAATTGACATGCCTTGACCACCGATACTGATATAGTGTCCTTTCGGCCCAGCAGGTGCAACAAAGAAACCACTTTTATCATGAGAGATAGGATTCTTTGCTGGGTCAACAACACCTGGGAAAAATGCAAAAAAGTTCATTGCCATAGCAACCTTGCCGGTAAGATATGCATTTGAGGTCTCTTTCCAATAATAGTTTGGGGCATCAGGTGGGGCAAATTTAAGCAAATCTTTGTAAAATTCAAGTGCTTTCACAGCGTCATCGTTATTGATATATCCATCAACTTTGTAGGTTTTTGGATCGCCGTAAGAGGCACCGAAACTCCACATTACCTGCTGAAAACCCATTGTGATACCGTCGGATATTTTGCTATACCACGTTGCGATTCCGTAGAGTTCAGCATCCGGACGTGTAAAGAATTCGGCTATGTCGCGAAGTTCAGCATAAGTTTTGGGCGGTGCAAGGGCATAGCCGTACTTCTCTTGAAACGCCACCATCTCCTTCGGGTCTTCAAAGAGGTCTTTCCGGTATACGTATCCAGCGGCATCTACTTCGGCGGGTAATGCCCAATACTCTCCGCTGCCTTTCGGGTACTCCGCAAAAGCAGTCATCGCAGGTCCGTAGATTGACTCAACATCAATATTTTCTTTAATCCAATCGGTTAGATCAATGTAATGTCCTCCAACGGAATTCCTGCCAAGCCATTGACTATCTCCGATTACGATGTCATAGATGTCCTCCTGCCCAACGAAGGATGTGAAGACTTTATCTTGAAAATTATCCCACGAAATCTGTACTACATCAACAGCAATTCCTGTTTCGGCAGTAAAGTCTTTAGAAAGTTCTTGTAAGTAGTTAGCCGGATCCCATTCTGCCCAGACAATTGTTAGGGACTTGGGTTGATTTCCACATCCCATAAAAACTATCAGTGTTAAAAGAATAAAACATATAGACAACCTTTTCATTTCTATAACTCCTTTTGATTCTGTAACTCTATTTAACAGGACTTACGCAATTTTGACCCGTATGCCACTCTGTCCGATGGAACGTGGTAAAAAACAGAGACGTTTTTGTGGCACAACCTAACAGGTTATGCTACAAAAGAACAGCATGCGTAAGTCCTATTTAATTAGCACCAGACGCTCTATAGAACGCACAGGGTACTCCAACGATCCAAATTTATCCATCATTATAGCAAATTAAATATATTATAAGCAAGGTTTTTTTACCTGATTTACCCCCAGTTTTTGTAGAGGCAAATGTACCAGGACGGACGCATTTTCTCTTAAAGTCCCACTGATAAGGGGGATTTAGGGGGTTAATCACTGAAATATCATTGAAATAACGATTTTTTAACTCCCTATCCCCTTATCAAGGGGGAATGCGTAAGTCCTGGTCCGATAAGTATTGTTGGTTTTTATCCATCGCTCCCCAGCTTTTCAGTCCGCTTTGCTTTTAGGTCCCCCCACATAGTTGTGGATTTTCCTTTCGGTTCAATGCTTAAGGGATGCGCGATTTTCCGAAAATCTGGACCATCAAAAGCCGAATTGTAGACGAGCACTTCGTCAATGATTCCATCAAACCAGCCAACGTTGCTTAACTCTTCAACACCATCATGGTAGATTGTCTTCTGTGTGACGTAACCGATCGAGGTGTCATTCCCGTGAGCATGGAGCTGCCCACCTGCTTCTGTGTCAACAAGTTTACCATCTAACCACATTTCTAACTTATCTTTTTCGACTTTACCAGCGGCATTTCGAATGACTAAAGCCACATGATGCCACCGATTTGATCGAATTTTCTCTGATATCCACGCACCATTCCAATTGTACTCAGCGCGATTCCAACCGCCAACATAGGCTTTACCACTGTGTACATAGATACATAAGCCGCGTGTGGCACCACCTTCTTGAAAAATCACCTGCTTCTCATTTTTGCTAATGTTCTTACATTTAAAAAAAGCCGCGACAGTTCGATCAGTATAAGGTCCGCCCGTATTTATAAGTAGGGAATCCGGTATACCTATACCATTGCCTTTGCCATTAAACTCGAACGCCTTACCAACTATTCCTGAAATGGATACCGGGTTTCCAACAAATTTGCCATGGATCCCATTTTTTGAGGTGTCTTTTGCATTTCCATTGTCAAATGTCCAGTCCCCAGCGACTGTTGCTTCGTTGCGCTGCGCATCTACTTCCAGAACCGGTCCAAAAGCAAATAGCAACAAAATAAGGTTGGATAATATGATTATGGTAAACCTGTGAACGCTGCTCTTGTTGAATTTTCGAATCATTTCCCAACTCCTTTGGAACTTCTACGCCATGTGTTCCATTGTTTGATATTTTGTGATAGATGTTCAATCTGCAAAGGTATTGTGTCAAATTTGCACAATTTAATCAATTACTTGTTTTTTAATTTGTGAAAATCACTTGACCTCAGCCACAGTTCAAGGTCAGGACTCATGCATTCCCTCTTGATAAGGGGACTTTAAGAGAAAATGCGTCCGTCCTGCAATTAGTTATTTTAAATCTCGTTTGCTAACCTCTACTAATTAGAGCAGCCGCTATTCCCTCGGCAACTAAAACAATGCGCTCATGTAAAAAGAAGGTGTGTGGACAACGGTGCGTAACTTTCTCCGTCCCTTTCGCGGTGTTCATAAAAAGTTCCTTTCAGGATATATCGCTATCTGTAAATTTGTTATTAACCTCAAATCTGTCACCGTTGAGTTTATATCAAAACTTGTCCAACGCACTAAATCTTAATATGAGCCAATCTTAATATGAGCCAAGAAAAGTAGTTGTCCATCGAATTGGACACCGCAGCAATGTGTATTGATCTATTGCAATGGTACTGAAATGTCTTATCACGATCTAATCAATTTTCGCAACGTCTGAACCAGTGTTCCCTCCGAAATCCACTTCGCAGCTATGCGCCACACACTGGTAGAATAGGTCGGATACACGTGCATCATTCCGCTCAACTTTCGCAATGGAATCCCTTGCTGCATTGCCAAAACATACTCATGAATAACCTCACCCGCATTTGCACCGATAAGATGTACCCCTAATATCTTCCCGCGCCACTTACTTGCGATGACTTTGCTAAATCCGTGTGTTTCCCCTTCAGCAACTGCCCTGTCAACATCTGCCTGATCCAGTGTAAACACATCAACGTCTCCATATTTCTCCCGTGCATCTGCTTCCGTCAATCCACATCGAGCAACCTCTGGATCACAGAATGTTGTCCAAGGCACAACAGAGTAGTTTATCTTTTTGGCAACAGGTAACAGGAAATTTCGCACTAACAATTGTGCTTGAAAGGCTGCCACATGTGTAAAAAGATAGTGTCCGATTACGTCACCTGCAGCATATATGTTTTTCACAGGTGTCTGAAGTTTTTCATTAACGACGATTCCACTTTTCTGCATTTGTACACCGATTTTTTCAAGTCCTAATCCTTCAACATTCGGTGCGCGTCCTGCAGCAACCAGAATCTTATCAAAAACCTGCTCCAGATTTTCATTGGTAGGTGGACTTTGTGCCCTCGCAAACGTTACATTTGTCCCGTCTTTCTGCTTTTCAACCTTCGCTATATTCGTATTCAGGCGGACATCAATTCCTTCTGATGTCAGATAATTTAACATCCGCTCAGAGACATCCATATCCTCTTTTGTTAGAATACGTCCGCTTCGTTGCGCTATCGTAACCTCTGCACCGAGTCGATGAAAAGCCTGCCCTAATTCAATGCCGATAGGACCCGCCCCGATAACAAGCAATCGTTGCGGTAATTCTTCTAATTCCCACACATTTTCACTATCAAGGTAAGCACAAGATTCTAATCCGGGTATCGGCGGTGCAAGAGGACGAGAACCTGTGCTAATTACAAACTTCTTACTTTTGAGCGTTCGGGTTTGCTCGTTTTCAATATCTTCCACAACAAAGGTATCGCGTGATTCAAAATGTCCGTTTCCAAAGATGACATCGACTCCCATTTCGCGAAACCGTTCAGGATTGTCGTGTTCCGCTTCAATCGTATGTTGTGTGCTTTGCACATATTCCATCACTTTTTGCCAATCAGGTTTGGTTTCAGTGGCAGCAATCCCATATTTCTCCGCGTTTCGGATATAATTTGCAACCTTAGCAGCTTTGAGTAATGCTTTAGAAGGCACACACCCTGTCCAGAGGCAATCACCGCCAATACGATGTTTTTCTACAAGTGCAGTCTTTTTTCCGAGTTTTGCCCCTGCCACAGCAAGCACAAGTCCAGCACTCCCCCCACCAATGATAGTTAAATCATAGATGTCCACAGTATTTTGATTCATATTTTCACTTTTATCTATGATGACGTAAAACTTTCCCCGGTAGTTTCCCCGTCACGTTGCCATCTTCAATCACGGGAATGCCGTTGACGAAAACCCAATCCACGCCAACAGGAGGTTGTACCGGATCAAACCATGTGGATCGGTCTGCCACAGTATCAGGGTTAAAAATGACAATATCTGCAGCGAGCCCACGCGCAATTCTGCCACGGTCAGAAAGTCGGAAACGTTCTGCAGGGAAACCGCTCATCTTATAGACTGCTTCTTTCAGTGAGACTAACTGGCGTTCTCGGACAAATTTGCCAAGATACTGCACGAAACATCCATAACTCCGTGGATGCGGATGCGGAATGTTGTAAACACCATCGCTGGCAATCATCATGCGCGGATGACTTGCAGTACGATTTAAAATATGTTCATTTTCTTCAGAGGATGTTGCCCACGGCATAACAAAGGTTTCAATTGCCAATTCTTCTCGAATGAAATCAAAAGCGAATTCTTGATTAGATTTACCTTCGCGCTTAGCAGCTTCGGAAAGTAGCATACCGATATATCTTCCAGACTTATTGTGACCTACAATTTGGTTGCCTTCTCCTAATTTTTCTTGCAGATATGGGAGTGATTTTTCTCGGACATCAAGGTTCTCTAAATTTGCTAACATTTCATCAGGTGTACCGGTCTGAAATTCCATCGGGAGCATCATTGCAAGGTGTGTCATCCCCGCAGGGTAAAGATAGGATTCAAAAGTCAAATCTATATCTTCACGGTCAACCTGATCAAGCACCTCCGCCGCTTCATTGTCAACGCGTTCATGTGAAATATGGACAGGAATCTCTGCCCGTTGAGCGATCTCAATTGTCTCCTCCCAAGCAGGTTTTTTACCGATAAGTTGATAACGAATATGTGCAGCGTAGATCGCATCATAACTTGCTGCTACCTTCGATAGATACACTAACTCGTTCAAATCAGCATTCGCAGAGGGTTGATAATCCAGGCCGAGACAGAGACAGCATGCTCCCGCCTCAAGCCACTCGCGGGTTATGCGTTCCATAACTTTCAATTCTTCTATCGTAGCTGGGCGTGCATCCCATCCCATTGCGCCGAGACGGACAGCGCAGTGCGGGACTTGTGGATAGAGGTTTGCGGGGATTTGTCCATAGAATATACTGAGATACTCATCTGGTGATTGCCAATTGAGTGGAAGTTCAGCATCTCCATACGCAAATTGCGTGTAATGCCATAGTTCCTGTGCAAGTTTTGAGGGCAAGGGTGCCCATCCAAAACCGTCTGGTGCGGCTAAGTGAGTTGTTACGCCTTGCATCACAGCAGCAAACTGATCACGGCCGCCAAGCAGAGAGATTTCAGAATGCACGTGAACATCAACGAAGCCAGGACACACAACCAATCCCGCTGCTGATATTCTCCGTGAGGTTTCCGCCTTTCCAAGGTCACCGATTGCTGTGATCCTATCGCTTTGAATTCCGATATCAGCGAGAAACGGCTCACGTTCACCAGTGCCATCAACAATGTTTCCATCAACAATGATAGTATCAAATTTCACCAATTCGCCTCTTATATTGAATAGTATATACAAAGGAACGATTTTGCCTCTTTTTAATGCTGCCGAATTATAGCATACTACTTCGCAAGTAATCAATTGGTATTAATTTCAGTTCCCCAAATATACTTGAATTTTTCAAATACTTATGCTATACTTTCCACATATCATAAGCATACTTGTGAACTTTTGTAGTTAATTCTCTTTACAAATTTTTGGAAAATATGTTAAAATTTATTTTAGCACCTCTAAAATAGCATATTGAAAAAGGTAGGTTTAATCTTATCCCTGATAGGTAATTCCAATGGCAAATAGCATTACTCGTTATTTCAAGGGAATCTGGTATGCGCTTATTGGGCGTGCAAATCTGCCGACTGGCAAACTTTTGGAGAACCCTGAAGCGGTGCGCGGGATTTATGAAGATATTAGCCGTGCCAAACGAGCGAATATTCAACGTTACAAACAAGCGATTGGTCAGTTAATGGCACTTGTTGAACAGAAAAGGCTTTCACTGAAGAAACTCACGGATGAGGTTGATGATCTGGAAAAGAAGAAGGCAAATGCAACTCAAAAAGCGAAAACTATTGCTGCTGAACTACGAGAAGCGGGAACACCTGAAGAGGAGGTCGAACAGCATCCAGAATATATCCGATGTGTTTCTGCCAATGACGATTTCGATTACACATTGAAAAGGAAAAACGTTCGTGTCGCAAAACTTGAGCGGGATATTAAACGCGCGCAAGAAGATATTGAATGTCATAAAGCTCAGATATTGGACCTGCAACGCGATTTAGAAAAGATTAAGACTGAACAATCTGAAGTTATTGAGGATATAATTACTGCACGCGAGCAAGAAGAAATTGATGATATGTTATCAGGTATTAGCAAGAATGATGACTCAGTGGAATTGGCAAGGATACAAGAAGAAATTCGGCAGAAAGTGGTTGAAGGTGTTAATGAACAATCAGAAACGGATGGAGACAAAAAACCGAAGTAGTTGCAGCAAGAATTCGTACCTCCTAATCAATCTATAACAGTACTCGAAAACATTGTCTATAAAAGAAAGACAACTTCAGTAATCTATTGCTTGCAATGATTATACTTGACACTAACTCAAAAATCTGGAGAATGTGAAAATGACTGAGGCTTTTGTCCCAGAAAAATTCAAACAAGCATTCCGATCCTACTATTGGAAGTGGGGCGTTGCATGGGGTGTTTCGCTGTGTTTTATACTTGCATTAAATCTGGATAAGATGGTGAGATTTTTTGAATCTTTAAATGCCCCGCCAGACATGGTTTCAGACTTTATTTCTACTGGAGAGATTGTCATTGCGGGACTTTTCGCAAATGGAGCTATTGCTATTGGTGGTGGGCTTGCTTGCGGTTTTATTGCTATCGGTGGTTTAATGTCAATTGGGGTAATTGCCATCGGTGGTGGAATGTCTTGGGGTATTATTGCTATCGGTGGTACTCAAGCTTGGGGTATAATTGCTCTTTCGGGCTTATACGGCTTTGGACCTGTTGCAATTGGTGGTATGATGGCAATTGGTTCACAAACTTGTGGATATCTTTCGCTGTCATATACAAGAAGATGTAAGGGCAGGCACAAATTTTCACCTTACCATCAAGATGATCAAGCAGTCAAGTTCTTTACACATTTTATGCCAAAATTAAAGTCAGCATTTTCATCTACTCATAATGGATGAATACCATAACTTGTTTTAAGGTTGTAATTATTGTAAAATTCAGAAACAAATTTTGAATAAAACTTAAATTTTCATATAGGAGGAATTAAAATGGCAAACGGCATTACCCGTTTTTTCAAAGCAATCTGGTATTCAATAAGTGGACGTGCGCATCGGCAAGCAGACAAACTCATGGAGGATCCTGATGCGGTCCGTGGCACTTATGAAGATATTATTCGCGATAAAAAGGGAAATATCCAACGCTATAAGGAAGCAATTGGACAACTCATGGCACTCGTTGAGCAGAAAAGACTTTCACTGAAGAAACTCACGGATGAGGTTGATGATCTCGAAATGAAGAAGGCAGGCGCAATCGCTAAGGCGAAAAGCACCGCATCTGAGTTGCAAAAATCAGGCACTGCAGATGAAGAGATCAAGCAGCATCCGGAATATACACGATGTGTGGCTGCCTTCAACGATTTTCACTCCACCTTAGAGGAAAAAAACGCTCGCATAGATGAATTGGAGGAAGATATTGAACGCGCACAAGGCGACATTGAATCGCATAAAGCTCAGATATTGGACCTGCAACGCGATTTAGAAAAGATTAAGACTGAACAATCTGAGACCTACGCAGATCTGGTGACGGCACGCGAGCAAGAAGAAATTGCTGATATGTTATCAGGTATAAGTATGGATGGCACTTCAGCTGAACTGACGCGGATGCGCGAAATTCGGGAAAAAGCAAAGGGGCGCTCAAGGGTTGCCCAAGAACTTGCAGGAACTGATTCTCGCGCTGAAGAGGACGAATTTCTTGCCGCTGCACGTGAATCAGCCGCCTCCGAAGAATTTGATTCTCTCATTTTCGGTGCACAACAGACTGATGCACCCAAAGAGACCGATGATTCCGATAAAGAAAAAGAAAGTGATTCTGAACTGCCGCTATAAAGTGTGACAGTGGGATCTATACTAATTGTTTTTTCTTAACAAACGGTGCATAGATGGCCGCGTCGCACGTTTGGAACAAGGTAGATAGGGCATTAAGTTCACTTATAATTTGATCTTTGGCTTGAGGACTTCACTGTGAATCAAAGCAGAATATGTTAACGTGATCCAACTTGAGACTCCCATCTGAAATTGCTAAAACCCGAAAACTAAGCGGAGGGTAGAAAGATCGCTGTTAAGGAGCCTACTTACCAATTCAGGTCTGAGGCTGGAATGCTTATTAATTCCGGCACTTCCCGAAGCATTGTGCTTCACGGGAATATCCATGACCTGTTTTTTGTTGAAGAATCCGAAGAAGAAGATTATATACCTCTCCTGCCTTTCCTTACACACAGCTGGGATGTTCCCGGCTTTCTCCTTATAGTATATGAACTCAACGGACCACTCCGCTTTCTACGGCAAACTGATCGGGAGAAGTTGGAAAAGGCTTTCTACGCGTGGCGGGGGCATACGGAATCTTCTCAGCGAAAAACTACAAGTCTTTTCACACTCCCTAACCGACCAGAACACTCCAATCCCAAAGCTGATAAATCTTTAGACAGTTCTGATGGTTTGTTTGAACAATATCTGAACGATGCCATTGGTAGCCCAACATTGGCATTTGAACTGCTACGACAATTTTGTCTGATTTCGAGAACAAGGGATGTACACGGCGAAAAACTTTTATCGGAAAAGTTGCTTATCATTATTGAAGCAACGGATATGCTGCTGCCCGAAGGCGAAATCCGTAGTCTGAATTTAGCGGACAGGCATAGAATTAGCATCGTGCAGGATTGGATTTCTGATTCCGATTTTATGAAGGCGACTGACACAGTCGTTTTTATCGCGGAATCAAAGAGTCTGATAAACTCACGCATTATGCGCTTACCACAAGTCGTTGACGTAGAAATTCAATCGCCACAAGTAGAAGAACGTAGACATTTTATCTCATGGTTTAACAGAACCCAAAAGCCAGCAGAAAAAGAACTCAATCTATGGGGTAGTCAATCTCAGCTTGCTGTTTTAACAGCAGGATTATCGATTCAAGCTTTGCGCCAGCTGCTCGTTTCAGCGTGTTATTCTGGTGAGAAACTGCGCCCAGATAACGTAATAGAAAAAGTATCTGAGTTTATCCAAACACAGTTAGGGGAAGATGTCGTAGAATTTAAGAAACCTGCACACACCTTGAAAGATATTGTAGGTAATCAGAAACTTATCGGTTTTTTGAGGACACAGATTATTCCGCGCCTTACCTCCACAGGAAAAGATTCTATCTCTGGATTGAGCGTTTGCGGACCTATCGGAAGCGGAAAAACTTTTATCTTTGAAGGACTCGCTGGAGAACTGGATATTCCTGTGCTTGTGCTTAAGAACATTCGGAGTATGTGGTTTGGGCAAACAGATGTTATCTTTGAACGTCTCAGGCGTTTGCTGATGGCGCTTGTGAATGTGCTGATCTTTGTTGATGAAGCGGATACGCAGTTCGGTGATGTTGGTAGGGATGCACACGCTACTGAACGCAGGCTCACAGGGAAAATACAAGCGATGATGTCTGACCCGCAGCTACGCGGAAATATAACGTGGCTACTTATGACAGCGCGCATCTATAATCTCTCACCTGATCTACGAAGAGAGGGTCGGGTTGGAGACATCGTAATTCCAGTTCTCGATCCAACTGGTGAAGATCGCGAGACATTTCTAAGATGGACGCTCAGCAACGTTTTCAGTGGTGAAATTCCGGATGAGTCGTTTAAACTTCTACTATCACTGACAGAAGGGTATTCAGCAGCAAGTTTCGCATCTTTGCGTGCTGACCTGGAAGCTGCTAAAAACCGCAATGGTAAGTTGTCTGTAGACGAAATCGTTGACGTTATATCCGATAGAATTCTACCTAATATCGGTCCAATACGGCAGTATCAAACCTTGCAAGCATTCTTAAATTGCACCCGCAAATCTCTACTTCCGGGCGATTATTCCCCTGAAGTCCGTGATTCTTGGTTAAAACAGATTGCACAGTTAGAAGCTATAGGGGTTAGGGGATAGCATTGGGTATTATACCAAATTAACAGGATTTATCTTGTTTATTGGTTACAGGTGCAGTTAGGAAACCGCACCTTATGCGTCAATTTAAGAAAACGTTTATGTTTTATGAGTGCTTCTCAACCCTTATGGTGATTGAAACTGTCCCATATTTAGTCCCGTAGGGACGATATGTTTATAGAAAAACATAGAACAACGCCTCTTTAGTCCCGTAGGGACGATATGTCCAAAATATGTCGTTGAGGGACACATATCGTCCCTACGGGACTAAAGGCATATATACTCTTATATCTATAAACATATCGTCCCTACGGGACTGAAGACACTGCTACAACGGATTTATCCATTGCCTGAACCAGACAATTGCCATTAGTTTATCCCATTAACAACTAACACAAGGTCTTGTATATTGACAACACCATCTCCATTTACATCTGCCTGATTTGATGTTCCTTTTTCACCGAAACTTGAGGCAACTATTACCAGATCTAAGATATTCACTTGTCCATCATTGTTTATATCAAGATAGCGATCTTTAATGGTATCCCAAACTATTGGAAGATTGCCAGCTATGCCAGCTGCTTGGATAGCAAGAACTGTATCTGGTGTGCATTCATCAGCTGTTTCGCAGATCATCCAATTGTCAAATGATACAACCGTAAGCCCACCATACCTCGGGATAACTGAGCCTCCGTTTAGCCCTACTTGCCCACTGGACGGTCTGAGTCTTCCAAAATCAAGCGGACTTTCAAGAAGCCAATCTTTCGATTCTGGTTCACCAACCTCCCAAATTTTACCTGCCAAACCATCATCTGATATTTCAGCCTTCATCCAGTACCAAGTACCTATTTTTACTGCACCAAACGGAGGTTCTGTATCATTCTGCTTCCAAGCACGATGATCATTTAGGAATTCCATGTTATCCAAAGAACTGTGAATAAGAAACGAGTAACCCGAGCCATTATCTGAATCAAGTCTAAATCCGAGACCACATCGTGTATATTCATTATTTTCCCAATCATCAACTCGGATCATTACTAATGCAGTATGCGGATCCTCAAATTCGCCATTCAGGACAAGATATGTATGATCACCAGGTGTTCCTTGAGTCTGCGTGATAATACCATCCTTTTCTATCCATCCACCTTTTTGTTCTTTGAATTCATATTTCGGATCAATTTTCCCATCTTCAAAATCGTCATAGTATAAAATCTCACTACAACTACTTGAAGTCCATGCAAAAATGGCGGCATATACCAGTATAAAAAAGAAATACTTTTGGGTTGTTACGCTTTCAAACATATTCATAAAATGAATCTCCTTAATTAATTAACGACTTGTGCCAGTTAACATTTGGTATATTTATATTTCACATGTTCCTCTTGTTTGGGTTTGCATTCCGCAACTTTTCCGATACCTGCTGTCCTCAAGGTAGGAGGGAACTCCGATTCCCGACTGCAAACGGTCGCGATTCGGAGATCGCTCCTACAAATATGAACAGTTGTGAAAAACAACAAAACTTTCACTTAACTGGCACAAGTCGTTTAATTAACATTATAACGATTTATACACATTAGAGTCCTTTTCAGGACAACAACAAAAACCCGCCACGCGCCAAAATGCACGTGCGGGCACAAAAACGGCAGAACCACTAACACTATCAAAGTTGTTTTATCGTCCTGTGTTATTATATTTAACGTAGGGGGTGGGGGAGGGGGACTCAAAACCGGATGTTAAAACGAAACCGGCAAGCAGGGCACCTGCCCTATCGCCACACAGACAATAGGTATATGTAGCGTTTCTCTTTAAATAGTGATTCGTTTGTCGGTTTTTCATTGTCCAAAACCCAAGTCTAAACATTAAAATACATGGGAACGCAAT
>PYJA01000026.1 GCA_003635185.1 Candidatus Poribacteria bacterium | reverse complement strand
AGGTTCTCTATCGCCCAATGCCCACGACGGAGTATCAAAATCCGTTCTGCTGAACCACACGCGGGTGTCAAACTTGTTATGCCATATTAGACATTATAACGTTTTAATTTCGTAGGTCGGGTTGAGCGCAACGAAACCCATAAGCGTCAATTTAAGAAAAGAATTATGCGCTAAATGCCCCAGGCCGGTAGGTTCGGTTTGAAACCGAACCGGATCCTACGCAGAAACCTTCACCTATCCTGTCCACTCAGCAGTGCTGCTCAACAAAACACCCAGGATTCACCTGGGCTCAGTCCGGTTCGGTTACAAACCGAACCTACCGGGCCTGGATGCACGCTAAATTGACAGTTATGGGGTTCGCAAACTCAACCCGACGGACAAATCACTTGTGTTTAGACTATATTCGTTCTTGGTATTATCAGACACTTCCGATTAAATCATTATAATGTCTAAAGAATATGCACAAACTTATTTCGACAATTGAATGCCTCTGCCATTCGGAGGTGTCCGCTTGACATAAAACCCAAAATACAATAAAATCAATATAAAATAACAAATGATGTGATGAAAATGAATTTATCAGAAACGAAAGCACTCACCTTCGACCTATTCGGCACAATTTTAGATTTAGGAGGTAGCCTCACACCTTTCATCCGTGAATCTTTAGATGCTCACGATGCTTCCGATATATTTGCAGGTGATTTTTGGGAACAGTGGCGTTATCGGCAGCGAATTGAACAGTATCAGGACACAATAATGATGCTTGGACATAGCGGTTATTTGGAAACGGTGCGCCGCGCATTGCACTACATGTTAAGACGGAACGGTATTCATGCTTCAAGTAGTACGGTTGAAGAATTCATGCAAGGATGGCAACACCTATCTCCTTTTTCAGAAGTTTTACCTGCGCTTGAACGACTGCATTCTCGGTATCAGTTAGTAGTATTATCCAACGGGGATCCAGAGTTTTTGGAATATCTTGTTACAGAACGACTCACGTGGGATTTTGACGATGTAATTTCGGTTACATCAGTCGGCGCGTTTAAGCCGCATCCAGCGGTCTATCGTGGTGCTGCAGGTAAACTGGGGCTTGAAGTAAGTGAGTGCTTAATGGTATCAGCGAATTCATTTGACATTATGGGAGCGCGGGCGTGCGGATATCGAGGTGCGTACGTTAACCGCTACGATTTACCTTACGAAGATACACAGTTTCAACCTAATGTGACAGTGAACGACTTTACGGAATTGACAGAAACGCTGTTATAGTCACATTCATTTCCACTATTTTTTATCGTCTGAAACAGCGATGTCCCATAAAAGCACCGTACCATCATAACTTCCACTGGCAAGCATGCTACCATTTGCATTGAAGATGACACTATTAACATACCAGGTATGTCCTTTAAACGTCCGAATGTGTTTGCCTGTGGCAACATCCCATAGTCGGATAGTATTATCTCCACTTCCACTCGCGAGTCTCATTCCATCAGGACTAAAAACGACACTGTGGACAATTCCTGTATGCCCTTTGAGTATCTGCTTTTGTTCACCTGTACTTATATCCCAGAGGCGAATAGCGTAATCTGCCCAGCCTTCACCGCTTGCGAGAGTTTTCCCATCGGGACTGAACGCTACACTGTAAATATCTCCCATTTTGCCCTTTAATATTTCCTTTTGTTCACCCGATTCCACATCCCACAGACGGACCCCTTTATACCCGAAGGAATGATCCTCTCCAATATGCTCAACATCGGATCCAGTTGCAAGTAACTTCCCGTCCGGACTGAACGCTACACTGTGTACATCTCCTGTATGCCCTTGAAGTGTCCTTATGAGTTCACCTTTCACAACGTTCCAAAGATGTACGGTTTCAAAACTCCCACCAGCGAGTATGTTCAAATCAGGACTGAACGCGACGCTTCTAAGTTGGATAAGATCTTCATGCTTTGCGGAGAACGTATGCTTTTTCGTGTTTGTAATCACATCCCACAGAAAGACAGTAGCACGAGAACTTCCACTCGCCAGTGTCTGTCCATCTGGACTAAAAGCAACAGAATGGATATAGTTCGTTTCCGCTTGGAGTTTATTTATAGGTTTGCCTGTAACAACATCCCAAAGATAGATATCAGGATCAAAACCTCCACTTGCAAGCGTGTTATTATCAGAACTTAACGTGATATCAAGAACGGGATGTGTATATCCTATAATCGCGTGTTTCTGAGTCCATGTTGCAACATCCCACACAATGAGAGGGTTTCTACCGTGGTGTGCACTTGCAAATGTCTTACCATCTGGACTGAAAGTGACGCTTTTTACATGTTCTGTATCAAGTGTATGTGTGGATATACCGGTAGTAGCATCCCATAGAACTATATTGAACCAATCTCCAGTTGCGATCAGACTACCATCAGGACTGAACGCAATGGTATTTATCCCGCGTGTATGTTCTGTGAGTGTTTGATTGTGTTTACCCGTGTTAGCGTTCCATATATGGATGGTTCCGTCAATACTTGCACTTACCAAAATGTTTTTATTCGGTGGGAATGCGATGCAATTTACCCAATCTGTATGTGCTGTAAATTTATGTCGTTTTTTACCTGTGTTAGCATCCCATAATTGGACAACGTACTCGGGCCAACCTTCACCACTTGCGAATGTTTTTCCATCAGGACTGAACGCCAGAGAATTAACATGTCCTTGTGCCGTGAGTGTGCGGCTGTGTTTACCCGTATCGGTATTCCACATTAGGATTTGAGCACCAAATATTTTATCTCCGTCACGCTTACCTGTACTGCCACTCACCAGTGTTTTTCCATCAGGACTGAACACTACACTGACGATTGCATGCAAATGCCCTGTGAGTGTCTGCTTGTGTTTACCTGTTTTCATATCCCAAAGACGAACGGTTTTGTCCCAACTTCCACTCGCAAGTAGGCTACCGTCAGGATTGAACGCAATACAAGGAACATTTCCTGTATGACCTGTCAGTAAAGCGATTTCTTTATAGGTTGTCGTATCATAGAGCCAAATGCCGATGGAACTTGCGACAGCAAGGCGTGTGCCATCCGGTGAATATTGTATCTGATTGACATAACCTTTGCCGAACCGTGCTTTGGCTCCTTCAGGCAAACTGAATTGAGAAATATCTTGAGCAAAAGTTATTAGAAGATATAGTATTGAAAAGATAAATAATATCAAAACGGGTGAAAATAAGGACTTTTTCATGCGGTGTTTCCCGATTTGTCGAATTGACTACAACTTACAAAATGCCAGATGCAATTATATGTTTCTGTTTATGGGTTAAGTATGTCAAAAAGATGATAAAATGTCAACTTTCAATTTAACATTCCTATTTATCACCTTGAATCCAAAATTTTTATATGTTATAATATTTTCAAACTCAAAACTGTAAGAGGGAAAGTCACGTGAATTGCGAAATGAGTGAAACGCGAATGCGAATCCTTCAGTTATTGAAGATGCGTAGTAACATGACCGTTAGTCAATTGACAGAAGCATTACATATCAGTGCTATGGGAGTTAGACAACATCTTACAATTCTTGAAGAGGAAGACTTAGTTGAATATCATAGTGAAAAGCATGGCCGGGGACGCCCACATCACTTGTATAGTTTAACTGATGATGCAAACAGTCTCTTTCCGACAACTTACGCAAACTTTGCGGTCGGTTTGATGAACGAAGTAGCAAAATTCAACGGACCTGGGTTTATCAATAAAGTTTTCCGGAGCCGTATGAAATCACAGCTGCAGATGTACCAAGAACGACTCCACGGCAAAGACTTAGTTGAACGCATCAAAGAACTTACCCGTATTCGTGATGAAGAAGGTTATATGGCCCGTTTTGATGAAAACGATACCGATTATATTTTAGTAGAACACAATTGCCCTATTGCTGCGATTGCTCAGGAATATCCACACGTGTGTGAGATTGAATTGGCACTCTTCAGACAATCTTTAGGAACGAAGGTATACCGAGTTGAACATCTAATGCAAGGCAGCCATAGGTGCTGCTACCGCATTCCCAAAGGCAATTGCCAAAATCAGGATGTTAAGTCAACGCCCGATGAACAATTGAACCAAAACCAATAGAGTGCTATGTGTGTTCGCTTCTCAATTACCTAAACCCATTTAAAAGGCGCTTTCAATGTCTGACGAAACAGGTAGGCGCGATTTTTTCAAAGAAGCCTTAAACCAAATCATGAAACCTGTCGCCGAATTTCTTGATGAAAAGGTAGGCGATCCGTTTCCGTTTGATGAACCGGACCGTACAATTTTGCGTCCGCCGGGTGCTCTACCGGAAGATGAATTCCTCGAAAAATGTCTTCGGTGTGGAAATTGCGTCAGAAATTGCCCCGCAAATGCCATACAACGTTTACAGAGCCGTGACTCCAACCTTATTAACACACCCTACATTGATCCTGAAGAACAACCGTGTGTGATTTGCGATTCGTTGGCATGCATGCATGTATGCCCAAGTGGTGCGCTACAACTTGTCTTTGCCGAAGATATCAGGATCGGGCTTGCAGTTTTCAATATTGAAACCTGCCTCCGCACAAAATCGGTTGATTGCAGCTACTGCATAGACACTTGCCCTATTGGAGAAGACGCGATTAAATTTTCACGGGACGGAATGGTAGAAGTCCTCGATTCAGGGTGTACAGGGTGCGGCGTATGTCAGTACGCATGTCCGACGGATCCTAAGTCTATAGTGATTGAGCCGCTACCGCTTTTAGAATAGCATCATGACCTTTCTCCCTCAAATCCTTTTGCAGACATCTCCAAACGCGCGAAGTCTACGTGACATCAAACCACCACTGGATGTTCCACCAAACTATCTACCTTATATCCTTCTTAGCGGATTTATTTTTGCTATTTTTGTTGGAATTGTATGGCTATATCTCCGAAAACTTCGTCAGCCTGAGGTATCTCCTCCAGTCAATAAAGTCGTTGCGCGTCCACCGCATGAGATTGCTCTTGAACAGTTGAAAACACTTGATGGTGCTTCGTGCGATATGGAGACGTACCATACCCGAATTTCTCATGTTATACGCGAATACATCGCAGCACGCTATCGAATTCCAGCATTAGAATTGACAACCACAGGCCTTCTTCAACAGATGACACGTGAACAGATAGGTGATTTATATGTTGAACGTATCCAGCAATTTCTTGCCAACTGTGATAGGGTAAAGTTTACCAAATATCAACCTGAACGATCAGAAGCAGATGCGCGGATGGTAGATGCTCGATGGTTTGTGGAAGAAACAAAAACACCGATTCCATAGTTTTCAAGTAGTGTTTATTTGTCATTCTTAGATTTGGGAAATATAAAAGTATCTTGATTAATTGGCTCTTAATATGCCATAATTTAAGGTATGTAGCATATTATCGTTTTACAAAGTGGATACCTTGAAAGCAATAATTGAAAACACCTTGATATATTTTATAAATTTTGGTATCCTTTTATACGCAATCAAAAGGCAGTTCTTGCTTAGCAATCTTCTTTATTATACGCACATGAGAATCGACATATTCTGAAAGGAGGATATCTTAGGATGGAAAATATAGTTTTGAAGGATCAAGTTTGTTTGACAATCCCGATGGACCGGGATATGGAACTTGTAGCAGCCAAAACTGGTTCTGTTCTCGCCGAACTAAATCACTTTAACGAGGAACAGACTGAAGAAATTCAATTGGCAATCATTGAAACCTGCATTAATGCCTTTGAGCATAGCCAAAGTGAAGACCGGACAGTTATTATTAAATACATAGTAAAGGCTGATGAATTGGAATGCAAAATAACTGACCATGGTGTCGGTTTTACGCCAGAAGATCAGCACAACAGCATCTCTAAACGTCAAGAAATTCATTCAGAGATGCGAAAGCGTGGATGGGGTTTAGAGATTACTAAAACTCTTATGGATGAATTCGATATTGAAAGTAGTGAAAACGGAACGACTGTGAGTTTTATAAAAAGAATGGCATCGTAAGTTTCAAAACGAACCTATTTGACTTTGAGGAGGTAAAGGTTTGGCAAACAAATTCGATATACAAATACGTGCTGAACAAGGATACGCGATACTGGAAACAGCGGGATACTTAAATGATGCACTCGGAGAGCAACTTTCAAGGGAAGCACAAAAACTCATTGAGAAAGGATATACGCAACTGGTAATCAATTTGGATAAAACAGCCCTAATTAACAGTATCGGTATTTCCATTCTGATAGAAATTATAGAAGCACTTGAAGAACGAAGCGGCACGTTGAATTTCTGTGGGTTGTCCGCAACTCAGGAACGCACTTTTCGTATGATGGCAATTGCAAAATACGCTGGAATCTTCCCAGATGAAAAGGCTGCTATTGCAAATTTCTAACAAACTCTGAACTGGATATACTATACTGCCAAAATCACTATTCTTTACAAAACGGGTCGATAGGATTGAATGACCGACAAGTAAGTTAGAAGGCAAAAAGGAACAATCCGACATGCACCTAAGTTCAGCAGAAGAAACTATACAAAGGTTAATATTTAGCTTATCCGAACTGGAACAGTTAGGGCAAACGCTGATCTCCGGACATAGCAATTTTAATGTTTCAAGTAAAACATACCTTCGCATTACCCTCGGCACCCTTCAGGCAACTCGGGGCGCGATCTTGTGTTTCCATCCGACAGATAATTATCTGACGATTGCTGCCTCAACCCCAGAAGTAGAAGTCCCACCCATCGAAATTGAACCAGATGAAGTTGAGAGTTTGCTGCAATGTTCGCTTATTGAATTAGACACGCCACCAGCAGCCCTCAAACGTTTTATTGATCGTAACGCCGAATTGTTAAATGACAAGGCAAAGCATCGTCTGTGGGTACCCCTAAAGATCCATGACGAATTTCTTGGAATCCTGAGTTTAGGTAAATTTTTAGGGCGTGCAGTATTAGAAGAGTGGGAACAAGAACTACTGTCCATTTTGGCACACCAAATATCAATCGCAATTGCATATTCTCGCAATGAGGCACGCATTCAAAGTGAAAAGTTTCGGTTGTTTATGTTGGCTGAAAGCGCACCTCAAATTTGCCAACTGTTACAACCAGAAGAGGCAGCAGAACAGGTAGTTCATCAAGCAGTGGCATTCCTTGATGCCAATGTAGGTGGACTGATGTTAATTCAGCCCCAGCAGCAAAATCTTGAGTTACGGTACGCTTTTCCCGAAACAGTAATTTCAGAAAATGATGACCAAAACAGAAATAAGCCAATCTCTATTTCATTAAAAGATATAGAAGCAGACACAGCAGAAGCAAACGAAAAAACTGCCTTTGATATGTTAGCAGGTGTTGTCAAAGAAGGCAGAACAGTCCGCAGCGCCTTCAGAACGGAGACTTTTTTGGGCGGAAAAAACTTAATGGCAGGCCCTATACAGGGGCGCGATGGTGATATTTTAGGGGTGCTCGTTGTAGGAGACAAAGAAGAGCGCGGTGGGAGAATAGCTGAATTTACTGATGAAGATGAAATTCTTCTTGATTCTTTCGCTAAACAAGCTGGGGTTGCGATTGAAAACGCGCATTTACATCAAGAAGCACTTGACGCGCGGCAATTACAAGCAGAGATGGAGGAAGCCCGGAAAATCCAAGAAAACCTTATACCCGACACACTTCCAGATATACCTGGCTACGAAGTTGCCGGACATTACGAACCGCGCGGCCCTGTCGGGGGTGATTATTATGATTGTATCCAACTGCCAACTGGCGGATGGGGATTCACTATCGCTGATGTATCAGGTAAAGGAATGCAAGCAGCGCTTTTGATGGCAACACTCCGCGCCGGATTGCTCTCTGAGTTATCGAGTTCAAGAGGTCGTGAAAATAACGAATCGGTAGACATGAAAAATGAGCTAATTGATATGGCAATGACGCTAAACTCGTTACTCTACGTCAGCGGAACAGAGGAAAAATATGCTACGTTCTTTTATAGTCATCTTAATCCAAAAACAGACACTCTAACATCACTAAATGGTGGACATAACCCACCGCTGATTGTGAAAAACGATGGAAACATCGTGTGGCTCGGGGAAGAAGTCGGCGGGTTGCCGTTAGGAATGTTTCCGAATGATATGGTGCCACTCATCGCAAAATATGAGGCTGAACAGATAAAACTCGAAAGTGGTGATCTGATTATCTTTTATACTGACGGTGTTACCGAAACCGTTAACATTGAGGACGAATATTATGATGAAGAACGTCTTGAACAGGTCGCCAAAACATGCACCGAAAGTGATGCCTCACATATATGTAACTTAATCTATCGGGCGGTAATGGACTTTCAGGGTGATGCGGATCAATTTGATGATTTAACCCTACTTATCCTCCGAAAAAAATAGGAAACTGAACCATGCAACAGAGATCAGAAGGACGGCAATTCTTAAATCCCACAATCCTTGCACAAATTGGTAATCTTGAACTGATTGCAAAATTTGTCGTAGAAGGATTCATATCTGGATTACACAAAAGCCCATACCACGGCTTCAGTGTCGAGTTTTCGCAATATAGACAATACATGCCGGGGGATGACACAAAACACATAGACTGGAAAGTTTACGGCAAAACTGACCGCTATTACATCAAACAGTTTGAGGAAGAGACCAATCTTAACTGTTATCTTCTGTTGGACACCAGCCAATCTATGGCGCATCCATCCCCTGAGGATTTACAAGAGATAGATGCCACCCAACAAACTGGGACTTCTGAAAATGTAGAACCTTTATCAAAACTCCGCTATGCCTGTTTTCTTATCGCTTCCCTCTCCTATTTTATGGCGAAACAGAAAGATGCTGTCGGGTTCGCCTACTTTGACGAAAAAGTACATCAGTACTTGCCTGCACGCAGTAGTGCTTCGCATATGCATTCTATCTTATTGACATTGGAAAATCTTCAAACTGCAAAAGAAACCCGTATTGGAGAACCGCTACACGAAATTGCAGAACGGTTAACAAAACGTGGATTGGTAATTCTCATTTCCGACCTTTACGATGAAAATCCCGATGAAGTAATTAAAGGACTTGAACACCTGCGTTATGATGGACACGAAGTAATCGTTTTTCACCTGCTATCAAAAGAAGAGGTGGACTTTGAGTTTGAAAAACTTATCCGTTTCGTTGACGCGGAAAACGACCAAGAAATTATCACTACACCGCAGGTTATCCGAGAGAGTTATCTGAGCAATTTTAACGAATTTATTGACCACTACCGTACAACGTTGAATCAATCGGATATTGATTACAACTTGATAAATACATCAACACCGATTGACCGATCACTCTCAGCATATTTAGCGAAACGACAAGGATTTTTATAAAGTTATTCAGGTTGCCACGGACAAGATTTCGTAGCGTAAACTTCCCAGTTTGCGCCCTATGACACAAACTGGAAGTTTGTGCTACAAGGAAGCACGAAGGAGACAAAGAAAATGGATTTTTTAGCAGGAGCGTTTGCTATTGCAGGCACTATAGGCGCATCTATCCCCCTCATTATCCACTTATTGAACCGAGAGCGAGCGCGCAGGCTTATTTTTAGCACTGTTCGTTTCATCCAGATGTCGCACCAAACAAATGTACAGCGCCACAAACTAAAGCGGTTACTTCTGCTGCTTATGCGAATCTTGATGTTAATCCTTCTGGGTCTCGCCTTTGCACGCCCTTTTATCGCGGCTGATCCCACAGACGCACCTGAATTAGGCGGTGTGCGGAACGCAGTAATCATATTAGATACATCATACAGCATGCAATATGAAGACGTTTTCGCAACTGCGAAAAAAGAGGCGATCGATCGACTTGACAGTTTAGAGAGTGCTGATGCCGTTGCGCTTATCTTGTCCGCTGACAAAGCACGGAAAGTTTTGCCTATTGACTCCGAACATAATCACATCAGAACAGCGATTGAGAGTGCAGAGACCACTAACTATACAACGGATTATCTTGATGCTATCCAAACCGCAGATGAAATTCTTCAGGAGGTTGCAGCCGGGCAGAAACAGATATACCTTATTGCAGATTTACAGAAAAGCGGATGGGAAAACTTCCTTGAGACGGATAGACTTAGTCCCGATGTCCACATCGAATTTGTCAATGTTGCAGTAGAACAACCGAATAACCGAGCGATTACCGGTATCAACGTTCCACCTGTGGTACTAATTGAACAGAAAGACACGGAATTGGTAGCACGAATCCACAACTTTAGCACTGAACGGGTCGAAAAACTTCCTGTTACTTTATATATTGATAATAGTAAGGTAGAAACAACGCAATTGGATATTGAACCAAACGACAGTGCGGATGCCACCTTTAAAATGAAAATTGATCTACAATCAGAGTCTGTTCACACAGGGTGGGTAGAAATTGATGCTGATACACTTGAAATTGACAACCGATACTATTTTACTGTGCAAAGCATGAAATCTATTAAGGTGCATGCGGTCAATGGTGAACAGAAAAGAGCTGACATTGATGATGAAACCTTCTTTTTGACAAGAGCACTGAAAAATGTTGGTGATGAAGGAGCACCGATTGATTATACAGAGTCTACCACGTTTCCATCGGCGGCTGCACTGCAGCAATACGACGTACTAATTCTCGCTAACCTTAGTACTCTTTCTTCTGCAGAAGCCGAAAGATTGAAAACTTATGTGAATGCAGGTGGTGGACTAATTATCACGCTCGGTGATAAAGTGGATGCCAGTGCTTACCAGCAACTCCTTGGCGGAACAGAAAACCCCCTAATGCCGTGTACCTTAATGCAAGCAGTCGGGGATCCAATCGGTAAAGAAGAGTTCCAAGTTATTGCCAGTGTTGATTATCGCCATCCTATTTTTATGCCGTTCAGCAATCCAAACCATGGCGATTTTGGTAAAGGACGATTTTATAGATATTTTCAGACGGCCCCTACCTCAGAAGCAGTGGCTATCGCTGCTTTTGATGACGGAAGCCCAGCAGTGCTTGAAAAAATTTACGGCAACGGACGCGTGCTCTGTTTTACTTCTACTATTGATCGTGAATGGAATGACCTACCGATACACGGTGTCTATCTGCCGTTTTTGCACGAAACAATCAAATATCTTGCACTAAAGCAAGCGGGGAAAGTACCGGACTATCGTGTTGGGGACAGTGTAGAGTACAATGGAGATCAAGATGATGCAGGTAAAGAAGTTGCAGTTTTCGACCCGGATCGTAAAGAAACACGGATGACATTGAATGAACAAGGTAATCTCTTTTACGAAAACACTGAAAACCCTGGTATCTATTCGGTACACGCTTCTGGTAAATCTGCCCGCTATTTTGTTGTCAATGCTGATACTGCTGAATCGGACTTAGCACTTCGAAATCCAGAGGAGTTAACCAGCATGCTTATCGGTTCTACCGAAGTTGACCGGGCACCTGCTGAACTTACACCTGAAGTTGAAAGGAAATATGAAGAAGATGTTGAGAAAAACCAGGGCATTGCAACTTATCTTCTTTTAGCAGTTTTCGCACTTGCAATAACGGAAATGTTTCTTGCGAATCGTGTTTAATTCGCTACAATTTTATTTAGCAATATCAGAATCTGTCTTATGGTCTGGACTAAGAGAATTTTTCAATAAATATCTATTTTATAGGTTCATGCTTCTATAAAACGCAGGAGGATAATGTAAACAAATGGGCCCTGAAATAACAGAAAAAATTGAAGTTCCAAATATTGTATCTGATAAGGAATGCCAATTTTTTATTGAAAACGGATACCTTGTCGTTCCAAACTTGCTATCCGATAAAGAAATTGAAGAGCTTCGGCAAGATACAGTCACACTCGCTCGTGGTGAATATGAATGCGATAACATGAAGCCTTTGCCCGATAGTGTTACAGACGAAGAGGCAATCGGCAGAATCCTTTGCATTCATCAACCACATTTCGTTAGCGAAACCATTGAAAAGTACGTCAAACATCCAAAAATCTGCGGAATCTTGAGCCAAATCACCGCTGCACATCTGCCTTTTTGGGATGGTAGTGTAAAGTGTATGCAGTCGATGCTTTTTGTCAAACCGCCTAATTTTCAGGGACAGGCATGGCATCAAGATGAAATCTATATCCCTACGCGCGACCGCTCCTTAATCGGTGCGTGGATAGCTATGGATGATGCGACTGTTGAAAACGGATGTTTGTGGGTGCTACCGGGTTCACATCGGCAAGGTTACCTATATCCACAACGTAATCACGAAAACCCTGATGAATTCGATTTCGCACAAGAGAGTTATGGATTTGACGGCTCTGAGGAAGTTCCCGTTGAAGTGACGACAGGAACGCTTGTCTTTTTCAACGGCTATTTGCTGCACCGTTCCCGTAAGAATAGAGGTAACACATTCCGCCGCGTCCTTGTCAACCACTACTGCAATTCATGGTCGTTGCTTCCGTGGTCAATCCGAGAGGGGGAACGCCCCGCAAGTGCTGATCGTCGGTGTATTATTCCTGTATCTGGTGTTGACCCTTATTCGTGGAAAGGTTATGATGATCCGCCTAAAAGCATAGGGTTGCGAACATGCAAAGCGATTAACGAATTACCGCCCATTGAAGCGGAAAGTGAGTAAACGATGACAACAGAACAAGCAACGGATCTACAAAACGCACTGGAGACTATGCTAAACCGTATTACTACAGGAGGCGACATCACTGAGCAACTTCTCATGATTGAGCAGTTATCTACGGACATAGAGTCTACTGCGCCAACAATGCTTAACCACTATCTCCAGCGGAAAAGTTATACGAAAGCATTGGATTTTCTTAAAGATATGTAAGAGTGTGTAAAGTTTTTGGCATTAAGCGCCACCTTTTCTTGTTGGAGGATTTTTAATCCCGATTTTCTAATTGCCACAAGCATATCGGGCATTGACTTGGATTTCTTTTGTAGGAGCAACCTCCTGGTCGCGACCGGGAGGTCGCTCCTACAAAATCCGTGTCCTTCATGAACAAACAAGTGACAAAATATTTACACACTCGACATGTAAGTGAACCTTGACAAATTCTGGAATTCTGTGATATAGTTTCTGAACAGTTCCACCGATAAGGCAGTGCCAATTTTTACGGGCGTTGCTTTATGGGTATAAAACTAATGCTGAACCATAAGCGTCAATTTTAGGATTTTCTAAACATGGGGTACCTTCTTCAGTCCCGTAGGGACGATATGTTTATAGATATGGTATGTATATATGTTTTTAGTCCCGTAGGGACGATATGTGTCCCCCAACGACATATTTTGGATATATCGTTCCTACGGAACTCAAGAGAAGCATCTATTTCGTTTTTCTATAAACATATCGTCCCTACGGGACTTGAAGACACTGCCACAACGGATTTATCCCTAAATTGACGCCCATGGTATAAAACGAATGCTGAACCAATATTAAATCTTGAAATGAGGACTACATGATCAGAGAAGATGGACGAAAAACAGATGAGATGCGTCCCGTTCTAATTAGACGAAATTACATTAAACACGCTGAAGGCGCAGTGCTTGTAGCAACTGGGGATACCAAGATAATTTGTACTGCCTCCGTTGATGAACGCCAACCGCGCTTTATGCGCGACCAGAAAATGCGAAATAGAGGTTGGGTTACAGCCGAATATTCAATGTTACCACGCTCCACTTCTCAACGCATGATGCGTGAAGCAACACAAGGTAGAGTCGGTGGACGGACACAGGAAATTCAACGACTCATCGGCAGATCACTCCGCGCAGCTGTTGACCTTGATTCATTAGGTGAAAGAACAATTTGGGTAGACTGTGATGTTATTCAGGCTGATGGTGGCACCCGTACCGCAGCAATTACAGGTGCATTTATGGCACTCTGGGATGCATGTAAAACCTTGCAACACCAAGGTGAACTTGATGAACTGCCAATCTTAGACAATATCGCTGCAACCAGTGTCGGGATTATTGATGGAACCCCCATGCTTGACCTCTGCTATTCTGAAGACGTTGCTGCCGATGTTGATATGAACATTGTGATGACAGGGAGTGGAAAGTTTATTGAAATTCAAGGAACCGCCGAGCAAAACCCATTTTCTCGCGAAGAGTCCGACCAATTACTTGACCTCTCTGTTGGTGGTATTCAACAACTCGTTCACCTACAGAACCGAATGATGCTTGAGAACCTTGATGAAGTTAGTTTTGGCAACCCGTAACCTTGGCAAAGTGAAAGAACTTACCGCAATGCTTAGTCCGGATGGACAACGGCACAACATTCAGCTCCTCTCACTACAGGATTTTCCTGATGCGCCAGAGGTGGTTGAGGATGGTGAAACATACCAAGAAAATGCGGCGAAGAAAGCCGTAGTCATTGCTGATTATACCGGGTTAAGAACGCTTGCGGATGATGCAGGTATAGAAGTCGATGCTCTTGATGGTGCGCCAGGTGTTCACTCGAAACGTTGGGCAGGTGATGACGCAACGGATGCTATCCGTGTCCAAAAATTGCTTGAGGCATTGGAAGGTAAGACTAATAGGACTGCACGATTTGTTGCAGCGATTGCTATTGTGGAGCCTATCGGGGTTGAAAACCCTTCCTGCAATAGGGTACAAGTGGTCGTGGGAAAATGTGAAGGACATATTACCCATGCCCCTGCTGGAGACAGCGGTTTTGGATACGATCCGATCTTTGTACCTGTCGGTTATGAGAAAACTTTTGCAGAATTAGGCGATGCAATTAAAAATCGAATCAGTCATAGAAGTGAAGCATTACGATTGGCGCTCAAATTATTATGAATCCCTTGTAGGTCGGGTAGAGCTTGCGAAACCCGACAGATACCAGACGTGTCGGGTTTCGCAAGCTCTACCCGACCTACTATATAATAAACGAATGGATACACTTATAAATTTTCTTATGATTGGCGCAGGGATCGGTGTCAATATTATCGGACTCTGGTTTGCTGGATATGTAGCAGATCAGGTATGCCACAAGTTCAACATCACTCAATGTGACGAAGGTTATAAAGGCAAAAATTGTGGGAAGAAATGCCACAACCCGCAAAGCCCAACGGCAGAAGCGAAACCTTTGCACCTACTCTAAAAGGAGATGTGAATGAAATTTAGGTCTGTGTTGACTACGATAATAGCACTTTTCTTTTTATGTGCTTTTATCCAAAATGCTTTTGCGCAAGATATTCCTTACACTGAACTCACAGGGCATACGGAGGGTGTCTTGAGCGTAGCGTTCAGTCCGGATGGGCAGATGCTCGCAAGTGGAAGTTCGGACGACACCATCCGCTTGTGGAATGTGGAGACAGGCACAGAACTACGAGAACTCACAGGGCATACGAGTTATGTTAATAGCGTAGCGTTCAGTCCGGATGGGCAGATGCTGGCAAGTGGGAGTTGGGACGAGACCATCCGCTTGTGGAATGTGGAGACAGGCACAGAACTACGAAAACTCACAGGGCATACGAACGATGTCAATAGCGTAGCGTTCAGTCCGGATGGGCAGATGCTGGCAAGTGGGAGTTGGGACGAGACCATCCGCTTGTGGAGTGTGGAGACAGGCGCAGAACTACGAAAACTCACAGGGCATACGGAGGGTGTCTGGAGCGTAGCATTCAGTCCAGATGGGCAGATGCTCGCAAGTGGGAGTGATGACGACACCATCCGCTTGTGGGGTGTGGAGACAGGGAGAGAACTACGAGAACTCATAGGGCATACGGAGCGTGTCCGTAGCGTAGCGTTCAGTCCGAATGGGAAGACACTCGCAAGTGGAAGTGAGGATCGCACCATCCGCTTGTGGGATGTGGAAACAGGCAGAGGACTACGAAAACTCATAGGGCATACGAACAATGTCAATAGTGTTATGTTCAGTCCGGATGGACAGATGCTTGCAAGTGGGAGTGGGAGTTGGGACAACACCATCCGCTTGTGGGATATCTCTACTCTCGTTGACACTTATACCGAAATTAACGTTGCACCATCTTCAGTGGTATCTCCCGCTGTTGGTGAGCAGTTTACCGTCAATATTAACATTGTTGGTGGACAAGATATTCGAGGCTATCAACTCACTCTGTCATATAATAGCAATACGCTCCGTTATGTCTCTCATACTCATGGAGGTTATCTTCCAGGTGACATTTTTGAAGGTCCCACAGTGAGTTCTCCTGGACAACAGTGGGCTATAGAAGATGTCAACAGAGATGGTGTTGTTGACATTGCGGACCTCATTTGGGTTAATCAAGGGTTTACACCACAATGGAGCACACCTGCACATGTAACACTTAATGCAACTTCTCCTGCAGGGGCTGGCAATGGTGACGGCACCCTCGCTACCATTACCTTTGAGGTCGTTGCTCGTGAGGCATCTATTTTCATTTTATCTGGATTCTTATCCAACAGTGATGGTGAAAAGTTACCGTTCATCGTTCAATACGGTAACGTCATTGAACCGCCGTGGGATGTCAATAAAGATGGTGTCGTAAATATCTTGGATCTATCGTTTGTCGCTGCCCGTTTCGGGCAAAATGAGGAAACTGAAGCAGATGTCAACGGAGATGGTGTTGTTGACATTCAAGACATGGTTATAGTTGCCAGTGAGATGGAAGCTGCGGCAGCCGCACCTTCCGCATATCCACAAGCATTAGAAATGTTTACTGCAACGGATGTACAGCAATGGATCACCCAAGCACAGCAGCTAAACTTAGCAGATGCAACTTCACAACGCGGGATTCTCTTTTTACAACAACTTTTGGCAGCGTTGACACCGAAAAAGACAGCCTTGTTACCCAACTATCCGAACCCGTTCAACCCAGAGACTTGGATACCGTATCAGTTGGCAGCACCAGCCGATGTCGCGTTAACCATCTATGCAATAGACGGCACAGTCGTGCGCACCTTAGCGTTGGGGCATCAACCTATCGGGAACTATCACGGCAAAAGCCGTGCTGCCTATTGGGATGGCAAAAATGACGTAGGTGAATCTGTGGCAAGTGGTGTCTATTTCTATACATTAACAGCAGGCGAATTTTCTGGGACGCGGAAGATGTTAATACGGAAGTAGGACTAAAAAGTTAGAAGGTGGTACCTTGTCGAAAAATGTAATAATCATAGCCGGTCCAAACGGATCCGGAAAAACCACTTTTGTGACCGAACATCTCCGAATCGCGACCTTTATCCGCAAAATTTCGGTAGACGCTCCACCAGTTGAAATGCATTCAGGGTTGAGAACAGAATAGCAATGAAGACACGTAAGTCGCAATAAGAGACATGTTTGCTCTGATATACCAGGGGGGAAATGATGAATACCGTAACGGACTTTGCATTCAAGCAAAGAAAATATATGCCCACCTTTCCGATAGCGCATGGGAAACCGACTATCTACATAGAAGGTTATCCTTACGAGGACGATGAGCCGATGCCAGCGACTGCCAGCGATAATGGATGGCACGGTTTGCAGATAAACATATTTTATGACCAACTTTTTCGGTATTTTAGGATTAATGAATACGTTCACATCGGTAACGACAACTTTATCTATTATGAAGAGGGTGATCTAACGAAGGTAGTTGCGCCTGATATTTTCATTGTATTCGGTGTTAAGAAGTATCCGTTGCGGCGTTCATTTTATACGTGGTCTGAAGGTGCGGTGCCGGTAGCCGTTTTTGAGTTTCTCTCAGATGCGACAGCGGGTCAGGATCGTCATGAAAAGGTGCAGGTATATCTGAAAGAGATAGGAGTTCAAGAGTTCTTTATTCATCAACCTGAGATGGATAAACCTGCGGAGTTTTTTGGGTGGCGGCGGTGTGCTTCTGGTGATATTGTTGACATAGTGCCGGATGCGGCGGGTGGCTTGTTCAGTGAGGCACTCAACCTCTGGTTTCGGTGGGAGGATCAACTTGATACGCACGTTAGGCTTTTGCGCCCGTCCCTGCCGGATGGCACCCCGATAAACACATCTGTGGAAGAAGAACACCTGCGAGAACAAGAACAGCACCTACGAATGGAAGCAGAAGCGCGCGCTGAAGAAGCAGAAGCGCGCGCTGAAGAAGCAGAAATGCAAGTAAGAGAAGAATCGGAACGGCGACAGGCGTTAGAAACCGAGTTAGAACGTCTCCGGGCACAACTGCCTAAACGTTCTTAATTCCGTTGTCATAGACAGAGAATTGATGTATTATTTTCCAAATCTGATGCAAGCGGTTTGTATTTTTATACATTAAAAAACAGCAGGTGAATTTTCTGCTACACGCAAGATGTTGATACGGAAGTAGGACTAAAAAGTTAGAAGGTGGCACCTTGTCTAAAAATGTCCTAATCATAGCCGGTCCAAACGGATCCGGAAAAACGACTTTTGTGACCGAATATCTCCGCGAGTCAGAGAGTTCTGTATATATCAGTGCCGATGCGATCGCAGAAAGACTGGTCCCCAGACCTGAGGAGATGGACAGCGTTAAAGTTCAAGCGGGAAGACTTTTTATCCAAGAAATCCAGGAACTTATCCAAGCAGGGACAGATTTTATTGTAGAGGTGACGCTTGCAGGTAAAGGATTTGCAAGAACTATCTCTCAATTAAAAAGTGCCGGCTATAAGGTTGCCATTGTTTTTATTTTTCTCAAATCACCTGAGACAAGTGTCGATCGTGTGCGAAATCGTGTGCAGGCGGGCGGACACCATGTGCCAACGGAAGATGTCGTGCGTCGGTTTTATCGGAGCAAGCGCAACTTTTGGTATACGTATAGAAATTTGGTAGATCGGTGGAGTCTGTTCTATAATTCTACGGAACACTTTCAAGAACAGGACTTACGCAAAATGAGAGGGGAACAACAGATTTTACAGGACTTACGCAAAATACTTGTAATATTTCTCTCCTATGGCTAATATAGTCTATAAGGAGGTTCATAAAATGACAAAACCAACACGTCTTGATTATTGTCAATATCTACTCACGACCCGTGTCAACTATACTCTCACTCATTATGCGGATCACTGTGAGCGTTTTAGTCATGATCAAATTAATCGTTATCTTGCGGGTGATCGTTTGCCCCCTCGTCTTGTCTGGGAAAGTGTCCAACCCCACTTGGTGCAAACTCCCGATGGATATATTATCTTTGATGATACTATTTTAGATAAAAGACATGCACAAGATATAGCCTTTGCTCAGAAACAATATAGTGGAAATGCTCACACCACGATAAATGGTATAGGTGTTGTTACCTGTGTTTATGTCAACCCGGAGTTAGACCGGTATTGGATTATTGATTTTCGTATTTACGATAAGCAAGGTGATGGCAAATCCAAGTTAGATCATGTTCAGGATATGCTTGATGTTTTAGTGAACTCCCGCCATGTTGCTTTTAGCACAGTGTTGATGGATAGTTGGTATGCCAGCAAAGTGCTTATGTTATTCATTGAAAGTCTTGGTAAAAAGTTCTATTGTCCACTGAAAAGGAACAGACTTGTTGATGATTCTAACGGCACAAAACCATATCAACACATTGACAGCTTAGAGTGGAGCCAAACAGAACAGAAGTCGGGTAAACGTGTGAAAATCAACAAGTTCCCCAAAAATCATAAGGTGAAAGTATTCC
>PYJA01000025.1 GCA_003635185.1 Candidatus Poribacteria bacterium | reverse complement strand
TGTTGTGGGATTACAGATCCGTGGATGAGCCGTCTTCCGTTGAGTCACGCGGCAAGAAACTTGTCACACTCGGTCAGATAAAGCGTACCCAACTGTTCCAAAATTATCCGAACCCGTTCAACCCGGAGACGTGGATACCGTATCGTTTAGCAGATGCCAGTGACGTGCAGATTACGATCTATGATGCACGTGGTACTGTGGTCCGCCAACTTGATTTGGGGCATCAACGGGCGGGTGCGTATCAAACGCGTGGGCGTGCAGCGCATTGGGATGGCACAAACGAGACCGGTGAAAAGGTGTCAAGCGGTGTCTATTTCTACCAATTGCAGGCGGACAATGTGTCGCTCCTGCGCAAAATGGTTATTTTGCAGTAAGGTATAACAATAGACATTATAATGATTTAATCGAATGTGTATGATAACACTAATACCGAATAGATATTTTCTTGATTGTGTTAAATCTGATACCCCCGTTTCACTCCCTGCGGCTAACTTGGACGAAGCAGTGAAAACGATGCAACTTGCAGCGGATATTTTAAGTGGAATAAAATAGGCACTCGTGTTATACGTTTTAGGAGGAAAAACTTTCTCATGAAAAACAAACTATTTTTCATTCTAACTGTTCTTTTGACGATATTTGCTTTTACATCAAACATCTTCGCTCAAGACCACACACGTTGGGGGTTACCCGAAGGCGCGAAAGCGCGGCTTGGCAAAGGACATAACCGTGAAATTACATACTCCCCAGACGGCTCTAAACTGGCAGTGGCAAGTAGCATTGGTGTTTGGATATATGATGCACAAACAGGTGAAGAACTGGTATATACTGGACATACAGAATATGTCATAAGCATAGCGTTCAGTCCTGACGGGAAGATGCTCGCAAGTGGAAATGGGGACAGCACCCTCCGTCTGTGGGATGCTGCCACAGGGGAAGAAAAGAGAACACTCAGAGGACATACAGGAAATGCCTTTAGCGTAGCGTTCAGTCCTGATGGGAAGATGCTCGCAAGTGGAGGTACGGACAACACCCTCCGTCTGTGGGATGTCGCTATAGGTGAAGAAAAGAGAATACTCAAAGGACATACAGAGTGGATCTATAGCGTAGCATTCAGTCCGGATGGAAAAACCCTCGCAAGTGGAAGTGGGGATAGCATTCGTCTATGGGATGTGGCTACAGGTGAAGAAAAGAGAATACTCAAAGGACATACAGGGTCGGTCGAAAGCGTAGCGTTCAGTCCAGATGGTAACACCCTCGCAAGTGGAAGTGGGGATAGCATTCGTCTATGGGATGTGGCTACAGGCGAAGAAAAGAGAATACTCAAAGGACATACAACGTGGGTATCAAGCGTAGTGTTCAGTCCGGATGGAAAAACTATCGCAAGTGGAGACTGGGCAGGCACCCTCCGTCTGTGGAATGTTGATAATGGCGAAGAAAAGAGAATACTCAAAGGACATATAACGTTGGTCGAAAGCGTAGCGTTCAGTCCGGATGGAAAAACTATCGCAAGTGGAGGCTATGACTACACCATTCGTCTGTGGGATGTGGCTACAGGGGAAGAAAAGAGAATAATCAAAGGACATACAGGAGAGGTCCTTGGCATAGCGTTCAGTCCTGATGGAAAAACACTCACAAGTGGAAATGATGACAACACTATCCATCTGTGGGATATTGCTACAGGGGAAGAAAAGAGAATACTCAGAGGACATACAGAGTGGGCAAGGGGCATTGCTTTCAGTCCGGATGGAAAAACTATCGCAAGTGGAAATGAGGACAGCACCATTCGTCTGTGGGATGTCGCTACAGGCGAAGAAAAGGGAATACTCAGAGGACATACAACGGGGGTCAATAGCATTACTTTCAGTCCTGATGGGAAAACAATCGCAAGTGGAAGTCGGGACGGCCCAGTTCACCTGTGGGATGTTGATAACGTCGAAGAAAAGAGAATACTCAAAGGACATACAGAAGATGTCCGTAGCGTAGCGTTCAGTCCGGATGGAATGACAATCGCAAGTGGAAGTGTAGACAAAACCATCCGTCTGTGGGATGTCGATAACGGAGAAGAAAAGAGAATAGTCAGAGGACATACAGGGTCGGTCGAAAGCGTAGCGTTCAGTCCTGATGGAAAAACTATCGCAAGTGGAAGTTGGGACGAAACCCTCCGTCTGTGGGATGTGGCTACAGGGGAAGAAAAGAGAATAATCAAAGGACATACATCGTGGGTATCAAGCGTAGTGTTCAGTCCGGATGGAATGACAATCGTAAGTGGAAGTTATGACAGCACCATTCGTCTGTGGGGTGTTGTTACAGGCAAAGAAAAGAGAGTAATCAAAGGACATACATTGCAGGTCTATAGTGTAGTGTTCAGTCCAGATGGGAACACACTCGCAAGTGGAAGTGGGGACAGCACCGTGCTGTTGTGGGATTACAGATCCGTGGCTGATGAGAAAGATGTAGATGAGCCGTTTTCCGTTGAGTCACGCGGCAAGAAACTTGTCACACTCGGTCAGATAAAGCGTACCCAACTGTTCCAAAACTATCCGAACCCGTTCAACCCGGAGACGTGGATACCGTATCGTTTAGCAAATGCCAGTGACGTGCAGATTACGATCTATGATGCACGTGGTACTGTGGTCCGCCAACTTGATTTGGGGCATCAACGGGCGGGTGCATATCTAACGCGTGGGCGTGCGGCGCATTGGGATGGCACAAACGAGACCGGTGAAAAGGTGTCAAGTGGTGTGTATTTCTATACACTCACCGCAGGCGATTTCAACGCAACACACAAAATGTTGATAAAAAAGTAAGACATAACCATAGACATTAAATAATGATTTAATCGAATGTGTATGATAACACTAAGACCGAAATATAGTCTAAATAGTTCAATAGGAAGGAACAATGGCTACATTAGAACAACGACTTGAAGCTTATAAAACGGATGGTTTCGCTATCTTTGAAAAAGTTTTTGATGAAACACAGATGGAACTGTGGAAAGAGAAGCACAAAGAACTCTCTGCAGCAAATAATGGGCAAACATGGTTCGGGAACACACTTGAATTAGCACCTGAACTGATGTGGCCCGCTGTCTCACACCCGACCATCCTTGAGTTTATAGAAAAGGTGATGGGACCTTTTGTGCAATTAGACAACTTAACGCTTGCCGCGTTTCCCTCAATCGAACAGGAAAAGGCGGAGGGCAGAGTCTCCGGATGGCATCGCGATCGGTGGGCGCATGTGCCTTTCACGGATGCGTATCATCGTCCGAATGCAATCAATGCAATCTCATATCTACAAGACCTCACAGATGAATTCGGTCCGTTACGTGTGATTGTCGGTTCACACCGAAAACCAATTACTATTGAAGATGCTAACCGTGGAGTCCCGCATCCCGATGAAACCCTTGTCCACATGAAAGCAGGTGATGTTGTCATTACACACAACGGGCTTATCCATTCTGGCACACCAAATACCTCTGGGCATCTACGCTACTTTTTCAGCATCTACTACAACTTGACGTGGCTCAAACACACGGATCACCACACTGGACCGCATACACAAGAACTGCTTGCAGAAGCGAAAGAAGCAAACAACCACCAACTGATGCGCCTCCTCGGTGTTGACGAGCAGCTTCAACCACGATGCAACTCAGGCTTTCTCCAATCTGACGAAGAGCGGTGGGAAGCATGGGCAGCTGCTGATCGCGCGGCGATAAAGGAGGAATAAACAATGGCTGAAGGACCTGTAGTACCACCAACGCTTAACGTAGAACTTGACCACCAATTGCAACAAGAGGTCAATTTCTTTTTGAAATGGGGTTACCTTATTGTCAATGATGCTGCAACTCCTGAACAAATTGAGTCGTTGCGTAATGCACTTGATGAAAGCTACGAAAGACACAACAAAAGTCAATTCATCGGTGAACTGCTTGAAGAGGACGATAGGTTTGCATTTTTGCTTGACAATCCGCCTGTGATGAAACGGATGGAGGCGATATTGGGAACGTGTGTGCAACTTCACAGTGCAACTGCCCGCATCACCGAACCCGGAACACCCGACCAAAACTGGCATCGGGATGGTCCTTGGCCGGTTGACCCATTCGGAACACCCTATGGAAGTCTTCCCGCGCAGATAAATTGCGGATACTACCTTGACGAAGTCACCGATGAAGCAGGACCAACTGTTGTACAGCCCGGCAGCCATAGAGCACCGTTCCGTCCACCGTCAAGCCCAGTTCAACTGCCCGACGAAAAACGTGTATTAGTTTCCCCGGGACAAGCAGTTATGTTTGATGGGTGGACATGGCATCGCGGTGCCGCAAACACCTCTTCACAGCGCCGACGCGTCTGTCTTATGTGTTATCAGAATGCTTGGATGAAATCCCGTGAACCGTTCAACGGACCGCGCGTAACCAAACTTCGCGAAGAAGGCACACCGCAACAAAAGTTATTGCTCGGCGCAATTCCAAAATGGTAGTAGGCACAATCCTTGTGCCGCAACTAACGGAGAACTTATATGAATATCGCTTATATTGTTATTGATACCCTACGCTACGACCACATCGGCGCAAACGGCAATGATTGGATAGAAACACCCAACATTGATAGATTTGCCTCTAAAGCATGGGCTTATGATCGTGCTTTTTGCGCAAGTTTTCCGACAATTCCCTATCGCACTGATGTTATTACGAGCCAATACGGCGCGCCCTTCCATTCGTGGAAACCGTTGCGACATGAACGCCAAACGCTACCGTGGACGCTTGCACAACGTGGTTACGCCACACAATTGATTCACGACACACCCCATCTCGTCAATGGTGGACATAACTTCGATTGGCCCTTTCATGCATGGACATTCGTACGTGGTGCTGAAGTAGACCGTGATTGGATTATGGATACCGTACCGTGGCCCGACAATTGGGTTAAGGAAGAACTTTTTGATTGTCTTGACGATCAGGCGTTTCAATCAAATATGCTTCGGAGTTATGCGCGTGCCAACCGCAATCGTAAAAAATTAGAGGATTGGAACTGTGCTAAACTTTTCAACACAGCCGCACAATTCCTCAAAGATAACGCAAAACGAGAGAATTTTTTCCTCTGGGTAGACTGCTTCGATCCACACGAACCTTGGGATGCACCGCCTGAATTCATGAAAAAATATGACAAACGCCCAGGCTATGATGGCAACATTGACCCACGCAGTCTCGGCGGTAGGAATAAACCGAGCCTCTCTGATGAGGCAAGACAACATGTCAAGGCACAATATTCTGCAAAGTTGACATGGATGGATCACTGCTTCGGGCAATTCTTAGACGCGCTGGAATCCACAGGGCTTGACAAGAATACTGCTGTCATTTTAACGGGAGATCACGGCACAAACGTCGGTGAACGCGGTTCGTTTGGCAAAGGGCAGCCTGTGCGTGAACAGGAGGGGCATGTTCCGCTATTTGTCCATCTACCAGAAGGGGATTCAGGCCGTAGTAACGTTATCGTTCAACCACAGGATTTTTTCCCGACTATTTTGAGTATTCTTGGCGAAGATTATCCCGAAGGCATTGTCGGACACGACTTTCTAACCCCTGCTCGCGAAGGAAAATCGGGGGAAAGAGAACTGGCACTATCAGGTGGAAGCGTTGAAAGATGGAAGCAAGCATCAAATAAGGAAAAATTCGTCCTTTTCACCGCTTTCGACCAAGAGTGGAGTTTAGAAGTTGCCACTAAACCTGAAAATTCCAAACTTGTCAAACTCGGTGAGTTAGAATATGTTCAGGATCAACATCAGGATATCGTTGCAAAATTGCATGCAGCTGCTGTTGATGAAATAGAACGTCGCGGTACCGACCCCGCACTCATCGCATGGCTCCGAAGTGGCGGAGAGGATGCGTTTCCTGAAAATCCTAATTATTGGGATGGATATCCTGGGCCTGCTGGGTTCCGCCCCTATTTCGGAAAACTCTATTCTGGAGAGTAGCAGCTATCTGAAACTAATGTAACCTAAGTTGCTACCTTTGTAGCATAATCTGTTAGATTGTGCCTCTGAGTGCACAAACTGCATGAAGATTTAAAAAATAAATCGGGGCTTGGCAAGGTTCGGAAACCTTGCCAGCAGCAGGGTACGCGTGTTTCATGCGGACCAAAAAGGACCGAATTAATAAATTAATCTTCGGACAGATTGTGGGACAACTTCTATTGTCCATTATGTTTCTGAAGCAGGTTTATCTTATCAAAGTGTCCCAATAATTTGAAAGTTCACTATATTGACACTATCCCTCTGAACGGAGTTGGATAAGTTTATTTACAGCATGAATATACGCCTTGGCACTTGCCTCAATAATATCCGTACTCGCACCGTGTCCTGTGATGATATGTCCATTGTCCTGTACCTTCAGCGTAACTTCACCGATGGCATCTTCACCTTCCGTTACCGAACGTATCTGATAATCAATTAAGTTCAGTTTGATTTTGACAATTTGGTTAATTGCCTTAAAAGCTGCGTCAACAGGACCATCGCCTGTGGAGGCATTCTCAACTATTCCTTCCTCTGTGCGGATACCGACGGTGGTTGTTGGTGAAATCTTCGTCCCACTGACAACTTGAATGTAGTCAAGTTCAAAGGTAGCTGGCACGGTACGAATTTCGTCGCTCATGATTGCCTCAAGGTCAGCATCATGAACAGCTTTTTTCTTATCTGCAACGCGAAGGAATCTTTCATAAACCTTCTCTAACTGCTCTGAATCCAATTCATATCCGAGTTCACTCAGGCGATGTTTCAAGGCGTTCCGCCCAGAACGTGGACTGAGAATTATTTGGCTCGTTTGCCAACCGATTTCTTTCGGGTCAATGATTTCAAAGGTTACACGCGACTTAATAATCCCATCTTGGTGGATTCCTGAACTGTGTGCAAAAGCGTTTTCGCCAACAATCGCTTTATTCGGTTGCACCGGAATACCCATCGTGCGACTTACACGTCTGCTGATAGGAACGATCTCTTTGGCGTTAATATCGGTGTAATACGTTTTAAAGTAATCGCGTCGGGTGCGTATCGCCATGACGACCTCTTCAAGAGAGGTATTCCCAGCCCGTTCACCAAGTCCGTTAATAGTGCACTCCACCTGTCGTGCGCCTTGCTCAATTGCTACAAGACTGTTTGCGACTGCCAACCCTAAATCGTTATGGCAGTGAACACTTATGACAGCATCATCAATATTTGGGACATTTTCCTTGATGCCTGCGATAAGACTGCCAAATTCAGCGGGCACTGTCCATCCGACAGTTTCAGGGATATTGACAACATTTGCCCCTGCAGCGATTGTAGCTTCAACCACCTCGTACAGATATGCCAATTCCGTTCTGCCTGCATCCATCGGAGAAAATTCAACGGTTGCATCGGGGTGATCCCCACACAAACTCTTCGCATAAGCAACCGCATCTACCGCCATTTCAAGGGTTCTCTCTGGCGTTGTGCGGGTGATGCGTTCCATGTGGATAGTTGATGTACCAACAAATGTATGGATACGTGCGCGGGGCGCATCCTGAATCGCTTTCCACGCCGCCGTTATATCCTTTTCAACAACGCGGGAAAGTGCGCAAATTTCAGGTCCCTCTACCTCATTAGCTATACGTTGAACAGCATCAAAATCACCCGGTGACGAAATTGGAAAACCAGCTTCAATGACATCAACATTTAATTTCGCGAGGTGTTTGGCAATCTCCAATTTTTCTTGAATGCCGAGAGCGGCTCCGGGAGTTTGCTCCGCATCTCGGAGTGTCGTATCAAAAATATAAACCTTTTCCTGATTAGTTTCAAAATCGTCCACGGTTATTTCCTCCAAAAAGGCACCCATCATTGTAAGTTAAATCACTTCATAATGGAGTTAAGTTAGAATTCATTTTGTCACTTATATTTCACGTCCGACAGCGATTGCAATCGGTTTTAGTTCTTGCATGAGTGTCTCAAACTGATCGGGAAACAGAGACTGTGCACCATCACCTGTCATAGAATTATCTGGGTCATGGTGAACTTCCAATAACAACCCATCTGCACCTGCGGCAACGGATGCTTTCGTCATATCGCACACCAAACTGCGGATACCGGTTCCATGGCTTGGATCAACGACGACAGGCAAATGGCTTAATTGGTGAACAACAGGAACTGCGTTGAGATCCAGTGTGTTGCGTGTGTGGGTTTCAAAAGTACGGATACCTCGCTCACATAGAATGACATCAGGATTCCCTTCAGAAAGTATGTACTCCGCCGCAAGCAGCCATTCCTCAATTGTCGAAGCCATACCACGTTTCAGAATAACAGGTTTGCGTGCTCGCCCCACTTCACGCAACAGATAGAAGTTTGTCATGTTCCGCGTGCCGAGTTGAAATATGTCCGTATGTTCTCCGACAAGTTCAACTTCATCGGGCGTCATCACTTCTGTAACGATACCCAAGCCTGTTTCGTCTTTAGCTGCGGCGAGCATTTTCAGGGCATCTTCTCCGAAGCCTTGGAAACTATACGGACCTGTGCGAGGCTTAAACGCGCCACCTCTAATAAAACCGGCTCCTGCTTTTTTCACGTGTTTCGCTATGGTTACAATCTGTTCAGTACTTTCAACTGCACAAGGACCCGCCATAACCGCTAACTTCCGACCCCCAATTTTCGTCCCGTTTGTGGAGATAACAGTCGGTTCATCACGAAACTGACGGCTTGCCAATTTATATGGGGCAGTGATCGCCATTGTCCTTTCAACGCCCGACATGGACTCCATCGGAATATCGCCAAGCAATGTTTTATCTCCTATTACACCGATGACGGTGCGTTGTTCGCCAGTTGAAATCTGTGCTTTCAACCCTACACTCTCAATCCGTTTGACAATTGCGTCAATCTGATCGGGTGTTGCATCCGTTTTGGTAACGATTACCATGGTTATCAATTCCCTCCGACAATAACTCTGTTTCAAGTCAATGTTGATAATTTCTAAAAAAATAACCCAACATCGGATTGTTATCGACGCTGGGTAGTGATATATGAGATTGATTAAAACTTTTTCATGAGTGCTTACAAACTATCACCACCTACCGCCGCAGTACAAAAACGGGAACAACCCGAGCGTAAAGAGCACCCAAAGGCTAAAATAATAGTCCCGTAAAAATGTGAGAGCGGACTGTGTTCCACTCATCCGTACTGTAGAGGTGGCCATGTGTTCAAACTTCTGCATCACAAAAGATCCTAAATTTCTTTGGTTGTAAACCTTTCGCTGCTTTCTTGCCTTATAAAACGTTATTCCGAACAAAACGTTTAAAAAATATTAAGACTACTTTTTAATATGATAACACACTTTATAAGGTAAAGTCAAATTTTAATTGTATTTTTTGTGACAAAACAGTTTAAACAATCCAAACACATAACACTATTTTTCATTGATCGCTTTCTTGTGTCGGTGGTGGTTCATTGAATTCCACACCCCGCGCTTCAGCCTCTTTTCGCCTGCGATCCCACGCTGCAACTTCTCTGTAAACTTCCGCTTTTGCCTCGGCTCTTGCCTCCGCTATCATTTCTTTTTCTCTTCTGATATGTTCTCTGAAACGCCGTAACATGATGTCTGCTCCCTCCCCTAAAATAATCAGCAAAGTTGATGCTGCTATTATTTTTGAGATGTTATCAACTACAAAGTAAAGAGAATCAATTACTTTGTAGTTTTGAATAAAACGCTGGTGCAAAATGACACAAACGATAAGCATTACTACATAGAAACTGAACCACAAAATAGTATTTTCAGCATCTTTGACGGTAAATATTGATGATCGTTTGTTTTTGTCCTCTATAGCGTCTTCCTTTTCAAGATTTTTCATCCTCGCTTTGCCTCTGTTTATAAAATAACATGTTTTGGACTGAATTTCAAGAAAGATTAACAGGACTTATACAATAAATTGCGATCATAGTAGATTTTAGAATTAATTGGATATTCTGCACCCGCGAGGTTAGGAAGAAATCAACGGTATGAATCATGGCGAATGCCATACGCGCATTCGTCTTTAGGCATTCCCCGCCTCGCCAGCAGCCGGCTGAAAGTGTCTATATTTTTGATTGATTGCTTTCTTGGGTCGGTGGTGGTTCGTTGAATTCCACACCCCGCGCTTCAGCCTCTCTTCGCCTGCGATCCCACGCTGCAACTTCTCTGTAAACTTCCGCTCTTGCCTCCGCTATCATTTCTTTTTCTCTTCTGATATGTTCTCTGAAACGCCGTAACATGATGTCTGCTCCCTCCCCTAAAATAATCAACAAAGTTAGCGAGGTTCGGAAGAAATCAACGGTATGAATGCCTGTTGGCATTCCCCGCCTCGCCAGCAGTCGGCTGAATTGGATATTCTGCACCCGCGAGGTTAGGAAGAAATCAACGGTATGAATGCCTGTTGGCATTCCCCACCTCGCCAGCAGTCGACTGAAAGTGTCTATTTATCCTACGCTTCTTCAAGCACAACACGATGATAACGTTTTTTACCTGCACGCAGAAGCAAAGCATTTTCTTCTAACAAATCCGCATCAATGATAACATCTATAGCCTTATACTGCTTCTCATTGACATAAGCACCTCCCTGTTGAATTAGTCGGCGCGCTTCACTTTTTGAAGTAGTCAACCCAACTTCATGAAACAACTCCATTATCGGAATGCCTGAATCAAGTCGTTCTGTAGAGATTGTAGTAGTCGGCATTGCATCAAGATCAAGTCCGCCGCCGCCAAATGCGGCGCGCGATGTTTCCTGTGCTTTGTCTGCCTCAATCTTTCCGTGTGCCAGTTTAGTCGCTTGGTATGCAAGCACGGTTTTTGCTTCGCGGATTTCATCATGTTCCAAGCTGCCAAGCTGTTTCACCTCATCCATCGGTAAGAAGGTAAAAAATGCTAAGAACCGCTCAACATCTCGGTCATCAATGTTAATCCAATATTGGTAGAATTGGTAGGGCGATGTCTTATCTGAATCAAGCCAAACTGCACCGTCAGCGGTTTTTCCCATTTTTGCGCCACCGGCTGTTGTGAGCAGTGGAAAGGTCAGGCCGTGGACACGTTTCCCCTCAATCCTACGCACCAGCTCGACTCCAGCAAGGATATTACCCCACTGGTCATCGCCACCGAGTTGGAGAACGCAATCGTATTTTTGGAAAAGACACAAATAATCGTACGCTTGCAGCAATTGGTAATTAAACTCAAGGAATGAAAGCCCCATTTCGCGTTCAAGTCGTTGCCGATACCCTTCAACTTTGATCATCTCATTGACACGAAAATGCTTCCCGATATCGCGTAGAAATTCAATATAATTTAGAGAAAGCAGCCACTCAGCATTATTCAGAAAAAATCCTGCCGTGTCACCTAAATCAAGGTAACGCTGTAGTTGTTGTAAAATACTTGCTCCATTTTTTTCTATCTGTTGTGCAGAGATCATTGAACGCATCTCTGTTTTATCAGTCGGATCGCCGATCATTGTTGTGCCGCCGCCGATGATTGCGATCGGTTTATGTCCGCCGCGTTGCAGATGTGCCATCGCCATAATTGGCACAAGACTACCAGCATGGAGACTGTCCGCTGTTGGATCGAAACCAACATAATATGTTATTTGATTTTCAGAGAGTAAACGGGAAAGCTGCTCTGCATTCGTACACTGTTGAACGAAACCCCGCTCTTGTAGGGCCTCAAAAAGATTTGACATCGGAGTTATCCTTCCAAGAAATTTTTACCGTTTATAGTGAAATTCACAATTACCTGGACAGTGGCGAGGTTCGGAAGAAATCAACGGGACCAATGCCATTGGGCGAATACGCCAAATCAACGGTATGAATGCGCGTCCGGCATTCCCCGTGTGGTATTCGCCATGATTCCCCGCCTCACCAGCAGAGCTGTACACCTGCTGCTGGCGAGGTTTCCTAACCTCGCCCCGGACCGAAATATTTATTTAAACTTCGGACAGATTGTGGGACAAGGTGACAACTTAGGTTATAATAACGTGAGTCAGGCGGCAACACGCTTCCTGCTAAGATTCTTCCACAATTTCTACTGCATACACCGCGTGTCGATACACCAACACCAACTGCTCTCTCACCTGCATTGTGAAGTTGAATTGGTTATATTCCATCGGGGTACCGTAAAGCACGTGTCCATTTCGCATCGTCACTTTGACCTTCTTACCCGCAATTTTGCGCATCGGGCGGACACCTCTCACTTTCTTACGTTTCTTCGGATCCCTATGTGTGCGCAGCTCTAGCTCTTCTATTTCCCTGTTCATATACAAAGCAGCACCTAACTTGTCAGCCGCATCTGCCAGCAGACTGAAAACGATATTGATTTTCGGGATCGTCCCTGCAGATGTCAACAGATCGAACTTCTCTATGCCGGTGATATTCACTTTTTTGTTACCTTCATAAGTTACCAACAACACGGGAGCTTGAAAACGATCGAATGTATCGGCTTCAACCGCAGGCGGCGGATCATTGGGATGTGGCATCTGATTGCCTCCTTCAAAGATTTTTTACACTTATTTTTTGACGTGACTATAGTTTGGACAATTTTTCAGACGTGGGTTGATATCAGAAATTAGTTTATCTCTTATGTTATTAAATCAAAACGGAAACCCTCTTTGTTCCAGATGAAGATTAATTTATTAATTCGGTAATTTTCTGTCCGCATGAAACACGCGTACCCTGCTGCTGGCGAGGTTTCCGAACCTCGCCAAATTACCCAATTTATTTTTTAATCTTCATTCGGAGCGGTCCGTGTTCCGCACATAGCACTCCGCTGGCGTGCCGCATTTTCTTGGGTTTCCATTCATATTCGAAACTCGTCCAAAAATAGACTTTCTGTTGAAAACGCAACGTGAAACGGATAGAAACTGTCCAAACTATAGTTATAATACCATGCAAGGCAGGAGTTGTCAAATCCGTTCGACAAACATTCAACGTTTGTATTAGTGGACACGGTGGCTATAGATGTCGTAATCATCGCCGCGGGCATCACTCCAGACCACAATTGCGCTACCAACCCCTGCAGAAACTGCTTTCGGTGTAATCTGTTCTTTATTTGCAGTACAGACCGGTACGCCATTCTCTTTCCAAAGCGGCACCCCATTTGCCCCAATCCGTTGTGCATAGATAGCATCTTCCGTTATATTCCCAAAATCCTCTCGATAGTCGAGCCAATAGGCTATTGCGCCGCCTGCACCATCAGAAACAAGTATGGGAATTTGTTGAACGCCACCTTCTGTACAGACGGGTACACCTTCCTTATTCCATAAAACTTTACCTTTGACATTGACGCGCTGGGCGTAGATGTCAGCAAAAACATCCCGATCATCCCACCACACAACGATGAATCCACCCTCACCATCACTGATACAATTTGCTTGCTGTTGATTGATGAGCAATTCACAAATTGGTATACCATCTTTTTGCCATAAGGTTGTGCCATCTGAGGCTATGTGCTGTGCATAGAGCTGAGCTTTTGTAAAAAAATTCGGGTCGTTTCTATAGTCCGACCACACACAGAATGCGCCGCCATTTCCATCGGTAACGATAGTTGGTGCGCCTTGATTGCCTTGTGCAGTGCAAACAGGAACAGGTGAATCCCACACCTTATTTCCTTTGCTATCAATCCGTTGCGCGAAGATGTTCCAGTCTGGTGTGCTGATATCCCACCACACAACGATGAATCCGCCCACGCCATCGCTGATTATGGCAGGATCATACTGGTCTCCTTCACCACTATACACAGGAATCCCATTCTTTTTCCAAATTGCTTTTCCTTCAGCTGAAATTTTTTGGGCGTAGATGTCTTGATTACCAGTTCGCCAGTCCTCCCACACAACGATCAAACCACCGTTTCCATCTGGCATAACGGTAAAATCATCTTGCAAAGCGGCATCCGTACAAACTTCAACACCATCGGGATTCCACATTTTTTTTCCATCAGCATCAATCCGTTGTGCATAACTATCTTGTGTACCGTTTCGTGTATCTCCCCAAACGATAATCGCGCCACCTTTCAAGTCAGAAACAATAGCAGGGCTACTTTGAGGTGCTTCGTGATCACAGACAGCGATACCGTCGGGTGTCCAGACCATATCACCTTTGCTGCTAATACTTTGCGCATAGATATCATAGTTGCCGTTGCGCGCATCACGCCAAGCAACAATGACACCATCCTTCCCATCCGTTGTTAACACCGGGAAATGTTGATCAGCTTTAGCTGTACACACGGGCACATTTTCCGCTGACAACCATTCTGGTTGGGCAATAGAGAGCGAAATAATGAAAAGGAGAAAGAGTAATAAGCCGTGGCGGATAGGTTTACATGAAGAAAAACGTAACTGTGAACAATCAAACATTGAGGGACAATTAGAAAAGAGCATAATTTTATAGTAAAACCACAATTACCTGGACATTGGCAAGGTTAGGAAACCTTGCCAGCGCGGCGGTTAGGAAACCTCACCAGCGAGAGCGTGTCAAGATTGTTGTTCATTGAGATTGTCCACATATTTTCGGATTGGACTATAAGACGCAACTTTTCTCCGAAAACCTGCAATTACATCAATAATTCTTCACCTATCGGGAAAAATTGGTCTGCCACTGCTTGTAAATCCATGGACGTGTTGTGCTCAAATGCGACTACCTCTATCCGCTTATGTTGTTGTTTAATGAGTTCCGCGAGCGGGCAAAAGTCCCCATCGCCGCTGGCTAAAATCACAACATCTAACGTGCCGAGCATAGAAACCACATCTACTGCGATACCGACATCCCAATCGCCTTTTGCGGAACCGTCTCCGCGCAGGCGCAAGTCTTTACTACGAATTGTGTAGCCGTTATGTTCTAATAAAGAAATGAAATTAAATTGCTTGATTTCAGGGATCTGAACAATATAGGCGTAGGCGGCCAGGAGTTGTCGTGGCCCAACGATCAAGTCCAGAAGTTTGATGTAATCCACTCGACCTTCAAACTGATCTTTCGCTGCGTAAAACATGTTTTGCACATCAACGAATACACCGACACGTTCTTGCGCTCCTGTCCGCTCCGTTTGATTTGTAGGTTCCAAGGCAGGTTTGTCTAAATAGCCCGCTGTCTGCCGAATTTGATTAAGCGCGTTTCGTGAAGCTTCATGCGATTTTTCAATAGCACCAAAATGGTTTTGTAGATCGGTTTTTAGTAGTTCTAAAGCTTGAGATTCCTTATAAATGGTTTCTTCAACTAATTTTAGTTCAGCCAGGAAAGTTTCCTTGGTTGCTCTGATTTGTGTAAGTTCATTGAGCTGTGCTGTGATATCCTTATATTTCGTCAGAAGCTGTTGGTGTTCAGCATCTAATTTCATAAGCGAGGCGTTGGTCTCCGCGTACTGTGTCGCTTTTTCTTGAAGGTTATCATTTTCCTGTTGTAAAGAAACAATCTGATTTTTATTCTCCTGAAATAAATCTTCTTTTATTTTTAATGCCTCATTTTCTTCAAGCAGTAATTGACACTGCTGTTTCATCTGTTTATTTTTTTTCTCAATCGCTGTGTGTTCAACTTGTAAGTTCGCTAAAGCACTTTTAAGATGTTCAATTTCATTTGTCTGTCTATCAATCTGCTTCTGCGCTTTTTCTAACTCACGGGTATATTTTGTCTGAATTTCTGGGGAAGGCACTTGTGGCGTTTCCAGATAAGCTGGCAACTGCTGTGTCTCTACCTCATGATGTTCTATGTGATTTTGATATGCTGCTGCCAATAAATCGATTCCATGTGAGTGCACATCTTCCCGAGAATCCGCTAAAAGTGCCCAGACCACTTCACCAAATTCCCCCGATTCAATTAAAGGTCCAGGAGATTTGAAAAAAGTCTGGATTTCATCAACTACCATATATCCTACTCTTGAGATAGCAGCCTCCGTTTTTTGTGAGAGGTGTTTGACAACGATTTCGTCAATATGAGATTGCCTGAAAAATGCGCTGGTTAACTGGTTCAATAACTCCTGTTTTGAAGTAGAATGCAACTTGTCTGAATCGACAGCAAGGTTAGTTTTTATTAGTAGTTGGAAAATTTCTCTCTCATTTAATAGTATCGCAAGAAACCAGGTAAGTTGGTCATGATGTATCTTTAATTTTAGATTCGGTTTTGTCATGAGAGTCCTCCGAGGATATTTAGTTCACATAGAGAGAATAGATGCGCTATTAGTTTTGCTTGTGAACTGTATTTTAGAAAACTTTTTATATTTTTTGATGTAAGGGGTAATTGCAATACCTCCTATTACAATATCATAAACTCATAGAATAAACGGATTTGTTTTTTAGTCGATGCAATGTAATACTTTAGATTTTGATTATTTTCCTGGATCCATTCTGAACGGCACGTGTTGCGTTACGTGTATCAACAACGACAGGAGCATGTCTAACGATTAAGTCATAGTCTACAGTGCTATGGTCAGTAAGAATGACAACGCAATCAACACTTTTTACCACAGCAGGTGTTAGCGTTTGTGAATAATAGGTTTTTCCTTTCTCAAGAACAATTTGTGAAACGTGTGGGTCATGATATAAAATCTGTGCACCTTTGTCAAGTATTAATCTAATTACTTCAAACGCAGGGGATTCACGAGTGTCTCCGATGTCTTTTTTATATGCCACACCTAAGATTAAGATATTTGAGCCGTTGAGAGGTTTTCGCTGTAGATTTAGCGCATGAATGACTTTGTCAAGAACATATTTCGGCATACTGCTGTTAATTTCACTCGCAAGTTCTATGAACCGAGCGTGATAATTGTAGTTACGTGCTTGCCAAGAGAGATAGTGCGGATCAATCGGTATGCAATGTCCCCCAAGACCAGGGCCCGGATAGAAAGGCATGAATCCGAAGGGTTTGGTTGCAGCAGCCTCAATTATTTCCCATACATCTAAATCCATCCGATCACAGATAAGTGCAATTTCATTGATTAACCCTATATTTACACTCCGAAATGTATTTTCAAGCAACTTTGCCATTTCTGCTATTCGCGGTGAGGTGACAGTATATGTCTTATTGATAAACTGTTCGTAAAACGTTTTGGCAACTTGAGTGCATTTTGGCGTAACACCACCAACAATTTTCGGTGTATTCGTCATAAAATAGGTAGTATTCCCAGGCTCAATTCGTTCAGGTGAAAAAGCGAGATAGAAATCTCGCCCTACTTGTAGTGGTTCGGCAGAATCGGAACTTAAACTCGGAGGGTTAGTGCTGCAGTCGGCTTCAATCATTTTCTTCTTGAGGTTGGGTTGAAGCATTGGAAGCACGATTTCTTCAGTCGTCCCCGGATATGTCGTGCTTTCAAGAATTATCAGTTGTTCGCGATGCAAATGTTGGGCAATTTGGTCGACTGCAGTGGTGATGAATTGCATATCTGGCGTTCTATTTTTGTTCAAAGGCGTTGGTACACAAATGTTGACAGTATCCAATTCACTCAGAACATTATAATCTGTTGTCAGCTGAATTCGCCCTGTGGCAATAAGGGAACTGAGAACAGCATCAGGCACATCAGGAACGTCAGAGGTGCCGCGTTTCAATTGTTCTATTTTTTGTGGGTTGATATCAATCCCAGTGACTCTGAAGCCTGCATCGGCAATAGCAACCATAAGGGATAAACCGACATATCCGAGTCCGATAACCCCAGCATGGGCAGTGCAAGTTTCTATTTTTTTGAATAGCATAGTCAAATTGAATTTTAACGCTTTTGGCGATCTGTTTTCAGGCAATTCAACTTTGAATTAGCCAACGTGAAGCGGTATAAAGGTTTGTAAAAATTTTGTTCGGTTTACCAGTTTTGGCAGTCCAGTCGGAATTGATATAACGTTTATAAGAATCACGTCCGTGTCCTGTTAAAACGAGTATTGGTAATGCCCTTGCGCTGTGAGCTGCTTGAATATCTGTGATTGAATCCCCGATGAAAAATGTATTTGACACATTAATATTATGTTCGTGCGCTGCTCGTAGTAACATCCCCGGTTTAGGTTTTCGGCATTCGCATCCTGCATCTGGATGGTGTGGACAGTAGTAGATTTTATGAATATGTCCATCTGCCGCCTCAATTTCAGCAAGCATTTGACGATGAATTTCTGTTAGTTGTTGCTCAGTGAAAATTTCTCTGCCAATTCCTGCTTGATTGGTTGCCAAAAAAATATAATAACCATTTTGCGTTAGATCTCGAATCGCCTCTAAGGCGTTGGGGATAAAGGTAAAATCTGCCCAGTTACAGACATAGCCATTGTCTGGTGGATTTCTGTTGATAACACCATCACGGTCGAGAAAAACGGTTTTCATGCTATGTCTCCGATACGCATATCCGATTAGATTTTGATAGCAAAATTGGCACTGTAGATTAGATTTCAGGCAAGGCATCAATAGCCTGATGTAGTTCTTCTGGTATGACAGTTGCGCATCCCATTTTGTCAACTACAATCCCACCAGCAAGGCTTGATAGTTGAGCAGCAGTGCGGTAGTCAGCTTGTGCCGCAAGTGCAAGCGCGAAAACGGCAACCACCGTATCACCCGCCCCTGTTACATCCGTGACTTTTCCTGAATTGGATGGTAGGTGCTCTACCTGTAAAGTGTCATCGGAATTCCTCTGAAAAAGAGACATCCCTTCCTCTTCACGGGTGATCAATAATGTTTTCAGTGATAACCGATCTAATATCTTTTCACCCACAGTAATTAGGTGAGAAACATCGGTAATTTCTTCCTGTACAGCCATCCCTGCTTCCTTGTGGTTCGGTGTTAAAGCAGTTACACCTTTATATTTCCAAAAATTATTGCGCTTCGGATCAACAACTATCGGTATACCGTAATGCTTGGCATGGGTTACTACTGCTTTGATAAGCTCAGTACTAACAACTCCTTTATCGTAATCAGAAAAAATAATTGCATCGCTCTCTGCGATTTGAGAAATAGCAGCACTCAATAGACGTTCCCTTAACATCGCAGTGATTTCTTGCTTGGATTCTCTGTCAATCCGAAGTAGATGGTGCCCTTGTTGCAGAGACAAGTTTTCTGCGATTTGCACACTTTGAGGTGAAGAACCTGCGGTATCGGAGCGGACAATTACACGAGTTTTCTTGGTTGTAGGACGTTGAACATCCATACAGATGTCCGTAGTGCCAACCCCTGTAGGATTTAGCATCTGGATCAGTTTTTCGCCATCTCTATCTTTCCCAATGACACCGATTAATTGAGCTTTGCCGCCTAAACTGACAATATTTTGTGCGACATTTGCTGCCCCACCACAGCTGGTTCTTTCTTCGGTCATCTCGAACACGGGAACAGGTGCTTCAGGCGAAATTCTGTTCACATCACCCCAGACATATTCATCTACGATGATGTCTCCGATTACCATCACCCTTTTATCTTGAAGTTGCGTAAAAACATTTTTTAAGTTCACACGATCATATTAGCATAACTCAATAGGTTAAAGCAACAAACATTCTCACCCAAGTAAGTGTAGCTTTTCCAAATTTCTTGAAGAAAAACAAAATTGATTACAACAAACAGAAATGAAAAGAGTAAAAACCCTCCAATTTTTGATGAATTGACATGTTATCAAGGTTAAATGTTGTAGTAGTTTTCCTATTTTTACTTGTATTTTTGCCATATTCTTGCTAAAATACTTTAGGAAATAACTTGAAAATATGGAACGTTTATACTGATAAAACCGCACTTTAGCTGGAAGTTTGCACAAGGGATTTAAGAATTAATACAAGTTCCCAAAATGTCAATATAAGTTTACCTCAAGGGACATTACAAGAAAGTAAACAAAAAGGTTATGTAAAATTTATGAACACGTTTTTACGCTTACGTTTTCTAATTCTTTTCCAGATAATTTTAGGATTACTAAGTTTCTCTCCATCAGTTTTTGCTGAAGATTCCTCTGATGAAAACATTGTAACCAAAAGTCCACAGTTTCCAGAAACATCCACATATAAATTGCAAGTTGGCGACAGTATCGTTGTTACTGTTGAAGGTTATCCTGAATATACTAAAGACCGTGCTCCTATTCCGGTTCAGCCAGATGGCTATATCTCCTATCCGCTTATTGGACTCGTCAAAGTAACAGGTTCAACAGTTCCTGAGCTTCAGGCACAAATGCAAAAGATCTTCACAGAGAAACTCCCAAGTGCCCGTGTTTTTGTTACGCTGATGCAACCGAGGCGTAACATTTTAGTATTCGGAGCAGTTGAGCAGAGACCAAGAGGAAACATGCATGTTTTTGAAACAGGACAAGTGTATTTGATGCATGCTTTGGCAGCAGCAGGAATCAACTATGAACTGGCGGATCTGACCAAAATTGCCATATTGCGCGATGGCAAGACATTCAAAACAATTAATTTGAATGAACATATCAAATCAGAGGGTATTGACATTCCGTTAAAAAATTATGATATTGTCATTATCCCATCAATCTATGCGCAACGACGGATCCGTGTAATAGGAGCAGTGACCACTCCTGGCTATTACCCCATTACCAATGACCAAATTTCTGCTGACCATGCACTGAAACTTGCAGGAGGTTCCAAAACAAACTTTGCAGATTTAAAAAAATCAGAGATTATCTCCGACACGGGAAATACACTCGTCGATCTTACTTCTGAAAACGTTAGTGATATGTTAAAACCAGGAGATATTCTATTTGTCCCACTTGCTGAAGCCAAAATAAGCGTTGTCGGGGCAGTTGATAAGCCAAGTCAATATGTAATTACCGAACCAACGTTGTTAAGAGATGCAGTCGCAATGGCGGGCGGATTAAACGAGGAAAAAGCGAATCCCAAAAAATGTATCCTTACACGGGCGAATGGAACACAAGAAGAACTTGACTTTAATTTAGTTCAGTCAGAAGTTTATCTGTACCCGAACGATCAACTGCGGATATTAGAGCGGACACGGATTGATTGGCGAGTTTTGAGCTTCGCTGCTTCGCTGACAAGCTTAATCGTAAATGTTTGGTTCAGGTACAGATAGAAGAAAGATAAGAAAGAAAATATGTTCTCTATTCCTTTTTTATTTGCGTAGGGTGTATTCATGGAAAACGAGGATGAGGTTAATATGCCAGAAACAACAGATCGACAACTTGAACAAATTACAGAAATTCGATTATTAGACTATTTTTGGATTCTTTTTCGAAATAAGTGGAGTGTTCTTGCTATCTTTTTAATTTGTGTTTTGGGGGCATTTCTCGTAACCGATTTTACACCGCCAGTTTATCAATCCGAAACGACACTTCGTATCCTTGACGGCCAGCCGGCTACTTCATTACTTTCGCAATTCCCGTTATCTGGATTTCTTAAAGATACATCGTTAGGAACTTACGCGACGCTGATACAGTCTCGCGACTTAGTGATTGCCCCAACAGTCACCCAACTTATAGATGAAGAACTGTTGAAACCGCAACCTATTCACCGAGGTGACACAGTGAAGTGGCTGGCAGGTCTTCTGAATATTGAATTAGATCCGAGTGTGACTGAACAAGGGGAACTCACTGATTCTGAGTGGAGAGACTATTTCGTCAAAACGCTTATTGATGAACAGTTAAAGGTTGAAGAGTCCCCAGATGGCAATGTGATTACCCTCACAGTGAAGCAGCAAAAACCAGAGAACGCGCAGCTTTTGTGTAACAGAATCGCTGCTGTACTCGTCAACATCATTGAAACTGAAAAAGCAGAAAATATGCGGTGGTGGGAAAAACCGCTACCACAATCAATGCTAAGTGAAGCAAAACAGGAACTACAAAAGAGAGAAACAGAACTCTTCAATTTTCAAAAAGCGAACCCTCAAATCGTTCTAAATGTAGAGGGAAGTACACAAGCACAGTTGGTTTTAGCTCTTCAATTGAGTGAAAACGAATTGACGAGTCAATTGATCGGGGCTGAATTGAAACTTAAAGCTTATGAAGACGAACTTGAAAACGTTCCAGAAGAGCTCGACTCAGAAACGATATCAAGGAATCCCTCACACTTGAAACTACAAGACAACTTAAACGAATTCGAAATTGAACGCAAAGCACTTATCGGAAAATATGGAGACGTAAAACATCCAGAAATAACTTCTATAGATGAAAAGATTAAGGAGACAAAAGATCGTCTTGGAGATGAGGAGAAAGACATTAAAAGTACAACGTCTTCGTATAATCCTCTGCATCAACTTCTCGCGCAAAAGGTTAATGAGACTCAGGCATCCATTATCAGTCTTGAGAAACAAAAAGCGAAGATTTCTGAGCAAATTGATGAGCGTGTAAAGGAGCTCGGTGGATGGTCAGAAAAACAACTTGAAATGTTTCGCCTCAAGCGCGATATTGAAATTTATAATACGCAAGTAATTGCCTTAGAAGCAAAAATTCGAGAGTCCCAAATTATTGATGAAGCTCGCACAGAAAGTATTGAAGTATTAGATCAAGCGCGTCTCCCAGAAGAACCTATAAAACCGAGAAAGAAGTTAAATCTTGTTTTAGGTGCTATGGTTGGGGCACTCCTTGGGTTTACGTTTGCTGTCGCTAAAAATTATTTCAAAGACACCTATTTGCGATTAGAGGACTCTGTCCGTCAATTAGATTCGCTGCCAGAACCTCCCAATTTTCTCGGTGTAATTCCGTCCATTAAGAAGCGTGATGCTTATCGAATCCCACTTATAGTTAATGACGCACCTAATTCAAGGACTGCGGAAGCCTTTAGGGTACTTGTTGCAAAATTACCATTCCTTAACCTTAGTGGTGCCCTAAAAACTGTTCTTGTCACGAGTTCTATCCGTGGAGAAGGGAAGAGTACCGTATCTTCTAATCTCGCTGTTGCGCTTGCACAAAAAGGGAACAAGGTGCTTTTAATAGATGCGGATATGCGTAGACCATCGCAACATACAGCATTTCCGACAGAACAACTCCTTCAGATTATGTCCCAAGATGAAGAAGGGACATCCAACGAGCCTTCGGTGGTTACGCACAGTGACCCACGTAAACCGGGATTGAGTGAAGCTCTTATTAGTATAAACGCCGAAAACATTTATGATGTTTTCCAATCAACAGTTAGGCAGACCGGAATTCCTAATTTACACCTTATACCGGGGGGAACTGTACCGCCAAATCCGATTGAGCTCTTGAATTCAGATATGATGACGCAATGGCTGGAACTTGCAAAATCTGAATATGATATGATTGTTATTGATTCCCCACCTGTCCGCGCAGTAGCGGACCCAGTTATTTTGGCAACTATCGTTGATACTGTTGTTTATGTGTTTGACATCACGAAAACCAAGCGGTTTGACGTATTGACAGGCATAAAACATCTTAAGGAAGTGCTGCCAGCAAAGGGCATCGGGGTGTTATGTAACATGATAAATCCAAAACATGCCAAATCTTACGGGTATTATAGTAAAGTCGAAAAATAAGTTTACATTTTCTGATATTTATGTTAGCATTTGTGATTATGGCATATTCAACAGATTTACGTAAAAGCGTCCTTGATTTCATCAATAACGGTGGGAGTAAAACCGCTCTATTTTTTTATCTTCGGACAGATTGTGCTATTTTGTAGCAACGTGAGTTATTATAGCAGTTTGCGTTCCCACCATGCAAGGTAATCAGCATCACTTATCTCAGGTGAGAGACCGCGTCCCTTCATACTTTTTCTGAAACTTTCCATCATGTTTTCATCCCAATAAGTGGTAATTTCATCGGATTCAGGGGTTTCACCCATGTCGCCTGTTGCTTCTATCCACGCATCCAATTTTCTATTCAGATCATTCCGCACTGCGTCATACCTTTTATCGTCTGCAAGGTTATTAACTTCGTGTGGATCTGTTTGTAAATCATATAACTCTGCGGCGGGACGTGTCTGTTGTAGGAAATGCTGTTGCGCTTCAGACAACTCATCTTTTTCGGCTAAGATACGGATCAATGTCCAGAGCGGGTATTGCAGTTTCTTATAGCCGTTAAATTGCATATAAGGTAGTTCAGGATGATAGTTTCGAATAAGCTTATAACGACTCGTGCGGATACAGCGAATACGATCATCCGTTCCATCACATCTGTCCCGTGCTGCAAAGACAGCATCGCGCGATTCTGCATCCGGTCCGAGGAAGATTTGCCCTTGCACATAGTTCGGAATATCAAGTCCAACGAGAGAAAGCGTTGTTGGTGTCAAATCGACACCGCTGACAAGTTCATCGCTCACAACCTCTGCTTCTATATTCCCTGGCCATCGGACAATCAGTGGAATGTGGATACCGCCATCGTAGAGAAATTGCTTGCACCGAATATGGGCACGCCCATGATCACTTATGAAAAAGACGATTGTATTTTCAGATAACCCCTCAGCGTCCAGACGTTCAAGTATTTCCCCCACCTTCCGATCCAAAATCTGAATGCTTTCAAGATAGAGTGCCCAATCCTTGCGAGTAAGCGGATGGTTGGGATAGTAAGGCGGTAATTGAACATCATTAGGATTAATTGGACGTTCTGGATCCGGTTTAAATACGCGATGTGTATCAGGGATGTTAATTTGCGCATAAAAAGGTTGCCCCTCTGCTCGTTCAGACCAATCTATGCCGTCAAAAGGTTGCTCACGTTGAAAGTTAAAATCTGTTTTACCGCGCCGGTTATAGGGCGGTCCAGGACTATTGCATGTGAAATATCCAGCCTCACGGAAACAATCGGTGATAAGTTTCATATCATCCCGCAGCGGTTTTTCACGATTACTGCGATGGTTGTGCGCATCAAAATGGGTTTGATATGTACCCGTAATTAATGCTGAACGACTTGGAGAACAAACAGGACAAGTCGCAAAAGCGTTTGTAAAACGTGTGCTTTCTTCCGCAAGACGATCAATATTCGGTGTCTGCACAGCAGGGGTGTCGTAACATCCCAAATCGGGTGAAAGGTCTTCACCGTATATCCACAGAACATTCGGTTGAGTTGTTGCCAAAACTATCTCCTTTCAAGATTTTGTGTTTCTGCATAAGAAAACAATAATCCTATAAATCCCATAACCTTGTCCATTCTGGTTCAGACAAGAAAACGAGACACAGAAACCCTTTATAGTAAAATCCACAATTGCTTGGACATTGGCGAGGTTAGGAAACCTCGCCAGCAGAGATGTACACCTGCTGCTGGCGAGGTTTCCTAACCTCGCCCCCGGACCGAAATACTTATTTAAACTTCAGACAGTTTGTGCTACATAAGAGATATATATTATCGGAAATGGTATAACCTTGTCCATGCTGGTTCAGACGAGAAAACGAGACACAGAAACCGCTTATTACAATGTTCAGTTTCGCGTGCACCCAACTTGCAATTACTTCACTTCGGTAAACTGGCATCCATCAGATACCCGATCGCACCGAACACCTTTTTTAAATCGCTGATTGTAAGGGCAGTTTCGTTACGCGTAAACTGATTTCCATCTAATTTCCCGAATTGCCAAAATTCGCCATCTGTTACAATTCCGTAAACTGTTCTTTTATCATCATCGTTGATTTTTTGAACAGCAACCAATTCAGCTAAACACTGTCCCCATCCCTTTATAAAGTCGTTTCGTTTTGCTTCTACAACAATAATGATCGGAGTCCCTGGTACCGTTTTTCCTAACTCTGATTTTGTTGAGATCAGATAGTCCGGCGTGCCGCTGAGATCCTCATCGTAAGAAATCAATTCATGACTCCACAATGCAAACCACTCCACATAGTTCTTGTATACGTCCCTAAGAACTGGGTAAATCACATTTTCGCAACGGGATGCTTCTGATGAAAACACGTTGATGTGACGCTGGCTGAATTCAAATTCTTCCAAAAATGCTTGGGAAGGTTCAATATCCGCGTATTGAATATATTCGGATTCGGTATATTTGATTTTGAAGGCTTCTTGCACTTGCGCGATTGAATTGAAATCGGTAAATGCCATCTGGTCAGTCCTCAAGAATGTTGTGTTCCTATATGTTCCGCTGTTGTGTTCCTATATGTTCCGCTTTGGACCTTTGCAAGAAAATAGTACCATGTCTGAAATTGAATGTCAATCAAAATTGGTTGCGGTATATGTTGTCCGAAATGAGATTTTCAAGATTTTATGTTTCCGCACAAGATAACAATAATCCTGAAAATCTCATAATCTTATCCATCCTGGTTCAGACAATAAATCTTACACCTTACAGAATAAAAGCGCGCTTACATGAAGTTTAAGAAAATAAATCGGTCCTTTGGCGAGGTTAGGAAACCTCGCCAGCAAGAGCCCCTGCCGCTGGCAAGGTTTCCTAACCTCGCTAATGTAAAGATAATTATGGGTTTTACTATAATTTGAAATGGTGTTATTAGGGCTGGGCGCGAGTGTGGCGTTAGCCGATGAGGATGATTTAGATGCGCTTATTGAGTTGGAAGATCAGGTCAAGGCGCGGTTTGATCATCTGCTGAACTTGCGCAAGATAAAATATATTTTGGATGGGGTGAGCAGTGCCTGTTTAGAGCATAGATGCTTTGAGGAAGGCAAGCTAAAGATTAGAGTAGAGACCAACTGTCAGGACTGTCGTGTGGATGTTGATCTCGGCGGCGTAGAGTCTATTGTCCCCGCTAACGGCGAATGGAAACTATTAGAGGGTTGTATCAAGATAGGCAAGCCAGGCAATTGCTATTGCCAAAGCTTGACGCGTCTACATATTGATAAACAACTCAATGCACAGAACATCATCATAAAGGTGGTAGAGCTATCCTTAGTAACAGCAGATGGCAGTAAGCCTATCTTCAAAGGTGAGAGAAGAAGATTAAATAGGGTGGCGTATGAGTTAGCAGACATAAAAAACAGCGATACATTTATGCGAGCAAAGGTTGGCTCATGTCAAAACTAATCACAACCTTGCTATTGGCTGGCTTTATCGTCAGCAACAGCGATGATTCCAAGTATGCTGATAAGAGTTATGAGGAGCTCCTACGCCTCAAATACAAAGCACCGCAGCGAATAGAGAACCCCACAGAGCCTGGCGGCATAGAGATTGAGGCGATAAGGTGGTATCACCAAAATAAGTCTGTGGGGGGAAGAACCTATGACTACAACCCAAAGAAGGTTAAGGAGACAATAGATCTTCCTCAAAAGCTTAGCGATAGGTCAAATAGTTATATCGAATGTGATCAAGGGATAGCCCCTATTATACAGCCATTTGACTTCCCTCTGAGAGGTAAGAGTCTGAAAGATAAAGGTTGGCTATACTATACTTGGGATACTGGCACAGTGCCTTGGTTCTTTGACACCAAAGAGAAGGAGCATTGGGTGCTGCCTAACGTTTATTGTAATAGCAAGAACATACTGGCGGCGGTATCGTGGATGCGCTCCCACGAAGACGAGGGCATGCACGCAAGGTTCAAGGGCAAAGACCCACCGTTTTATGATGGGGTGGATTTTGAAGATAGAGGGAAAGATAAATGGGGCGTGTATTGCGACTGGGATGGGTGGCTGTATGATTCTGACGAACATTTCCACTTTTGGTTTGATGCGTATAAAAAATCTGAAGAGTTATTTACCTTTATCAACGTATACTGCCACACTGACAAAACGGTGCGTTTTTTTGCTAAAGCTGAAGCCCATCAACGTCAGCAGGAGGGACACATGATCTTTCCTTTCCGCCCCAGGCACGCATTCGTTACTGCCAAAGTTAAGGAAGCTGCTGAGTATCCAGATGTTTATTGCAACTGGACAGGTTGGCTGTTTGCGGACACGACCGACAAACCTTGGGAAGACAAAGACAAACATAGCAGGCATAGCCACGAGAAATACTACGCCATCGATAAGCATAGCAGAGAAAGTAGCAAAAAGGCTTGGATGAATGGGCGGGTCATGAACCCCTTCTGTTCAAAGTTAACAGACAGAGACATAGGCATTGTAACTGCGCTGCGCGTCTACTGCTTTTATACCAAAGAAAACAGGTGTAGCGACTTAGAAACCTCGCAATAAAAGACCTGCCGCTACGCTGGCAACAACTGCCGCCGCACTCGCTTGGACGCGACGGCTTCTTAGTCTATCTCAACCAGTATTCATCGGCACGGATATACAGTGCTATGGAACCACCTAACTCTCTGTAGAGGGCTATTTGCTCGCCTGAGGCGGTGTCTCCGTAGTTTATTTCGACTAACGAAACGGTGTGTTCGCCATTGAGATAGAAAGAGCTTGATATCCCGCCAATCAGGTATTCAATATCAGCAAACCTGTCGCCATAGGCATCGAGATAGTTGCCCTTGGCTATGACGATGGTTGCCGATGTGTGTCGGGCACTGGCGAGACCTAATACTTCGCTTTGATGCAGTTCTTCGCCGCTACTCAGAAACAGCATATCGCCCTCAGCGGAGTCTACCCGCCCCTCGGTCAACTCACCACTGGCGTTTTCGTAAGCTACCGCCCTACCTACAAGCTCTTGGCTATCTTCATCCCTGTCACAACCGGTCATCACACCACAGAGTAAAGTTACAAATATCAATGCTGCTGCTCCGTGCTTAATTTTGGAGATGAAGCCATTGTCAGCCGCACGATCTTGCGTCCTGGGTTTTATATTTCTTTTTTTCATAACAAACTCCTCCTTAAGTTATTTGAGCGTTTTGCACAAAAGGACTATAGTTTCGTATTCTACCATAAGATTTCCGCAAATGCCAAGTTTTATTTCTCAAAACCTCAGAATTTCTTGGTATTTATTCCATATTCTACCAGGACGGACGCATTTTTTCTTAAAGCTTCCCTGATAAGGGGATGGGCCCATAGCAATAGCGTCCGGGAAGATAAATCACTGAAATAACGACTTTTTAACCCCCTAACCCCCTTATCAAGGGGGAATGCGTAAGTCCTGGTAAGAAAATAATACCAGGCCAAAAATTGAATGTCAATCGAAAAGTGTTGCGTAGGACTATTTATAGTAGATTGTACGATTAACTGAACATCGTTGTTCGACGAATATAAGAGGCGCAATGAATTGCGCGACTACAAACGCAGGCACTGTAAATCGGGCTTACAAAGCCCTCCAACAAGATGTCGCGAGCTGGAACCCGCTCCTACAAGAAGAGTTTGTAGGTTCAATGAAACTCACTCATAAGGATTATCAGACGTTCTCACCTTAATTGCTTCAGGTGTTAACGCACCGAGCGGTGCTTCTCCCTTAAGTACGCGTTCAAAATCATCCACAATCATATCCGCAACGCGTAGGTTGGCATCCTTTGTTCTGCCAGCAATATGCGGTGTATGCACGACGTTATCCCTATTCCGCAATTCATCATCAATCGGCACAGGTTCTCTGTCATACACATCAAACGCACCGGCGAGTTCATCTTTGACAATCCGTTCGCGTAAGGCTGCCATATCAACAGCGTGTGCACGGGTAATAATAACAACCAACGCTCCTTTTTGCAGATGATAAATACGTTCACGGTTTAGCAGGTGGCGTGCGGATGGAGTCGGTGGAACAGCAACAAAAACAATATCTGCTCTGTCAACGAGTGTGTCCATATCAACGCGTTCCACATCCCAATCTTGTAGAAGTTCATCAGGAACGAACGGGTCGAATCCCATGACGGTAGCGCCGAAGGCACGGCACCACTGCGCGATTTTCCTGCCAATCTGCCCAAGTCCGATAACACCGATCTGTTTTGTGCCGAGATCACCGTTGACAAAGTCAGGATCATCGCAGAATTGGTGAGCAACAGGGAGCTTGTTCGGTCCCCATATTGGATCGCTCCAATTCCACAGTTTTTCGCCTTGTGCCATCTGCATGTGCCACTGTGCTGTGCGGCGCAGTGAGGATAAAGCGAGTCCAAAAGCGCATTCCGCCACAGATTGTGCCCATGCCCGTGTGGATTCAATCACAGGAATACCGCGCTCTTGAAGTTTAGCGTACGGGATTCCGTGTCCTGTGTTGTCTGTCATTGTGCCAAGCACTTTGAGTTTTGTCGCGTTATCAATGCATGCCTCAGTAAGGCTACCGCCCCAATGTGAGAGTCCGATCACCTCGCTCAAGTCCACCTGTTGATGGAGAGGGTCTTTGCTTGTTGTATTGAGAACAAGTGTAACGCCTAATTCTTCAAGCCGTTTTACCATCTGTTCGTGGACGAAAGGCCACGAACCTTCTAAACCGGGTGAACGTGTAAATAGAAATTGGTATGTTGCCATTTTAATTGTAGTTATCAGTTTTCGGTTGTCGGTTTTCAGTTAAAGCAATCAACACAAATTCACCGCTGGGCGTTTAATCAAAATTCTTTTAACTGTAGCATTGCTTGAATATAGGCTTTACTATAAATACCGATTATTTACTGAATACTGTTAACGATTCCTCCTATTATGATATGTGAATATGTGGTGCTGTCGGATACCTACCGCGACGGTTGCCGTAGAGCGTAAGTCCGCCCTTATTTTCAGCATTGCCTTTAACTTCATAGCGCACGGTGATTGGCTCTGTAGAATTTCCGTTTAAGCATGTTTCTTTATCCAATTGGACACGACACAAGTAGCCATAGTTGCCAAGGTTTTGGTGGATATAGGTGAGTACGCCGCGTGCGTCTGCTGGGCAATCGGGGAGTGTCAAAGTCTCAACCTCAGTGCCATTCACAGAGATCGTAAGATCCGATGGATATTTTTCTGACTCTGTTTGTCGTGAACCACCGTTTGATGAAGATGCCTCAAAAACGAGCTCCATCTTCGTAATCTCGTCAGGGTTGAGATCGTTTGGGAGTGCTATCTGATATTCAACGTATCCTGCACCTTGTGCAGTGAGGCGTTGTTCCGTTACTTCGGATGCCGAATCCCATTTGCTGGCGGAGATGTCGCCCGGAAGATGAGAAAGTGAAGTAAGTCCCGAAGTATCTTCTAAGAATATCTCGAAATTGATGTAGTTGCGTGCGACAACTGCACCTGTCTCATCGGATACCCATACGTGTAACGTGCCAACTGCGGCGTTAATATCCGGGATAGTAAGTTCCAGTTGATGCACCTGTTCTACCTGATATTGTGGAAAGGGGATGCTAACACTCCTGCTTATACGCCCATGCGTCAGTTCACCATTTTTATCAAGGGTATCCAATTGCCAATGGAGCGTTGTGCCGTTAATCGTTTTGTGTGAAAAGTGGCTGGCGTATATGTCTGCCTTTATCGTTTCACCGGGGACAACGGTGGTACCGGGTGGATAATCAATTGCAATAAAATCAAGCGTGTTGATGTCGTTGTAATCATATCCGAATTCCTTCACCGAGCGGTCATAGTTCATGAAACCGTTGTGTTCCCACTCAATATCCTGCAGTTCGGTGTAGACATACCCACAGATTTTAGGGTGGAGGCGCAACTCATTTGTGAGATACTTAAAGCACCAAGCGACGTCTTTATCACCTGCGCCTGCACTAATGCCACCATATTCGCTATTAATTAGCGGCACATCCGTTTGTTCGTTATCGCCTGCGTAATTAAACTTTGAGCCGGGATATGTCTGTTGGACAACGTTAGCAATGTGGTCCTTAGCATGTTTGTAATCGTTGATATAGAAATGCCACGAGTTTATGTCGGTTTCAACGTGGTCATAGAGACAGGGTGAGTTGTCCTCAATAAGCCGAGTAGGATCAAGCGATTTGGCGAGGTGGTACATTTCACGCACCCATTCTTGACGATCCTTTTGTTCCTTGTAACCTCCCCCACCGAGCCCCCACGTTTCGTTGAAATTACACCATGAAATGATAGACGGGTGATTGTAATCACGTGCAATGTTTCCACGGAGTGTCTCCTCAAATCTGTCTTTCGCTAAGTCCGTATAGTTGCCGAAGTTGGGAATATCGCACATAAAGAGCAACCCTAATTTGTCTGCCCAATAATAGAGACGCGGTTCGTCAACTTTTATATGAAGGCGCAGGAAGTTGAACCCGAATTCTTTAGAACGTTCCACATCGGTTCGGATTGCCTCATCGGTAAGGAAGGTATACACACCTTCCGGGTTAAATGATTGATTTAGCGCGCCCAACAGATATATCGGGCGATTGTTGAGATAAATGTAGTTATAGTCGCCACCGGGTGCTTTCTCAATTGAGACCTTCCGCATCCCGAAATATGTGTAAATCCTATCAATTACAGATTCTTCAGATACCAATTTGAGTGTGACATTGTAAAGATTTGGCGTATCTACGTCCCAAAGTCGGAGTTTTTCAGGTGGTATATTGACGGTGAACTGCGTCTTTTCTGATGCCGCCACGCTGCCACTCATATCTTCACATTCCCATTGAATTTCTGTGCCTGATACAATTTCGCCATCAATTGCCACATCAAAAGAGGCGGTGCTGTTATCAATGTCTGGTGTGATATAGCACTGCTTGATATAGGTTGCGTTTCTGGGTTCCAGAATAACAGGCTGCCAAATGCCGCTGGTGCGTGTATACCACCCTATCTGTTTGCCTGCAAGTTGTTCGCCGTGGTCTTGTGCATCAAACGCACGGACAACGATATGCGCTGGTTTTCCCGGCGTAAGCGCAGCTGTGATGTCAAATTCAAAAGGAAGATATCCGTTTTCATTTTCACCGATGAATTTGCCGTTCACCCAAACTGTTGTTTTCCAGTCAACAGCACAAAATTTTAGAATAACGCATTGATCTCCCCAGTTTTCTGGGATAGAGACAGTTCTGCGGTACCAGCCGATTGTATGTCGTGGTTCACCACGGTAATTCCCTTCTCGGCTTAGTCCACCACAGGTAACCTCTTCTGGTTTAAGGTAGGCGTTTGTGCTGAGGTAGGTTGCACTATCAGCACGATCCTCTTCTCCCCACGCAGCAAGACTTTCCCAAGGGTATGGCACCTGTATTTGCAAAGGAAAGTCGGTTGCATTTAATGAAAACCATTCCTCTTTTTCACCAACATCGTCTGGGTCAAACGCAAATTCCCATGTGCCGTTAAGGTTTATCCAGTCAATTCCTTCGGAAGTGCCGCGTTGGAAATCGGGTCTCGGATATTCTGGGCGCGGTGTTTCTGTTCTTATCACTATCAGTCCATCCTTGTTATTGTGAATGCATAGATAACTTTGCCGTGCATTATAAGCAATTCGTTGTTTTTATTCAAGAAAAAAGAATCGTGAGTAAAAGATCAAAATGGTAGGAAAACGAAATAGTCTATGAAATCAATCAGGTGAAAACACCTTAAAATTCCACAATTTGCTGAAAAACTTGCAAAAATTGTCAAAAAATATGCAATTTGCTATTAACTTTTTCCATTTGAGGTTGATATAAGGTTAAAAGCTATGCTTTTTTGTATATGGTCTGCACATGATGGCAGCAATAATAATGTCTATTATGTGTTTTAAGGCGAAACTGAAAAAAGTACTAAACTTTTTCGGACGAAACGTATCTTAAGAGTATATAAAAACGGGAGACGTGCTAAAATATAGGACATCTCCTTCAAATCACATATCAATATTGGATTGATAGTGAAACAACCAACGTCCCAGACGTTGATGTTAAATATCAGCACATGTTTAGGGTGCTAAAGGAGAATTACAATGTTTCGTAGGAATTTCACGACAATCGCGATTGCAGCGGTAATCGCTTCTTTATTGCTTATAGGTGTCAATAATAGTAATGCTGCTTCTATTACGTCGCTGTCTGTATCTGCGACTACTGATTATGGTGCAGGCGCGTCCATCTCCGCGTCTCTGTCCGCGGATGAGGACATACAATTTATTGACTGGTGGATAAAACAGACATATCCGAAACCGAAAAAAGATGACAGGGACTATAAAAAACTATTCACAAGTTCACCCTATGGCGGGACCAGTATCTCTGTCGCCCTGGGTTCGTTCGACGGACATATCAAGATCGCCGAGTACAGTGTAAAAGCGGTGGTGTGGTTTTCTGATGCGGAGAACAATACGTTTATCTCTGACACCAGCACGACCTCGACCTCTGTTTATAAACCGGATGTCGATTCAGGAACTAAAAAAACGGGTATATACGGGTTGTCGGAATTGACATCTCATCACTTTGATGGTAGCTATATCGTCATGTGCGGGTACGTCTATGCCTATAACTATCTCGGCAAATTCGCGAACGGTTCTGGAAGATTCAGACATACAGAGGCCGAGAGAGGGTTGAGGTTAGAACAGGACCTGCCAGGTGCAAGATTTAAAACCACTTACAGCCACTGCACAAGTGATTATGGAATGTTCTTTTCCACCGGCGGCGCGATACAGGAAGGTGAACCGTGGGAGTGTAGTACGTATCTTCGGCTCGTTGTAGACGGAGACAACTGGTTCGCGGGCGGTTCGAATAGGTTTACTGATGAAGACAATCGGTAAACGCATTCTAACGGCAGGGGCCACGTGCCCCTGCCCTTCATAAAAGGAGCATACTCATGTTCACACAAAGAGTCAGTTTGCTCTGTTTGCTGCTCTTGCTGATCGGGACAGTAGCAGATGCAAAAATCGTTTTCAGCTCATACCGTGACGGTGTGCAAGGTATCTACGTGATGGATGATGATGGTAGCAACGAGACGCTTCTCCTTACAGGGAACCGCTGGACCACATACCCTTGGTGCTGGTCCCCTGACGGTCAACAGATACTATTTAAGAGTCGGGCTGGTGAGTTTTCTTTGATGCATCCGGATGGCACAAACATCCGGAAACTGATAGTTCCCGATAATGACTATATCGGTAGGATGTCATTTTCACCGGACAGCCAATCTATCGTTTTTAATATGTATGTGGAAATAGACGGCAAAATAAAAGATAGCGTCAATGTATTGAATATAGAAACGGGGAAGACAAAAAAAATAGCGGATGTGCGGGCGATTGGCTGTGATTGGTCGCCCGATGGCAAGTCAATTGTGTACTCGGAGCTGGGGGTGATCGGCGAAGTCGGTGGGACGCTTTGGGTAATGGGGACGGATGGTCATAACCCACGTAAACTGCTGCCCCCGCCCGGACGGGGACGGTTCAAAGCGCCGCGCTGGTCGCCCGATGGCACCCAGATCGTCTATCTGCATGACGAGTATGTCTGGGAGCCAGATCTTATCTACAAGGCGCATCGGTATCTGATTTGTGATCGCAACGGAAAAAACATCAAACGCCTCCAGATACCGAAGGACTGGCGCCCCCTACAAATTGACTGGATGGATGATGGCAAATCGGTTGTTTTCAATGCGTATGTCGGGCTCGAGCTGGACAAACCGTCTCCGCCAAATGATGAGTTCCCCCCTGCTAATATCTACAAGTATCATATAAAGACACAGGAGATTACGCAGCTCACAGACCATCCGGGCAGGGATGGGACGTTAGATTGGATCAGTGATGATGTGCTGCCTGTTACCCCCGAAGGTAAGATGCAAACGCAGTGGGGTGCAATAAAGAAGTTTCTTCATAACCACAGTGAAGCGTTCAAGTCGTTATCGCAAAACGCGCTATTTTTCCTGCGAAATCAACGTTGAATGTGCTACGGTATTTGGCATAAGGCACAGCGGATTTGCAAGTTCTTCCACAAGAACGTTTAGTGAAACTTGGAGGGTTCAGAAAATCTTAGCGGTAGCCACATTGAAACCGTGGTGCCTTCACCTCGTGAGCTTTCAATCTCAACCGTGCCGTTATGTTCCTCAAGGATACGTTTCACATTTGCCAATCCGAGTCCTGTGCCTTTCTCTTTTCGGGTAAAAAACGGTTCAAATAGATGTTCAATATCTTCTGCAGAGATGCCGATTCCTGTATCTATAACTTTGATACGGACGGCATCTTCCTGTTTGAACGTAACCACAGTGAGTGTACCGCCTTGCGGCATTGCTTCCATTGCATTTAACACAACATTCATAAATGCTTGTTTAATTTTATCGGAATCAAACTGAAAATCAGGAAGATCGGGAGCAAGTTTTTGGACTAACTGAATCTGATGATGTGTTAAGTTCGCTTCCATCAAGGCTAAAACGGCTTGTAATATAGGCACTAACGGTTGTTGCTCAAGGTTAAGCGTTGTAGGACGTGCGAAATCCATCAGACCTTTAACGATATTGTCAATCCGTTCGATTTCCTCAAGGATATATTGCAGTGATTGCCGTTGTTCTGCAGATATTTCTGGTTTTTGCATTAACATCTGCGATAACATCCGCATAGACGATAACGGATTCCGTATTTCATGTGCAAATGAGGCGGACATTTTCCCCGCTGTGGCTAAGCGTTCAGCTTGAATCAGTTTATCCCGTGACTGCTTGAGTTCCTGCGTCATTTGGTTGAACGCTAACGCTAAATCGCCTATTTCATCTTGTGTCTTAATTTCACACTGTTCATCAAGATTTCCCTCGGCAACCTGCTCGGTAAAGCCGACTAAATCTTTTATCGGATCTGTTAGATTTTTTCCGATACGATGACTGATAAGTGCCACAAGAAAAGTAACGAAGGCGGCAATGCCTAACATAGACCACGTAAGGGTTCGCTTTGCGTCTGCAATTTCCTCTATCGGACGCAACAAGCAATAAAACCGTCCGGGATGCACTAAACGGTAAAACACCTTATAATGCTTACCGCCCAGTGTAACATCTTGTGTAAAAGATGATGTATCTGCTTCTTGGAATGTTTGCTTAACCTTGTTGAGCTGCAGCTTTTTGGCGAGATTCTCCGAGGTTTGTTCGGTATCGGGAAGTTCCGTGAGGGTAGTAGAATTGAGTGTGTAATCAGACCCAAAAATCATAATCTCTACACTATACGCCTGTTTTACCTTCTCAATATCTCGTAGGTAGCCAGTAGGTATAATCACATTGAGCCATCCCTGTGTCTCGCGGGTAAACTGTTCGCTATATTTCCACACGAAAAGTTCAACTGTTATCAACGGCACAAGAATAGAAAAAAGAACGAAAAGCAGCAAGAATGGGAGGACAATTTTAGTTTGAATGCTGTAGCGGCGCATAGAGGTGTTCCTTATGTCTAAAGCAATATCTACACTTTACGCTATGTTATAGTTCTTGTCAAGTGGAAGCCGCTACGAATGTGTAAATATTTTGTCAGTTGTCTGAATCGCGGATTTATCGGATTTATCGGATTTCGCGGATTATTCTATCCTGTGCAGAAAATGGACATCCTATAAACCAACCAACAACAACGACCAGGATATTGCTAACACCTTTATCAGGCAATCTATGAAAACGACTTGTCATCCCCAGGTGTCCACTCCGCGAAATCCGATAAATCCGCGCTAATCCGCGATTCAGACAGGAGAAAAGGACGCTAAATTGACACTTATGATGCGGTTGGGAAACCGCATCATAAGTGTCAATTTAAGGATATATCCTATTGTTGGAGGGGTTTGTAACCCCGATTGGACAGAGTGAGGCGGACAAAATCGGGGTTACAAACCCCTCCAACAAGAAAATCGGCACTAAATTGATGCCTATGATGCGGTTAGAAACCGCACCTACCGGCCTGGGGTATATAGCAGGTGTTAAAAATTTGTCCGAAAAACCGAAAACTAAATAACCCTACCCAATAAAAGATTATTGTTGCATTTCTATGTACATTGTGATATACTATTAAGTAACCGATTTGAAAGTGCCAGAAGCACTTCGCAACAAGGAGGAACTGGCGGACTTAACGCTCTTTCGCGTTTTGAGGAGACCCAGGTATCTTAATGAATAACGAACAGACCCATACAGATGATTCCACCGTTGATGTGGAAGAAGAAAAACAATCAGTTGAAATCGCAACTGAAGTTACGCACGATGAAGGAAATGAAACAGAAACAGAGGTAGAAACAACTTCTGATAATGCTGAAACAGAACAATCGGAATCTCCATCCGAAGAAGCTACACAAGTGGATTCAACTGATGATTCTGAGCAGATCGTCGAATCTGAAGAAGCTGCTGAAGGCACCTCATCCGAAGCTGAATCTGAAGAAGCTGATCAAACAGCCGAAACCGAAACTGCTGAGTCTGAGAATACTGTATCAGAAGCCGAATCTCATGATCCCCCCCCAACTGCTGAGGCAGAAAGTGACACCTCTGGAGCCGAGTCTGATCAAGATTCTGCAACTGTTGAACCCGGAAGCGACACGGAGGAACAAACGACTTCGATGAGTCAGGAATCTCTTGAAGAAGCTTATGATAATTCACTCAAAGCGTTTACTGATGGAGAAATTGTCAAAGGGACCGTTGTTGATGTAAGCCGTGATGAGGTGATGATTGACATCGGTTTTAAATCAGAAGGTTATATTCCAGCATCTGAATTTGATTCGGCTGAGAATGATTTACCTTCGGTACAGGTGGGCGATGAAATAGATGTCTATATCGTCCGGAGAGAAGATTCAGAAGGGCAAATTGTTCTTTCAAAGAAAATAGCCGATCAGACATTAGTTTGGGACGAAATAACACAAGCTTATGAAAGCGGTTCACCGATAGAAGGTCAGGTAACAGAACGGATTAAAGGCGGATTACGGGTAACTGTAGGCTCTTTGCGAGGATTTTTGCCTGCTTCACAAGTAGAATTACGACCTACTCAAAACCTTGACCAATACATCGGAGAAGTTTTTCAGATGAAGGTCATCAGCATGAGTAAACGTCGGCACAATATTGTTTTGTCCCGTCGAGCATGGCTGGAAGCTGAAATGGCGGAAAGGAAAGAGGAAGTCCTAAGAACTCTTGAAGTTGGTCAACAGGTAACCGGTGTCGTCAAAAACATTACCGCTTTTGGCGCATTTGTTGATCTGGGGGGTGTTGATGGCTTACTCCACAAGACCGATATGGCATGGAAGCGCATTAATCATCCATCTGAAATTGTTTCTATTGATGAGGAAATTGAAGTTCAAGTCATCGCTATTGCTCAGGAAAGCGAAAAAATCTCGTTGGGACTGAAGCAGAAGACTCCTGACCCGTGGGAAAATGTTGAGGAAAAATATCCTATCGGATCAAGAATAAACGGTACAGTTGTAAATATCGTCAATTATGGTGTCTTTGTCCAACTTGAAGAAGCGGTTGAGGGCTTGATTCACGTTTCAGAAATGGCGTGGACTCGCCGTAACGTCGCTCCGTCTCGCATTGTGAGTAAAGGCGATGAGATTGAAGCAATCGTCCTTGAAATTTCTAAAGAGGACAAACGGATTTCCTTAGGAATCAAACAATTGCAACCGAATCCTTGGGAACTCTTGGAACAGAGGTATCCCGTTGGAACGAAGATCACCGGACGCATCCGAAATCTCACAAACTTTGGCGCATTTGTTGAAATTGAGGAAGGTATTGATGGATTAATTCATACCTCAGATCTTTCTTGGACAGATCGTGGGTCTAACCCACAGGAATTACTGAAGGAAGGTGAAGAGGTTGAGGTTGTGGTACTCCAAATTGACGCTTCTGAACGACGCGTTTCATTAGGACTTAAACAGACTCAACCCGATCCTTGGGATGAAGTTCCCGAAAAATATAAGGTTGGTTCTATCGTCCGAGGGCGGGTTGTTAATCTGACCAGTTTCGGTGCTTTTACCAAACTTGAAGAAGGTATTGATGGACTTATTCACATCTCTGAAATCGCAGACCGTCGAATCGAAAGACCCGAAGAGGTTATTTCTGTTGGTGATGAAATAGATGTAAAAGTCATCAACCTCGATCCAAAAGGGAGACGTATCGGCTTAAGTTTGAAAGCAGCAAGAGCAGACCAAGAACGAGCTGCAGCACCACCAGAAGAAGAACAGCGAGAACGCCCGGAACGTCCCCGCCGCCAGCGTCCTGCACCGCGACGCGAACCCAAAGAATCTGAACCTGTAGAAGAAGATACGATTATGGGTGCGCTGCTCAAGCAGGAAATGGGGAAAAACAATGTTGAAAATCTAATAAATTCTCAGGAAACGGAAGAGACTGAAAGTGTTGAGTCTTCTGAAGAAACTGAAAACACAGATATTCCCACAAACGCTGAAAATGTAGAGGTCTCTGCAGATGTTGAAAATACAGATACTCCCGCAGACACTGAAAGTGTAGAAACTCCTACAGAGACTGAAAATGTAGAAACTTCTAAGGAGACTGAAAGCACAGATACTCCCGCAGACACTGAAAGCGTAGAAACTCTTACGGATACTGAAAGTGTAGAAACTCCTACAGAGACTGAAAGCGCTGAAACCTCTGAGGAGGTTGAAAGCACAGATACGCCTACGGATACTGAAAATTCTGAAAGTTAGGTGCGGGTTAAATATCAACATCTAAATTACCAGATTTTTCTGTTAACGCGTTCTGCCCAATGTTGTTTCCTCTATTTGTCTAACAGAGTACTTCTGTGCAATGGTAAAATATGTGCAGAAGTGCTACCTATCACGTAGAACGGATACTATCCGTTCTACATATAGGAGAGGTGAAAGATATGCAAACAGGAGAACCGAATTGAGTCGAAATTTTTTGTTTACGTCTGAATCAGTCACGGAAGGACATCCCGACAAGCTGGCTGACCAAATTTCCGACGCTGTTCTTGATGCTATTCTGACCGAAGATCCCCAAGGGAGAGTAGCATGTGAAACGCTCGTAACGACAGGACTTGCCATCATTGCTGGCGAAATTACCACATCAGCCACTCCTAATCTGCAAGAAATTGCCCGCGAAGTCATAGCAGACATCGGATATACTGATGCAAGTTACGGCTTTGATGCTGAACACAGCGCAGTATTAATTACTATTGACAAACAGTCACCAGACATTGCAATGGGTGTGAATCCCGGTGGTGCTGGTGACCAAGGTATCATGTTCGGTTACGCATGCACCGAAACCCCTGAGTTGATGCCTCTGCCAATCACCTTAGCACACCAATTGACCCACCGTTTAGCACAAGTTCGCAAACAGGGGACCCTTGATTTTATTCGTCCCGATGGAAAATCCCAAGTAACAGTCGAATATGTTGATAATAAACCGACACGTGTAACAACTGTTGTCGTCTCATCACAACATCATCCTGACGTTGCAGATTCCGACCTGAAAGAAGGGATAATTGAAGAGGTTATCAAAAAAGTTATTCCTGAAGACCTCATGAGTCCTGACATTATATACCATATCAACCCAACAGGGCGTTTTGTAACAGGGGGACCTCACGGTGACGCTGGATTAACCGGTAGAAAAATTATTGTAGACACCTACGGAGGAATGGGGCGTCATGGAGGTGGTGCTCTTTCTGGAAAAGACGCAACAAAGGTGGATAGAAGCGCAGCTTATGCCGCACGCCATGCTGCTAAAAATCTCGTTGCAGCCGGGTTAGCAGAACGTTGCGAAATCCAAATTGCTTATGCAATCGGGCGTAAAGCCCCAGTTTCAGTAATGGTCGACACTTTTGGAACAGGAAACGATGAATTAGCAGCCAAATTGGTCACTCAGCATTTCGATCTAACGCCGGAAGGTATCATTGATAGATTAAATCTGCGCGAACCAATATACAGAAATACTGCAGCTTACGGACACTTCGGACGTACTGAACCGGGTTTCACGTGGGAACAAACCGATTATGTCGAAAGACTAAAAATGTAAGGAGGACAATGGACTACGATATTAAAACAACAGACATCGCAGATGTAGGAAAACAGCGGATTGAATGGGCAAATCGGTTTATGCCGGTTCTGACATCCATCCGCGAACGTTTTGCCAAAGAACAACCACTCAAAGGAATAAAAGTTGCCGCGTGTTTACATGTGACAACAGAAACAGCAAATCTTATGCAGACTTTAAAGGCGGGCGGTGCTGAGTTGGCGTTGTGCGCGTCAAATCCGCTTAGCACACAAGATGATGTCGCTGCTTCCCTTGTTGTGAATGATGATATAGCGGTATTTGCTATTAACGGTGAAGATACCAAAACTTACTATAAACACATTCAATCTGCCCTTGCAACGCAATCTCATATCACAATGGATGATGGTGCTGATTTGGTTTCACAACTACATTCGGAAGAGACAAATCCAGCATTCGTTGAACAAGTGATTGCAGGTACAGAAGAAACGACGACTGGTGTCATCAGGCTTAAAAGCATGGCTGCCGAAGGTGTGCTAAAATACCCGATTATCGCTGTTAATGACGCAGACACGAAACATTTTTTTGATAATCGTTACGGCACAGGGCAAAGTACTTTAGACGGTATCATTCGCGCGACTAATCTGCTGATCGCAGGGACTACAGTTATCGTTGCAGGTTATGGATGGTGTGGCAGAGGTGTCGCAAGCCGTGCGCGCGGTTTAGGAGCTAACGTCATTGTGACAGAGGTAACGCCTCTGAAGGCGTTAGAAGCTGTGATGGACGGTTTCAGAGTGATGCCGATGCAACAAGCCGTTCAGGAAGCAGACCTTGTGATAACGCTAACAGGTGATATTCATGTCCTTCGAAAAGAACATTTTGAGGCAATGAAGGACGGTGCAATCATTGCAAATTCAGGACATTTTAACGTTGAAATAGATATCCCCGCACTTGAGGAACTTGCCACTGAAAAATCCAATGCACGTGAATTTGTCCAATCTTACACACTTGCTGATGGGCGAACACTCTTTCTTATAGGAGAAGGGCGGTTAGTAAACTTAGCATCTGCAGAAGGACACCCCGCAAGCGTTATGGACATGAGTTTTGCTAATCAGGCACTATCCCTTGAATATATCGCCCAAAACCAGCAAAAACTTGAAAATAAGGTCTACGATGTTCCCAAATCTATTGACGAGGAAGTTGCAAGGTTGAAGTTAGCTGCATTCGGTGTTGAAATTGACACGCTCACGGCTGAGCAGGAGAAGTACCTCAACTCGTGGGAGATGGGCACATAAGGCAAACTTAGACTCTTCTAAAACCTATGAAAAAAGCAGAAATTTGGGAGGGAGTAATTCTACTCTTTGCCGCACTGCTCTTGTTGCCGATATGGTTAGCACGGTCTGGTAAGGTTCAATTTCCTCCTACAATTACCACAATGCTTGAGTTTTTACTGTATCCGCTCCTAATTGGACTCGCTGTCATTTTTGTGCGTCGTTTGCGCAGAATCATCCGTGCCTTGCGTGAAAATAAAAACCGTCCCGGAACGTTTTAGGAAAACCGATGGAGAAAATGATGGGTGTGTTAATTGCCGGAACGGTCACTTTAGATACCGTCCAAACACCACAGAAACAGGTTGAGGACGTACTTGGTGGTTCTGGCACCTATGCTGCCGTTGCCGCCAGTTTTTTTGGTAATCCCGTTCGACTTGTCGGTGTTGTGGGTGCTGATTTTCCACAGCCGTACGCTGACTTCCTGCAAACCAGAGATATTTGCTTAGATGGATTAAAACGTGTTGAAAATGGCAAAACCTTCCGATGGGGCGGCAGATACGCAGAAGACTTTAATGTGCGTGATACACTCTTTACAGAATTGAACGTTGTTGTTGATTTTCATCCCGTTTTACCCGATGCCTACAAAGAAACTCCCTACCTCTTTTTAGCAAACGACCCGCCGCAATTGCAACTGAGCATTATTGAGCAGGCATCTAATCCCAAACTGATTGTTTGTGATACGATGGATTTTTGGATACATGAGGAGCGAGAAGCGTTAAAAAAAACAATAGAACGCGTGGATATCCTTATCCTGAACGATAGCGAAGCGAAATTACTGACGGGTGAATCTAACCTATTGCGGGCAGCACGCGCAATTCTACGTTATGGACCTAAACGAGTTATTGTCAAAAAAGGTGAACACGGCGCAATCAGTATCACGGAATCATCGTTCTTTAGCGCGCCGGCATATCCGCTTACAGACGTTATTGACCCTACAGGTGCCGGCGATACTTTTGCTGGCGGGTTTATGGGGTACCTTACATCTGTCGGTGATGTATCGGAAGGTTCAATCCGTAAAGCGATGATCTATGGTACTGTTGTTGCATCATTTAACATTGAGGATTTTAGTATCAATCGGCAGAAGTCTGTGCAGTTGAGCGAAATTGAGGCGCGGTATCAGGAACTTCAGGAAGCGGTGCGGTTTTGAAATTGCCAAAGTGAATCTCATGCCGTAATTTTGGTCGAGATTCATCAATTAGTTTTGGACTACCTGAGCCGTTGGTATACGAAACTATGTACTTGGATCGGGTTGGTCTGTAGGAATATTAAAAGAAAAAGTACTTCCCTTTTCCTCTTCGCTTGTTACCTGGATTTGTCCGCCATGTAACTCGATCAAGCGTTGCGTCAAAGCAAGGCCGAGTCCTGTTCCACCGTATCGTCTTGACTTGGAAGTGTCAATTTGTGTAAAAGGCGCAAAAAGCTTCATTCGATCTTCTTCGGCAATTCCTATGCCAGTATCTATCACTTTGACGTGTAGATCGGTAGGTGTAACCTCTAAGTGTGTTGTTACTTTGCCGCCTTCTGGCGTAAACTTGACAGCGTTTGAAAGCAAATTATAAAAGATTTGCTTCACTTTGACACGATCAGCGTGAATCGTCATATCTTGCTGATACTCCAGTGTAAGCTCGATGTTCTTTTTCAGAGCAAGTGCCTTAATAATTGCGTTAACTTCTTCAACTGCATCAACGATTCCAAATTCTTCAAGTTGTAAGAACATCTTTCCAGCTTCAATCTTTGAGAGATCCAAAATATCGTTAATCATTTCGAGAAGATGTTGCCCACTCATGCGGATGTCGTTGACACATTCTTTCTGTTCATCGTTAACTGGTCCCACAAGTTCATCTCTGAGAATTTCTGCGAATCCGATAATAGCATTCAAAGGCGTTCGTAATTCATGACTCATGTTGGCAAGGAAATCGCTTTTTGCTCTGCTTGCATATTCGGCTGTTTCCTTGGCACTTTGCATGGCTTGCTGTGCTTTTATGCGATCAGTATTGTTAAGAGCCATGCTAATAATGATCTGTTGTCCATCCGGTTGGATGCCAAGTAAAGAGGAGCTAAATTCCCATATCTGTTTTTTGCCTGCTTTCGTCATAATTTCGAATTGTTCTGGTGCTCTCCGTTCCTTCTTCTGATTCACTTGTACGAGGTATTCTTGAATCTGCTCGCTCATTTCACTGTTTGCTTGTTCTAACCATTTAGAAACGGTTGTCATCTCTTCAGAAGTATACCCTGTCAGTTCTGTCCATGCGCGACTAATAAGAATTACTTCACCATTCTCGGCATGGATCATAATCGGCAAGGGAGCGTTTAGGACTGCCCGCCGAAAACGTTGTTCACTTTCTTGCAATTCTGTTTCTGCTTGTTTACGGTCTGTAATATTTGTTGAAGTCATAATGAACCCAACAAGTTTATCGTCGCGTTTAATGGGAGCGATCCATGATGCGTACCAATTTTGACTGATTCTTCCCTGAATTTCATAGCCTGCGACTTCACTGGTTTCAATGACCTGTTGGCATGCCTGTCGAAATCCATCATGATGCTCATCGGTCAGAAAATCAAACACACTTTCTCCAACAACATCTTCTATTGTGAGGTCAACACCTGCTGGAATCCGATTGATAAACTGCAATCGGTAGTCAAGGCTGAGTGTTACAATAATGTCGGGCGCACTTTCAACTAAGGACCGCCATTTTGCCTCAGATTCTTGCAATTCTGTTTCTGCTTGTTTCCGGTCTGTAATATTTGTTGAAGTCATAATGAACCCAACAAGTTTACCTTCGTGTTTAATGGGAGCGATCCATGATGCATACCAATTTTGACTGATTCTTCCCTGAATTTCATAGCCTGCGACTTCACCAGTTTCTATGACTTGTTGGCATGCCTGCCGAAACCCATCATGATGCTCATCGGTCAGAAAATCAAACACACTTTCCCCAACAACATCTTCTATTGCGAGGTCAACACCTGCTGGAATCCGATTGATAAACTGCAATCGGTAGTGGAGATCAAGTGTCACGATAATGTCAGGAGCACTTTCCACCAAGGACCGCCATTTTGCCTCAGAATCGCGAAGTGCTTGATCCGCGCTATGATACGCTGTGATGTCTCGAGAAATACCACATGTGCCTTTGATACGTCCACCTCTATCTCGAATTGGTACTTTTGTTGTAGATACCCATGTATCTTGTCCGCCTGGCCAGGTTTCTTTTTCGCGTTTTCCCTCAATCGGTTTCCCAGTGTCAATCACCGTTCGTTCATCTTGATATGCTTGTTGTGCATATTCGCGCGTAAAAAAATCAAAGTCGCTTTTACCTACGGCTTCTGCAGGATTTTTGAGACCGAATCGATTTGCAAGAGATCGATTAATATGTATAAAATTACTCTCAATATCCTTAAAATAGATATAGTCGGGGGCATTATCCATGAGGGTATGAAGGAAATCACTTTCTTGTGAATGGATTTGTGCCAATTGCTTAAACCTTTTTTCATTTTCACGAAGTTTTGCTTCAATCCTTTTTTGCTTGGTGATATCTTTAGCAATAGCACAATAGCGGGGATGATCCATATCTGGCTGTATAGTCCAGAAAAGCCTTTTGTAGTCTCCATCACTACACATAAAGCGATTTTCAAAAGAGATGATATTACAGTCTTCTGTTTTTAGCTTTGTGAATTCTGCTGACGTGGATTGTTGATCGTCAGGATGAACAAGTTCTGTCCACTGTCGCGCTTGGAGTTCTGTGCAAGTGAAACCGAGGATCTGTTCCCATGCAGGATTGAGTGGCAGAAGTTTACCGTCAGGATGGATATATCCGAACATATCCGATGACATCTGTAAAAAAGGGAGGTTTTTAAGAGTTTCAAATGCCATGTGGGTCCCCATTATTTAGTTACCAAAACGGCACGATTGGCAAGTTTAACGACAGTTTGTGTAGTGCTTTGGAAAACCATCTCATACAATCGTCCGTGGTGGCTTGCACTGAGAGCGATTAGATCGCAATCGTTCGCTTCAGCGTTTTCCAAGATGTTTGTTACTGTAAAACCGAGGGCAGTGAGAAATTCAGTGGTGACATCGTAGAATTCAAGGTAAGCTTCCATCTGTTGCTTTATCTCTGTTGCTTCTTGGGTGGTATTTGAAAGGGCTAAGCCGAGAATTTCAGATTTCGTCAATTCACCGATTTCTGCGGAGAGTGAGAGGACATGGTCGGAATAAATATCCCCATGATTAACAACTAAAATTTTGCGTAATAGGGTGCACTGTTCGTGGACGACGATGATGGGCTTTGTAATATGTGCAAGGACATCATCAATTTGGTTTTGAATGAGTTTTAGACCACGCGTTTTAATATCTTCGGGGAGTCCGACTACGACCAAATCGGCGGAATGTGCCTTTTGACAGATCATCTGCCGCGGGTTGCCTGCCACCGCTTCAATGTGACAATCCAAAAAATCGTAAAGTGCACATTCTTTTTCCGTTCGGTGCAGCACTGTTTCCGAGACTTCTGTGCTTCCACCGTGTGAACTGTCTTGAAAAAAGACACAAGAAAGGTGTGTTCCTAAAAGAACTGCCAATTGTCCAGCGTAATCAAAGGCGTTTCTTTCGTAATCCGTATCACCTATAGAAACGAGGATATTTTTTATCATGAGACAGCCTTACAAAATTATTGTGGCGACTCGGGGGGGGGATTCAATAATTCCCAAATTGCTTCGTCTTCACTCTCAAAGTTACGGAAGACAGTGATGAGTCTCGCCATGACAATGAGGTTTTTAACATGTTTATTGACATTAATCACAGCAATTGTTCCACCGAGTGGATGGATAGCGGCATAGATTTTCATCAAAGCACCGAGCCCAGAACTGTCCATCCCGGTAACATCTTTGAAGTCGAAGACAAGTTTCGGTGAGTCATTTGCCTGTGAAAGGGCGTTTTGAACGACATCTGTTAGTTCTTGGACATCGGGTGCTATAATTTTACCATCAAGTTTAAAGATGAAAACGCCATCCCGCTCTGATTGAATGATCGCCATTGGTGCAGCCTCCAAGTTGCTGCGGTCATGAAATGTGCGTTAAGCATCGCTGCTTAACGCTGAAACAGCTTCCTCTTCAGTATTAAAATGTTCAAAGATACTTGCAAGTCGACTGCGCACAATCAAGTTTTTGATATTTTTTCCAACATTGAGAACACCAACTCTGCCACCTTGTCGAGTAATAGTGACATGTGCTCCCATCAGTGTGCCAAGACCGGAACTGTCCATCATATTGACCTTTTCAAAGTCAATAAGGATTTTTGGTGTATCGGAGGCATCTACCTCTGCTGTGATGACTTCTCTCAGTTCGGATACGCCAGCCCCCATAATTTTACCGGATGGTTCCAAAATTGTAACACCGTCTTTGTATCGTACCGTGGTTGCCATGTTTTTCTCCCTTTATCAGTTTTAAAGTTATACGGCATTTTTCCTAATTCTATTATATGTTATTTTTGTTTATTTGTCAAGAAAATTTTGAAACTTGTTGAAATGTTTTTGTTTGCCAACGATTTTGATGGGATGCGTTTCTGGTTTTTAATGTAGGGAGGAATTTCTAATTCTGATTGGAAAGATTTTGGGTAGGATTAATCAGCACGTCGACAGAAGAATTTGGACTTCAGCCTAAAACGGATATGTCGGAGTGCATCTCTGATAGCATTGAGTTTAGACTCACCGCCGCGTGGATGGAGGTAATAGGGATTTCAAGTATTTTCAGATTTGTTTGCACCGCCTTGATGACCATTTCCGATGCAAACTCCATGCCTGTTGTTTTCAACTCCATCTGTCTGTATGCCTCGGCAGTGAATGATCGCATGCCACAGTGTGAATCTGATATGTGTCAGGACGGACGCATTCCCCTCGCTTGCGGGAGGTTAGGGGGTAAAATAGGCAGAAATTAAGGCATTTAACCCCCTAAATCCCCCTTATCAAGGGGACTTTAAGAAGAAATGCGTAAGTCCTGTTTTATAATTATTTGAACATTAGACAAGACGATACAGTGTTGCCGCACGGGTTTTAGAGACATTGCCTGTCGGTATTTCGAGAACCTCGTAAGTTAATTCTTCTGCTTCCTCCAAGGGGAGCGGGTCTGAAATTATTGTAATACGATCACCGACATTGAGTGCTTTGCCAGCTTTCGCTGGGTTCATGTTGACTAAGACATTGCCTCGGCTACACAATGTATTTGCCGTTGCCCGGCGTTTGACAAGTCGTGAGATTTGGAGAAATTTGTCTACTCGCATCTTTCTGTGTTAAATCAAAGTCAATCTATTCTATTCGTTTTCTTAACGTGAGTTCAGTATAAGTGATTTTGGGCATCGGTGCGGTTAGAAACCGCACCTACCGTGGCTTTGAGAGTAGAATTCAAGGCATTAAAAACTTCATTTCTCGGATGCCGAACTCGCGTTTTCTCAGTTTCCAGTCTGTCCGATTGCGTCAGGATTCTGTAGCGTTGGATCATCTGCAGCAGGTGCGATTCCATCATGTTCGCTTTCGGAATCGTCTTCAACCTCTTTTTTTAGTGCTAATTCCAAGACCTGTGTGATGTCGTTAACCTGATGCCATCGGATTTTTTCCCGTATTTCATTTGGGACATCCGCAAGGTCTTTCTCATTTTCCTCTGGCATAATGATGTCAACAATTCCGTTTCGGTACGCTGCGAGTGATTTTTCTTTAAGCCCACCGATAGGGAGGACATGTCCACGGAGGGTGATTTCACCGGTCATTGCGACATCTTTACGGACCTTTTGTTCCGTAATGGCACTGAGAATCGCTGTTGCGACAGTGATACCGGCTGATGGTCCGTCTTTTGGTACTGCGCCTTCAGGAATATGGATATGGATATCATGTTTCTCAAAAGTGTCTTTAGGGATGTCAAAATGTTTAGCTCGTGATCGGAGATATGCCACGGCTGTTTGGACAGATTCCCGCATGACCTCTTGGAGTTGACCGGTCATATCAAGTTTTCCCTCGCCGGGCATGAGGGTTGCCTCAACGGAGACAATATCGCCGCCGACTTGTGTCCAGACCATTCCTGTTGAGACACCGACCTCATCGTGTTCTTGCGCTTTGGTGCGAGTGAACTTTGGCGGTCCGAGGTAGTCACTTAAATTGAGTGCTGTGACTTTAACTTTTAGATCCGGTGTATCATCAGTCACAATCTGTTTGGCAATTTTTCGGCAGATGCCGGTAACATTGCGTTCCAGATTCCGAACACCTGCTTCACGCGTGTATTTGTGAACTATATCAAAAATAGCAGAATCTGCAAAAGTGATATTTTCTTCCTTCAGACCGTGGCTTTTTAACTGCTTTGGAATCAGTCCGTTTGGGTGGAACGTTGCTATTTTATGTTTTTCAAAATCGGTATAACCGGGCAGTTCTATAACTTCCATCCGGTCCTCAAGCGCGGGCGGTATTGTGATACGCGTATTCGCAGTGGTGACGAACATAACATCCGATAGGTCAAATTCAACATCCAAATAATGGTCTCTAAAGGTTTCGTTCTGTTCAGGATCAAGAACTTCAAGGAGTGCCGATGCGGGATCACCACGCCAATCTGAACTTAGTTTATCAATTTCATCAAGCAGAAAGAGCGGATTCTTCACTTTTACATCACGTAATCCTTGAATGATGCGCCCTGGGATTGCGCCGATATAAGTGCGGCGGTGTCCCCGTATTTCTGCCTCATCGCGTACACCGCCGAGAGACATTCGGACAAATTTTCTGCCGGTAGCGCGTGCGATAGATTTACCTAACGATGTTTTGCCAACGCCTGGCGGGCCGACTAAACAGAGAATAGGTCCTTTTACCTGTTCAACTAATTTCAGGACAGCGAGGTATTCAAGGACATTTTGTTTCGGTTTATCTAATCCGTAGTGGTCTTCGTTAAGGATATTTTCTGCTTGATCAAGTTCAATATTATTTTCGGTGCGTTCTTTCCACGGGACCGCGAGGAGCCAATCGACGTAGTTGCGAATTACACCGGACTCTGCGGACATAGGCGGTATTTGTGCAAGGCGGTCGAGTTCTTTGAGTGCTTTCTTTTCCGCTTCTTCTGTCATGCCAGCATTTTTGACCTGTTCGCGCAAGTCATCAATTTCATCAATTTCATCGGCACGGCCGAGTTCCCGTTGAATAGCCTTCATCCGTTCTTGCAGGTAAAATTCACGATGGGTCTTTCTAACAGATTCTTGTACCTCGTTTTGAATTTCCTCTTCCAAGTCAACCAGGTCCAGGTCAGCATCAAGGAGTTCGGTGACAAAATTGAGCCGTTTGATAGGATTAAGTTCTTCAAGTATTTCTTGGTGTCTGTATGAGGGAAAGTCTGCGAAACGTGCAATGTTATCAGCGAGGATACCGGGCTCTACCAAATCGCGGACGTATCTTTCCACATCGGGAAGGATAAGTTTTGGATGTTCTTTGGCATAACGTCTAAAAGCACTTTTCGCCTCTTTTATGAATGCGGTAGCAGCATCTGCTACGCCGGTGAGTTCCGAAACGATTTTAACTGTAGCCTGTAAGTAACCCTCAACTTGTGTGCAGTGTGCGACAACTGCCCGGTCAGATGTCTCTATCGCGATACGGAGTGTTCCGTCTTTGGGATCATAGTCTTGTACGATATTCGCGACTATTCCAATAGTATGTAGGTCATTGGGTTGGGGTTCCGTGTCTTCTTCAAGTTCGTTTTTTTGATGAAGGAGCAAGACCTTCAAATTTGTGTTGAGTGCTGCTCGTGCGGCAAGGACACCCATTTTGCGTGCGATGGTTAGTGGTGTCCAATCCGTCAACCTTTGATCAACGACAGCTTTGGTTTTCGGAAAAAAGGTCTCGAAATCTGGTGGAAAAGCGATAACGGGCAATAGAAGTGCCGAATCGCTCGTGCGTTTTTCAGCTTCTTGGTTCATGGTTTGCTCCTTACTGCTATAAGTATAGTTAATCAATCTGGACGGCAATATTTTTGAATACCCTTCGACTTTCTAACAACTTGATGTTTTCTTCAAGGATATTGACAACACAATTGAGGCGCTTGACAGAATCAAACTCTTCAAGGATCTCTTGGCATTTCTGTGCGGGTGGGTCTATAAAACGGGTAATGTTGTCTGCAAGGGTACCTGGTTCCTGAATTTCACGTATGTCCCTTTCTGCTTCAAATAGATAATGCTTAGGATATGCCTTGACATATCTTCGGAAAGCATGTTTTGCTTCTTTTATAAGTGTAGTAGCATCAATTTCGATAACGATTTTAACTGATGATTGTAAATAACCGTCAAGGAATGTGCAGCTTATGACCATTGCGCGCATAGGGGTTTCAATTGCCATTCGGAACGTTCCATCTTCAGGGTCATAAATTTCGACAATAGTCGCGACAACACCAACAGAATAGAGGTCTTCTGGTTGAGGTTCAACGTCTTCCTCAAGTTCAGTTTTTTGGTGGAGAAGCAAAACCTTCTTGTCTGTGTTGAACGCTGCACGTGCGGCAAGTACACCCATTTTTCGGTCGATAGCCACCGGAGTCCAATCCATTAGCTTTTCATTCACGACAGCTTTAGTTTTTGGAAAAAATGTCCTAGAATGTGGTGGTAAAGCGATAACGGGCAATAAAAGTGTCGAATCGCTCGCGCGTCTTTCAGCTTCTTGGTTCATGGTTTGCTCCTTTACGCAGTTTTGAGGACTTCAGATGCAGTGTTCATTAATTCAGGGGGACTCTTCCCTAAAACACTATCTTCGGTTATTTGACACGCGTGTACTTCGGAAAGTGATGGGATTTGATACATGGTTTCCAGCATAATTTTTTCCATGACTGCCCGTAACCCGCGTGCGCCTGTTTCGCGTTCAATTACCTGATGTGCAATCGCTGAGAGTGCATCATCGGTTACATCAAATTGCACACCTTCATAAGCTAAAAGTTGCCGATATTGTTTGATAAGCGCGTTTTTCGGTTCAGTCAGAATACGAATAAGGGCAGATTCATCCAATTCATGAAGGTTAGCAACGATAGGTAGCCTTCCAATCAGTTCTGGGATAAAACCATACCTGATTAGGTCTTTTGCAGTAGTATGTTCAAGGATTTCGTGAATTTTCTGTTTCTGTTTAGATTTAATTTCTGAACCGAACCCGATGCTCTGTTTTCCTAATCTATTTTTGATAAGGTTTTCTAACCCGATAAAAGTTCCACCACAGATAAAGAGAACATTTTTAGTATTAACTTCCAACATTTCTTGGTGCGGATGTTTTCGCCCACCCCGAGGTGGGACACTGGCTACGGTGCCTTCTAATATCTTAAGAAGTGCTTGCTGCACACCCTCTCCAGAAACATCGCGAGTAATAGATGGATTTTCGGATTTGCGGGTAATTTTGTCTATTTCATCTATGTAAATGATACCGTGTTCAGCGCGTTTAATGTTGCCGTCTGCTGCCTGAACAAGTTTCAGGATGATATTTTCTACGTCTTCACCCACATAACCGGCTTCCGTGACGGTAGTAGCATCGGCAATAGCGAAGGGGACGTTTAGTACCTTCGCGAGGGTTTGTGCAAGCAGCGTTTTGCCTGTTCCGGTGGGACCTATGAAGAGAATATTACTTTTATCTAATTCAACATCATCTGTGTTCTCATGCTGCAGGCGTTTATAGTGTGTGTAAACAGCGACAGACAGTATTTTTTTGGCATGTTCTTGCCCGATTACGTATTCATCGAGTTTCGCTTTAATCTCTGCTGGTCCCAGAAGTAGCACAGGAGGTTCAACGTCTTCTTCCTCTGGTGACTCAGTGTTGGGAGGCGGTTCCGGTAAATCTGCTGCAGGAGTACCGCCCTGAGTGAGTATTCTATTACAATAGTCAATACATCCGTCGCATATATTCGCGTCGCCTCCCTGAAGGAGTCGATTTACTTGGCTGCGTTCTCTATTACAGAATGAGCAAAATACTCTACCATCAATGGATTCTGACATTCTCTCCTCCGATGTGTTTACTGCCTGTGGGTTACAACTGTATCAACGATGCCGTATTCAAGAGCTTCTTGTGCTGTCATATAAAAATCTCGGTCGGCATCTGTTTCGATTTTTTCTATACTCTGTCCTGTATGCTGCGCCAAAATAGTGTAAAGGCGTTCCCTTTCGCGCAAAATTTCGTTTGCATGGATGCTGATATCCGCTGCTTGCCCACCAATACCGCCCGCCATAGGTTGATGAATCAATGCTTTGGCATGTGGTAATGCATATCGTTTGCCGGGGGTCCCGGCTGCCAATAGAACGGCACCCATGCTGTATGCCCGCCCTAAACACCACGTTTGCACATCTGCTTTGATATACTGCATAGTGTCGTAAATTGCTAAACCTGCCGAAACCGAACCGCCAGGTGTGTTCAGATAAAGGACGATATCTGCATCGGGGTCTTTCCCTTCAAGGAATAGCATCTGCGCTGTAATCAAATTTGCTACAGTATCATCCTCAATTGCAGAACCGATCATGATAATTCGGTCTTCAAGCAACCGAGAATAGATGTCGTAGGACCGTTCACCTCGGTTTGTTTGTTCGACAACAAAAGGCACAAGCATTTTAGTATCCGTGGGCAATGTATGTTGTATTCTTGTTATGTTTTAAATCTTATGAAACTGTTTACAATCTTGTTATTTTATGAAGTGAGTGTGAAGACTATAGGCACAAACGAATACTGGCTAACAAAATGGTTAATTTTGAACTATTGTTCTGTCCACATTCAAATTGTAGGTCGGGTAGAGCGGTAGCGAAACCCGACCTACAACCCCATAATATTGGGATTGACAAAGCACTATCCAGTAATAATCAATGATTTTTTGGCGGATGCTTCTTGGATTAAAAACTGATAGATTTTTTCGTGTTGTAGTTGGACTCTAAAATCTTCTAAGCGATTGCTCGCTTTCAACAAATCAGCATACTTTTTGGCATCTCGATTTTGCTGTTCTGCTGCGCGGCGGATCTCCCATTCTAATTCATCTTCGCTGACGTAAATACCTTCAAGATCGGCTATTTCATCGAAAATCCAATTCTGTTTTGTCTGCTGAATTACATCTCGTCTCAATTCCTCTGGCAGGGTTTCCATGTTAATTCCCGCTTCTTCGGGTGTCTGTTGTTGTGCTTTTATCTGCTTATGCAAGCTTTGCAAAGCTTGCTGTACATATTGATCAACCAAGTCATCAGGAAGTGTTATGTTTGTCTTTTCAATAAGCTGCTCAAGTATTTCTGTTTTTTGTTTTTCAATCTGTAAGATGCGTTCTTCTTCAACAAGGTTGTTCCAAATGACACCGTGCAGCTGGTTATAGGTTTCATAACCGAGGTCTTTCGCAAATTCATCGTCAAGTTCTGGTAGATGTTTTTTCGTGATGGCATGAAGTGTTACATTGTATGTGGCCTGCTTTCCAGCGAGTGCGGCGACTCTATGTGTTGTATCGAAATTTACCTCAATCGGTTTTGTTTCTCCAATGCGCATCCCGATAAGTCCCGCAACGAGGTCGGCGTGGTAGTCTTCCGATGTTAAATCTACATCAATGTCTTGTGCGGATTCGTTATCAAGTACCTCACCGTCTATGACGCATGTCCAATCTATCCGTACACAATCTGACGCTTGAACGGGTCTGTCTTCTTCAATGGGGTCAAAAGTTGCCGATTGCAATTGTAATTGTTTGATATGAGCCGCTACGTTCTCACGCGGCACATTGATAGGTGTTTTGTCTGTCTCTATCTCTTCATACTCCGGAACCTCAAAAGTCGGTTTGACATTAACGGTGGCAGTAAAAACAAGTGGTTGATTTTCAGTGATTTTTAGCTGGTCCAAAGGCGGGTCAAAAGTGGGTTGTGTGAGGGGGATGAGGTCTTCATCATACAGCGCGTCTTCGTAAGCAGGGAAGACAAGTTGTTTGATAACTTCTGCATTGATATGTTCTGGGAATCGCGACTTAATTATCGTTAAAGGCGCTTTGCCTTTTCTGAAACCCGGCAGCGATACGTAGGTACGTAACGCTTTATAAGTTTCTTCTAATGCTTCGTTTACATCTTCGGCAGGGACTTCAATTTCTAATTTGACTTGCGTACTATCAAGCGTTTCGACTTCAATTCTCAAGTTAGAATCTCCCTTCGTCAATTACAAAAAATTGTCTGTGTGTAGTGCTTCAGTCGCTATTTCTTATACGACTGAAGCACTACATCTCATGTTCCAAGGTTAAAAAATTTTAAAATCTTCTATTGTGAGATGGGCGAGGAGGGACTTGAACCCTCACGAGGCGTAACCCCAATAGATCCTAAGTCTATCCTGTCTACCAAATTCCAGCACCCGCCCTTTTCCGGACCGATGCGCCGTGAAGGAATCGAACCTTCAACCCTCTGATTAAGAGTCAGATGCTCTGCCAATTGAGCTAACGGCGCACGCGTCCGGAGGGATTCGAACCCCCAACTTATAGCTCCGAAGGCTATTGCTCTATCCATTGAACTACGGACGCATGGGTGAAGGTGGATGATGGGGATTGAACCCACGGCCTCCTGATCCACAGTCAGGCGCTCTACCCCTGAGCTACATCCACCGTATTGAATACACGCCTAGCAGGAGTCGAACCTGCAACCTACGGATTAGAAGTCCGTTGCTCTATCCGATTGAGCTATAGGCGCATGTGAAATCGGGGCGAGAGGATTCGAACCTCCGACCTTCTGCTCCCAAAGCAGACGCGCTAGCCGGGCTGCGCTACGCCCCGATAGTATAAATCTCTCTTTTATTTATCAATAAGTGATTATATTATAATACATTTTCTTGGCAATTGCAAATTAATTGTCAAATTCTTGCTCTTGTTATTTTCAAAGGGGCATGCTATAATGGTTCAATGATGACTTAAATCAAATGTTTCAGAAAAACTATTATGAGATAGAATCTATAAAGGGAGTAATAAATGAAAGTATTGATAAATTTCGTTACAGTCACTTGCCTATTCACCTTGATTTTGGTTTGTCAAAGTGTTGAGGCACAACAGAATCAACAGAATATAGCAGAAGAAGCTTATGTTATCATTGAGCAATACTGCTTAGGTTGCCACGGTGAAACCGGGCACTTTAAGGATGATCTATTGATTGAATACAGATCACTCTTAGACAATGGAATGGTTATTCCAGGCAATCCAGAATCCTCAGAATTTTACAAACGGTTATTGCCATCAACCGATCCGAATAAGCCGCAAATGCCGCTTGGACAACCGGCACTTCCGCAAACATCAATTGACACGATTGAACGTTGGATTACTGAAGGGGCACCCAACTGGGTAACAGAGCAAGATGTTCCCTTTATAACTACTGATGCAGTATTCAAAGTTGTTAAGGAACATCTGGAAGGTCTTGATGCATTCGATCGTCCGTTTGCCCGGTATTTTTCATTAACACATCTTTACAACGCAGGTGTAACCCCAGATACGCTCAATGACTACCGGAATGCGCTTTCAAAACTGGTGAACAGCCTGTCTTGGGGGATTAATGTTGTCAACCCACAACCGATTAACGAAGAAAAGACCCTTTTATACATTGATCTCCGACATTACGAATGGGAGCGTGGCACTAATCGGTGGACACAGATAGAGCAGGAATATGACTATAATATTGAATTCGATGAGGAAACACAAAAAGATTTATATGATACACTGACAAGTTTGCGTACAGAAATGGAATGTCATGTGCCGATTGTGCATGTAGATTGGTTTCTGGCGAATGCGTCTTTACCGCCACTTTACCACGAGATACTTGATCTTCCGCAAAATGTGAGTACATTGGAAGCTAAACTTGATGTGGATGTTGCCGTAAATCTCCAAACAGCCCCTGGGGTTCGTGTGTGGCGTGCTGGGTTCAACGACTCTGGCGTTTCAAGTCATAATCGGGTGGTTGAGCGGCATACATCACGGTATGGAGCATATTGGAAAAGTTACGATTTTGCGGGAAGTGTGGGAACACAGAATATCTTTGCACATCCACTCTCATTCACACATGACGGTGGTGAAATTATCTTCAATCTTCCCAACGGGTTGCAGGCGTATTATCTGGCAGATGCCGTAGGGGATCGGATTAATGTAGCACCTACAAATATAGTCTCTAATCCTGCAGCGAGCGATCCAGCAGTACGCAATGGACTTTCGTGCATCGGATGCCATACAGAAGGGATGCGAGAGTTTGAAGATACGGTGCGTGCTGCTATTGATCAAGCTGATAACCCACCTTACAACAAAACGCAAGCTTTGCGCCTTTATGTGGAAAAATCGGTAATGGATGCACTTGTGAAGGACGATGCCAAACGTTATAAGGAAGCACTTGAAAAGACAGGTGGAAACATTGAAGATATTGAACCGGTACATCGATTCCATGAAACGTTTCAGGGGGCACTGGATGCAACACACGCGGCGGCCGCTGTCGGCTTAGAAACGGAGGACTTCCTTCAAAAGATACGGGAAGATACACGTTTACAAAGTTTAGGTTTATTAGCACTAACGAGCGAAGGGGGAAATGTGAAACGGGATGCGTGGACTTCTAACTTTGGTGATGTAATTGCTGCGCTGTATACGCCTCATGATGACCCAATACTTCCTCCGGATCCAGATGATGATTTCATTGGAGTTTATATCCCTGACCTGAACCTCCGCACCGCAATAGAACGGACACTCAACATGGCACCCGGCGCTATAATCACGTCGGCAGATATGAAAAAGTTGCAGATTATTGAAGCAGACGAGCAAGGGATTAGTGATTTAAGAGGTCTTGAGTTTGCAACAAATTTGGAACGGATAGAATTTCGCAATAATTCCATATCAGACTTATCTCCGTTGAAGGATTTAACCCAACTGAATAACATCAAACTGCGAGGTAATCAGATAACAGATGTCACCCCATTGGCAAACTTAACCAGAGTGGATTGGCTTGGACTTGAAGGGAATCAGATAACTGATTTATCCCCTTTAAAGAACCTCAAAAGACTGGAAGGCATAGGGATTTCAGGCAATCCAGTGGAGGACGTGTCGTCTCTTGCAGAATTAACCAGTTTAGAACGGATAGATGCATGGCGTACACCTACAAAGGATTTCTCCATGTTAAAATCTTTGCGGAGACTATCCTGGATAGAATATGGCAACGATAAATTGATAACGGAGCTGCCATCTCTGGAAGGATTAGAATCTCTGACGCGGTTGGAAATTCACGGCTGCAGTATTTCGGATCTCTCCGGATTGGCGAACTTAACACAGCTGGAATGGTTAGAGTTAGTAAATAACTCTATAGAAGGTGAAGCACTGTCAGATCTGAAAAATCTACAGAATTTGACAACGTTAAATCTCGATGCCAATCTCATATCGGACGTGTCAGGGCTCTCGGATTTAACCAATTTGAAGGTGTTGTATCTTGAAAACAATCTTATACAAGATGTATCCGCTCTCAGTAGTTTAACCAACTTGGAGCGGTTAGACCTTCGCAATAATGCGATAACAAATTTTACACCTTTAAAGGGACTATCTGAGAATACATTTATCCGGATGGCTGGGAATCCGGGGTTCCCCGCTGATGGTCCGAAAATAACGGGACCGTGGTTATGGGTGATCGTTCCGGGAAATGAATTGGCGGCTGGTACAGATTTTCTGGCGAAAGCAACTGCGGGGGCAGTTACAGAAATTAAGGTTGCTACCAACGGCGCTGCAGCCGGAAAAACGGTTGGAGACAGCACATGGACGTGGCATTCCCTTTCCGCTTCTGGTGGGAATAACATCAATGAAATGACAGAATCACTCGGTTGGGGCACAGGTTCGGAGATATATGACCATATTGTCTACGGTTCAGTCGTCCTGGATTCGCCGAGCGAACAGCATACAAAAATGCTTGTCGGCAGCGATGATGCTGTCAAGGTTTGGCTCAACGGCGAATTGGTTCATGAAGCCTACGGAGTACGTGCCGCCGCTGACTACGAAGATTTTTTTGATGTTACGCTGAAACAAGGGAAAAATGTATTGTTAGTTGCTCTTGACAACCATGGACATGGTGGTTTTGCTGGTCATTTCGGTTTTGCAAGTGACGCGAAATATACGGTGTTCCGTGCTGGTACCAGATTCTTATTTGCCACAGATGCTACGAGCTTTGAAGTTGGAGATACGTTTACGCTTCATCTGCAAACAGAAAATGTGAAGAATTTAGCAGGATGGCAAGCGGACCTTGTGTTTAATCCTGATGTTCTTGAAGCTGTTGAGGTGAGCGAGGGTGATTTCCTGACATCGGAGGACACAGAAACCCGCTTTATTAGTGGCACAATTCAGAATAGTACCGGCAAAATCACCGGTATAAACGCATTACGACTCTCCAGCGGTGGGATCAGCGGAAAAGGCACGTTGTGCTCGGTGAGTTTTACTGTTATCGGTCCCGGCGAGAGTCTATTAACACTGGAAAACTTTGAGGCGGGTTCTCGCTTGGGTAGTCCAATTCCTTCTCTTCCACCAGAGTATCTCATCGTTGTGGAGGGCGAAGAACTCCCCATGCCAGCGTGGGATGTGAATCAGGATGGAAAAGTAGACACACAGGATCTGGTACAAGTGGCAGAAGCCATTACTGCAGGTACCGATGCATCTGCCGCCCCGCAGGCTGACGTGAATAAAGACGGGACAATTGACAACCGAGACCTTGTTATTGTTGCAGAGCACTTTGGTGAGTCCACTGCATCGGCACCTTCCACTGTCGCAATAGATAAGGCAGGTGTCACCCCGGTAATGGTCCAGGAATGGATAGAACAGGTACAAGCTGTAGATGACGGTTCTATCACTTTTCGAAAGGGCATCGCGAATCTCCAGAAACTTTTGGAGATTTTGATAGTGCCAAAGAAATCTGCACTGCTTGCGAACTATCCTAATCCGTTCAATCCGGAGACATGGATACCGTATCATCTCTCGGAACCCGCAAATGTGAACTTGACTATCTACGCTGCGAATGGCACAGTGGTGCGGACGTTGATGTTAGGGCATCAGGCTGCTGGAATCTATCAGAGTCGGAGTCGTGCGGCATATTGGGATGGTAAAAATGCGTTAGGTGAACCTGTTGCAAGTGGTGTTTATTTTTACACTCTCACCGCAGGTGATTTTTCTGCTACCCGCAAGATGTTCATACGGAAATAACGTTATGGCGCGCTGCTAAAGCGCGCCTATCTTAAGACAGGAGATAGAATGAATGCTACGAACGAAATTGTTAACCTGTATATTCGTCCTTTGGACGGTACTTTTTATTCTGCCACTGGGAGCATTGGCACAAGTCGTTAACATCCCCGACCCGAACCTGCGTACCGCAATAGCAGAAGCACTCGGTAAAACAGAAAGTGTTCCGATTACAAAAGCAGAGATGCAAACTTTGCTGGACCTTCAAGCGGGTGATAAGCAGATTGGAAACCTGACAGGACTTGCGTTGGCAACGAATCTACAAGACCTTAACCTTCGCAACAATCTGATAGATGACATATCCGAACTGACAGAATTGAAGCGACTCAATAGCGTCAACTTGGGTGAAAACGTTATAGAAGATATTTCACCGCTCAAAGGCAAAATCATCATGAGATCTCTGGTGATCGACAATACTTTTGTATCTGATCTCACACCTTTGGCAGGATTAATCAACTTGGAATCCTTGAATATCTCGAATAATGATTTTATTGAAGACCTATCCCCCCTTAGGAATTTAAAAAGACTGAGGGAATTAACGATGCATAACCTGGAGGGATTAGCAACATCCAATAATAAAGCAGCTGACTTGTCTCCCCTCGAAGGATTAATTAGTCTAATAAATTTTCACTCATTTGGTACTCCTATATCAGATCTAACCCCCTTGGCAAGTCTACCTAAGCTCAGGTTGATTGATATCGGTAGCGCAGGAATAAAGGACCTTTCTCCTTTAGAGGGATTAACAGGTTTGAGAGAGCTATATCTCTTCCGCAACGAAATAGAGGATATATCTCCGCTGGCAAGCCTAACAGGATTGACCCGTTTGAGTCTAAAACAGAACGAAATCTCAGATGTATCCGCACTTGCCGAATTGCGTAATTTGAGATTTATAGATCTTGAAGACAATAGGATAGCAGATTTTACCAAATTGAATGTCCTGCGTCTTGGAGGTACAGTTATTCTTGGGGACAACAATCCAGGATTCATAATTGATGCCCCGAAAATATTGGGGCCGTGGCTGTGGGTGATAGTCCCTATAGGAGAAGAAAAGTCTGGAGAGGCGGCAGCATCTTCAGGCATCGATTTTTTGGAACAAGCAAGTGAAGGTAATGTAACAGAACAGATGGTTGCGACCCAGGGGGCAACCCAAGGCACCCAAATTGGGAAAAGGGTGTGGACAGTCGGTAAACTTTCTCGAAGAGGTGGTAATAACATCAATGAGCTTGTAAACGAGATAGGGCTTGGAATAGACGATGTCAATCATCATGTGGCATACGGTTCGATCATCTTGGATTCTCAGGAGGAAAAGGAATCAACGATGTTTGTTGGGGGCAGCGATGTTGTAAAGGTGTGGCTCAACGGCGAGGCGGTATATAGCGGAGATGTAGACGGAGATGCAGAAAATTATCAAGAGAATTTTCGTGTTACATTGAAAAAAGGAGACAATTATCTATTAGTTGCTGTCTACGAAGGCAAGGGGTGGTGGTCAGGCTTTTTTGGACTTGATCCTGCTACGAAATTTGATGTGCGTATTCCAAATTATAGTCTGCCAGCCCCACATCCTGCAGATATAAATGGAGATGGAAAAGTGAGTGTCCTTGATATGCTTGAGATATCATTCTATTTTGGGCGAGATATCAAACCCGCATTTTCCAGTTTAGACTTAAACAGTGATGGCGTTATTGACATATCAGACCTTGTCGAGGTTGCACAGCATATAGACGCTCAGGCAGCTGCACCTGCCGCGCTCTCTCCCGCAATCGTCCAAGATTGGATAACACTTGCATGGGCGAGATACGACGGCTCAATCGAATTCCAAAAAGGAATAACGAACCTTGAAAATATCTTAATATCTTTGACATCTAAGAAAACAGTAGATAAAACAGTAAGGAAAACAGCACTTTTTGCGAATTATCCTAATCCGTTCAATCCAGAGACGTGGATACCGTATCAGCTCGCGAAGCCAGCTGAGGTGAGTTTGACAATCTATGCTGCGAATGGTAAAATAGTCAGAACCTTAGCATTAGGACATCTGCCTGCAGGTGTATACAAGACCCGAAATCGTGCGGCGTATTGGGATGGCAGGAATGACGTGGGTGAGTCTGTTGCAAGTGGAATTTATTTCTACACCCTAACAGCAGGGGATTTCACTGCTACGCGCAAAATGTTGATTCTGAAATAGTATCATAGGACTTTATGATAGCCGGAATGCTGATGTTTATTAGTTTCGCAACCATCGTTGATGAGTGGGTTGAGTTGGGTTTACTAACATTCTCTTTGTAGCACAATCTGTATGAAGATTAATTTATTAATTCGGTAATTTTGGAGAATATCCAGCAGAATACGCCAAATCAACGGTATGAATGCTATATAGCATTCCCCGTGTGGTATTCTGCATTGATTAGGAAACCGCACCTACCGGGTTTGGGAAAAATTAGAATTACCGAAATATTTTCTTAATCTTCATTTAGATTGTGTCTGTGAGGACGCAAATTGACAGTTTGCGCTACGAAAACTTGCGAAAAATGAATTATTCTCTATTTCAAAACGGTGTCTGCTTGTCTAAAAACTTATAGGTAGCAACTTGGGTTATAAAAGGAGAACACCATGTCATATTCTGATTATACCTCCGAAGCCATTGTCGCTCGCGGTGAGGAAATTTATCAACAGTTTCGTGACGAACTTGAATCTCAGTACAAAGGACAGTTTTTTGTGGTTGACATTAAAACGGAAGATTATGAAATCGCTGACGAGGATTTAGTCGCTACAGAACGCCTGTTGGCCAAGCATCCTGATGCTGTCACTTACGGTTTGCAAATTGGCTTTGGAGCCGCCTATCGTCTCGGCTTTAGAATTTCGGTGCCGACACAATGATTATAGGAAAAATTAAGGCGAATCGAGAAGCCGTGATTGAATTGGAAGTTATTGGCTTGGCTCAACGAGCGAAAATTGAGGCGGTCCTTGATACAGGTTTTACTGGTTATTTGATGCTACCGAGCGATTTGATTAACCACCTCAGCCTCCAACTGATTGGTACCCGAAACGTGATCCTTGGCGATGGGAGCAATGTTACTCTTGATCTGTATCGCGCGAAAGTGTTATGGCACAACATAGAACGCATCGTGTACGTTCTGCGATCAGACGCTGAATTGTTAGTTGGTATGTCCTTGCTTCATGGAAGTCGCGTGACGCTGGATGTGGTAACAAATGGCAATGTAACAATTGACGTTTTGCCGTAAAATATTGCCTAACCAGCAGCAATACGTACATAAATGTTGATACGGACGTAAATTAAAAAAATGTTAAGTCCTGAATTTCTCACCAAACTTGAACAACTCCGCATCCATTGCCAACAACCTGTTCGTGGAAAATTCAGGGGGGATCGCCGAAGTCTCAACCGCGGAACTGGCGTTGAATTTGCCGATTATCGACTCTATGAACATGGAGATGATCTCCGTTATCTTGACTGGAACGTCTATGCACGTCTGGAAAAGTTGTTTATCAAATTATTTCAAGCGGATGAAGAGGTGTTGGTCTCCATTTTGATGGATACAAGCCAGTCTATGAAGTTTGGTGCCCCTACGAAGTTAGTCTACGCGAAACAGATTATTGCCGCGTTAGGCTATATCGCTTTAGCGAATTCGGATCGAGTAACACTTTATACGTTAGCAGAACGTCTGTTTTCAGCGCTGCCGCCAATTTACGGCAAATCACAATATTCGCGTCTTCAGAAAACACTTGTAACAATTGAGACAAACGGGACAACACAGTTGACGGAATGTCTCAAACATTTTGCAGTGTCCCAACCTCAAGCAGGTGTTGTGATCATTGTTAGTGACTTTTTGGATTCCGCGGGCTATGCGGAAGGTATTAATGCCTTGTTAGGTCGCGGATTCGCATTGACATTAATTCACGTTCAATGCCTTGAAGAAATTGAACCGCCGCCTGCGGGCGAGTGGCGATTGGAAGATGCTGAAACGGGTGAAACAAAAGAAATTACAATTAACGATGAGACAATCGCGCACTACCAAAACCAACAGAAAGATTTTTGTGAAGACTTACACCGTTTTTGCACAAAGCGAGGTATCGGTTATGTGCGTATAAGGACAGATATTCCGTCCGAGTCTGTAATTTTACATGACCTACAACGCACAGGTTTTATTCAGCGAAAACATTGAACGCAGGACTTACGCATTCCCCTCGCTTGCGCTTTCTTATAGTAGATTTTAGAATTACCTGAACATTTTATCCATGCGTTTAGCAAACCAAACGGACTGCATGTGTGTTGTAGCATAACCTGTTAGGTTGTGTTTCCGTTTCTGCACAACCTAACAGGTTATGCTACAGAAATGTCCAAGTAATTATATGCTTTACTATACAAAGAATAAGGATTTTGTCTGGAATGGGAGTTTTTCACCGGTTGGAACAAGAGTTGCAACTGGTGTCCATAGAGGTGTGTGGGGAACTTTCGTCATCCCCTTGCGCCCCCTTAGAAGAAGCTGAGACTCGTGTGCAAGACTTCATAAGGAAGTGGCAAGATTCTTCTTTCGTCATTTTTACCTCTAAAGAATAATAAGTAATATAAACTTTGAGGTAAAGTCTATCAGACAGGACTTACGCATTCCCCCTTGTCAAGGGGGACTTTAAGAGAAAATGCGTAAGTCCTATCTGATATATACAGAATATGCACAAACTTATTTAGACAATTGGATGCCGCTGCTATATCTTCAAAAACATTTGCAATTACCTGATTTGTATAGTATAATATATTACAAATACACAGGATCAATAGGTATGCATTCTTGAAAAACCGCAAATTTGTTTCTAATATCTTCATATTATTTGCGATAGTTTGTTATGTAACAGTGCTTGGTTTTAGTCCGCTGTTGCACGACCATGAGTGTGAACACAATCATGAGTGTGAACACAATCATGAGTCTGAACACGGTGAATCCTCTCACTGTTCGGAAAGTTGTGCAGCTTGTGTATTTATCAATTCGTCTGTAGAATTCGTAATCCAACCAACTGCTATAGTCCTCCCTTCACCTTGCTCTGATAAACCTTTACCCAGCAAGGTTGTTTTTGTCCCCTCAATACCGGCGACAAATATCCAGAGTCGCGCTCCACCTATATCCTCTAATTCCATCTAAGAATAATTTGAAATATAAAGATAGGATCTATCTTTGGTTGTAATTTCTTGCAGAAGGACCTAACTTTGTAGAAGCCATAAAGGCGAACAATGGATAGGTATAATCGTGCTTGCATAGATTTGCGCGTCTTCGTCCCTATCGTTTCCATTTCCTTCTGCGATTTACCTATAGTTTAAGTGATGTGTAGGAAGTGCGATATTTTACGCACCTTTCTGTGAGTGCTATCTTTGCACCTATGCATCTACTATGAAAATTTCTGTATTGTATCAAGCACACTTTGTGCTATACCTATAAAAAATTTAGGCACGTATTTCGTGCCGCAAAACAAAAATTGGAGAATACAATGTTTACGTATTTTTTTGAACGTGACTTTACTGTCACTATTTCACGTTTATTTTTACTTGCTTTTGTTGCGATGCTTCCTTTTATTGGCGGTTGCGGCGAAGATGACAACCCCATTATTGACGATCCCGATCACGATCACGACAATGGGGATGCCCCCATTCACGCCGATGCCGACGGCTTTAACCTGGAAATCAATGGAAAAGTGGTCTATCATCAACATCAAGGCCACCACGAAGGCGGTCTCACCGTTCCCGTTGGTGAAGAGATTCAGATCGATGTACATTTTCTTGACGCGGATGAAAACGAACTCCATCTCGATGAAGTAGAGGCCCCGCCGGGTGAAGATGGACATGACCATGACCATGACCATGATGGGGCGGAATTCTTCAGTTTGAGTCTATCGGGTTACGATTCCTCTATTATTAGGATCCATCTCGATGAACATGAACACGAAGAGGAACACGAAGAGGAACACGAAGAGGAACATGACGAC
>PYJA01000024.1 GCA_003635185.1 Candidatus Poribacteria bacterium | reverse complement strand
TAGACAGAGTGGTCACTTGAAATGTAAGCCCAGGAAGGTTCTTCAACTGTTCTTGGCCAATACTAAAGTTTGGACAGTTTTTTGAGTCGTGATGCTTTTTATTTTCATTTTAAACCTCGTGCTAAAACACATTTCGCCCCTCTGGGGCTTGGAGTGGGACTGGAAATGATCTATACACATTCCGTCCCTCTGGGACTGCCACTTTGATGTTTGATATATTTTCGTTGAGTTACAATACTGTCCGAAACTCACAGAAAAAGAATGTTATTGTCCATTTCGGCAGCACCAGCGGTGCGATAGGTGTCCAGAAACGTAAATGCATCCAGTAACCAAGCACCAGCGGTGGCAGCATGCGCGTGTGGCATGCTGCATGAGGTGTCCAAAAAACAATACAAACGAAAACTGTCCAAACTATAGTATAACCTAAGTTGCCACTATGTAGCACAAACTGGAAGTGGATGGGACAAATATTGGCTAATTATCAGCATTTTTCCATTAAAGACGGTGTTTCCAGATATAAAAACTTATAGGTAACAACTTGAGTTATTATACCATAGGATTTCAGAAGATACAAATTTTTTGCAAGCGATGGAAACTTCATTGCCATGACAAAAAGAGACGTTCTATGTTAGAAATGCTATAATCCTGTAACCTTGTCAAGAGTAATTATTTACTTGACAACTTTGAAGTACAAATGTAAAATGGAAATCGGAGGTAAAAACTATGATTGATCGACGTGCATTTCTAAAGTCATTGGCAGGATTAACCACAGGTATTCTCCTATCTTCGGCAAATGCAGAAGAAGGTCAAGAAGCGAAACCTTCAAATGACCGTTTAGGTGCTCTCCTACCAATGCGAAAGTTTGGTAGAACAGGTGAAGCTGTTACAATACTCGGAGTTGGGGGTTGGCACATTGGTGAAATGAAAGAAAAAGAAGCACAAAAGACAATTGAGACTGCTCTGGAAGGTGGCGTACGTTTTTTTGATTCAGCGGAATCTTACCAAGCAGGTGGAAGTGAACGGCGCTTGGGAAAACTCCTTGTTCCCAAATATCGTGATAACATTTTTCTCATGACTAAAACAACAGCACGCGATGCTGCAACCGCGAGAAAACATCTTGAAAACTCACTTAAACATCTCAATACTGATCATCTCGATCTCTGGCAAGTTCACGCTGTTCGAAATCCTGAAGACGTAGATGCAAGGATTGATAATGGCATTTTTGATGTAATGGTAGAAGCAAAGGAATCTGGGAAAACCCGTTTTATTGGATTTACAGGGCATACAAGTCCATCAGCACATTTACGTGTCTTAGAAAAATCCGATATTTTTGATGCGTGCCAATTGCCGGTCAATCTTACCGATATGAGTTACGAAAGTTTTATTGAAGGGGTTGTGCCTACGCTCGTTGAACGAAATATCGGCGTGATCGGGATGAAATCGTTGGCAAATGGTGGTTTCTTCGGCGGTTCTAAACATGGAAAACACGGTCCAAATCCAAGGGTCGTCCCGAATCGCGTGAGCATTTCAGAAGCTATCCGTTTCGTATGGTCAGTTCCTGTCAGTACGCTTGTCACCGGTCCTGACAACGCGGCACAGCTGCAAGAGAAAATTAACATCGCCAAGGCTTCCGCAGGCATGGGTGAACCTGAACGAAACAAACTGATAGAAAAAGTTGCGGACATGGCTGGCACCACAGTAGAATTTTATAAAGCCTAACTCTAATCTACTAAAGTTTCAATTAGACAGGACTTACGCATTTTCTCTTAAAGTCCTCTTGATAAGGGGACTTTAAGAGAAAATGCGTAAGTCCTGGTAGAAAAAAGGGACCATCATAACGGCATATAATGATCCGCCCCCAGACGCGTGTTATCTGTATAGATGAGATGGGGCCGGTAGCAGTCAAGACATATCCGGGTGCGGTTTGGCAACCGGGTTTGTGTCGTGCGACTTATGCCCCGGACTATGGGCATCGGGGTAAAGTTCCGAAAGGCATAAGCGTCAATTTAAGGATATATCCTATTGTTGGAGGGGTTTGTAACCCCGATTGGACAGAGTTTATACCGTAGGTCGGGTTTCGTTCCTCAACCCGACCTACGGAACTGAAGAAGGTTACTATGTTTAGAAATCCTAAAATTGATGCTTATGGGGTAAAGTTCCGTAAGGAGTCCAAAATGTAGTAGAAGCACAGGGAGATATTCCTAAGGTTGCGAAGCAAGCTGGCATCTCTTCAGAAACGCTCTCAGAATTCTTATTCAGCGAAGTACCACCGCATCTTGGCACCTTTAGTATTATCCTCAAAGCTTTCGGGTGGCAGCTTTCAATTGAACCTTTAACGGCGGCAGAGCATAGTGATGCCTCCGTAAGCCAACAATTAGCTACATCAAACAAACAATTAGAGACAGGCACACAACAGGTGGCTGAAACACCGTCCGCTTAATACACAACGGGGAGAATCATGGATACCTTAAACGACTTTGAATTTAAGCAAAAAAAGTATATGCCCGTCTTTCCAAAAGCGATTGGAAAACCGACTATTTACATTGAAGGCTATCCGTGTGAGGACGATGAACCTATGGCCGCAACCGAATTTCACGGTTTACAGATTAACATTTTTTTCGACCAACTTTTCCGATATTTCTCAGTTCATGAGCACATTCACATTGGAGTTGATAATTTCATCTATTACGAGAAAGGCGATATCACAAAATGTGTTGCTCCCGATATTTTCGTTGTATTTGGTGTAGATAAATACCCACTACGGCGCAGTTTTTACACGTGGTCAGAAGGTGCAGCGCCAGTAACCGTATTTGAATTTTTGTCCGATACAACAGCAGATAAGGATCGGCATGAAAAAGTGCAAGTATATCTGAAAGATATGGGAGCTCGTGAATACTTTATCCATCAACCTGAGATGGATAAACCTGCGGAGTTTCGCGGGTGGCAGCGGAGTCCATCGGGAGACATTGTAGAGATTGAACCGGATGCTGAAGGCGGATTGTTCAGCGAAGTGTTGAATCTCTGGTTGCGTTGGGAAAACGATCAGACTACGCATGTGAGACTTATGCGTCCGTATTTGCCTGATGGAACGCCAATTACGACATCTATGGAAATAAAGCACCTATTGGAGCAAGAGAAAACCCTGCGCGAAGAAGAACAACATCGTCGCGAGGAGGAACAATATCGTCGCGAGGAAGCGGAAGCGAAGGCAAATGAATTAGAAGCTGAAGTAGAACGGTTACGCGCGCAAATCGCTAACACAAATAACGAAAGTAAATAACATAGCAGAGATACAGTAGTATTCAAAGAGGAAATATGAACCTTAGCAAACAAATTTGTGTTTTAGTTTTTTTTATGATACTGTCCACATCTTTATTTGTTGTTGCCGATGAAGCAACAGAAGAGGTCTATACATTAGAAGAGGTTGTAGTCACTGCTCGCAAGCGTGAGCAGCTATCTTTTAAAGTGCCGCTTTCTGTCTCAACTATCCGTGGCGACAAATCCGATGCTTTGCGATCATCGGGTATGGATTTGCGATTTTTGTCGAATCGGACACCAAGTTTACAGATGGAGTCGTCATTTGGACGCGTTTTTCCGCGCTTTTATATACGTGGACTCGGCAATACGGATTTTGACCTCAACGCTTCGCAACCAGTTTCGGTTCTTTACGATGGCGTTGTCCTCGAAAATACGATGCTGAAAGGATTCCCCGCTTTTGATTTAGAAAGGATTGAGGTGCTACGGGGACCGCAAGGCACGCTATTCGGACGCAATACGCCAGCAGGTGCTATAAAGCTTGAATCAGCAAGACCTACACAGACATTAGAGGGATATGGACGGATAAGTTACGGACGATTCAACAGCGTTAATTTTGAGGGGGCAGTGTCCGTTCCGCTTGTGCCTTCAGTGCTTGCCGCACGGTTATCTTTACTGGCACAGGAGCGAGGCGATTGGATAGATAACGCACGGACAACTGAAGAAAATATCCTCGGTGGCCATCGTGACTTAGCAGGACGTTTACAGTTGTTGTGGACACCGATGCCAGAACTGGAAGCGTGGCTCAAACTCCAGGCACGCGATCTTGATGGTACATCACGCCTATTTCGTGCCAATATCTTGGTAGCGGGTGAAGGAGGTCTGATAGAAGACTTTACTCGCGACAGCATTGCACACGACGGTCGAAATGAACAAACGATGCGTTCGGGGGGTTTAAGTGCTGAAGTGCGCTACGATATTGGAAACTTCCAACTGGTTTCGCTGACAGGTTTAGAACGACTTGCTAATTTTTCACGTGGAGATATTGACGGTGGATACGGTGCTGTGTTCACCCCGTCAAGCGGTCCTGGTGTAATTCCTTTTCCTTCAGAAACGGCATCCGGTATTCCCTTGCTGAACCAGTTTAGCCAAGAAGTTCGCTTGATGACGACTGGAGAAAGTCGTCTCGCGTATCAGTTCGGATTGTACTATTTCCGCGAGTTCGTGAGAATGGAGGATTTCAACTATGATACTTTGGCTGGTGGCATTCAAGATGGATATGTGCGTCAAGAACAGACCGCCACAGCGCGGGCAGCGTTTGCATCAGCGACCTTTCAACTATTTGACAATATAGAATTAGGTGCTGGCGTACGGTTGTCTGACGATGTGAAGGACTATACCGCCTGGCGAGACGAAGCACCTGCTGTTACCGAGGCAGGCCCGCTCGGACCCATTCATCAGAATCCACAGGACACGGTGTGGAGTGGAGATCTAAGCCTACGCTATGAGGTTTCACCCAGTGTGCAGACATACTTACGCGCAGCGCGCGGATTCCGTGCACCCAGTATTCAAGGACGTTTGCTATTTGGCAATGAGGTCACGGTGACAGGGACAGAGACTATTCTATCCTTTGAAGGTGGCACAAAACTGCGTTTATGGGAACAACGGTTGCACCTGAATCTGGCAGCGTTCAACTACTTTATGCAGGATCAACAACTCACTGCGGTAGGTGGGGAAGCCAACTTTAATCGGTTAGTAAATGCTGATAACACGATTGGGCGTGGTGTTGAGGCAGAGTTGATTTTCCTCCCGATAACCTCATTTGAGGTGTCAGCAGGACTTAGCTACAACCAGACACGTATTGACGATGCGAATTTGGCAGTGCAGGGCTGCGGTGCACCGTGTAAGGTGCTGGATCCGCCCGCTTCCGCTGAAGGCACTTTTTCCATTGACAGCAACAGTCTACCACAGGCACCTGCTTGGATTGCAGATGTGACGTTACGTTACATGCTTGATCTGCCAGCAGGTTTTCGCCTTGTCGCGGCTACGGATTGGGCATATCGCAGCCGAGTGCACTTCTTCCTTTACGACTCTGTGGAATTCAGCGATGATTGGTTGTTGGAGGGAGGGCTCCGCTTTGCTTGCCAATTGCCCGATGGCAACACAGAGATGGCACTTATCGGACGTAATATTCTCAACGATACGTCTCCCACCGGAGGTATCGATTTCAATAATCTAACCGGTTATGTTAACGAACCTCGGTTTTGGAGTCTGGAATTGGCGCGGCGATTCTAAACACATCAGAAACCTTATATCTACCTCAAAAATTCAATAAATTGTGTGTTAGGTTTTTATTCTCAGCGTTTATAGTAAAATCCAAAAATATATGCACCCTTTTGGTTTGTGCAGTAGTGTACGCAAACTAAAAGGGTGCGCTACAATTGTGTGCAAGTAATTATAGATTTCACTATAATTTTTTGAGGGTGCGTTCCGCGGTTCGTAGACGGCGGCGTGCAACAGTATGCTTAGGATTTAACCTAAGTAACTTGGTGAAATCGTCAATCGCCTCTTGATAGTGCTGTTTTGCTTCATCTATATTGTCTTGTTCAATTTGAATCTTCGCCAATTCATATTTGATCTGACCTCGATTTAGGTTTCCCAAAATATAATCAGGATTTATTTGGAGAGCTTTGTTAAGGTCATCAAGTGCCCCCTGAAAATCCTCGAGTTGGCATTTAGCGCTGGCTCTATTGTTATAGGAAAAGATATCGTAAGGATTTTCCTCAATAGCCTTACTAAAATCCCTATCTGCCCCTACAAGATTTCCAATACGGACCTTCATTCTACCAATTTTTGCGTGAATGCCACATAAACCCGGGTTAAGTTTTCGGGCAGAATTATACGCGTTTAGAGCTTCTCTGTTGGCAAATACATCAGCGTATTCGTCACCTTGACTTTCCAATGTATATGCACGGACCCGTCCGTATTTTTTCAATTGTGATAGAGGTATTACTTTGCCAGATTTCGCTAACAATGTTTCGATCACATTTGAAGATACCATAACTGTATGAATTGTGCTATGGTCCTCAATATTTGAATCTAATCCTGATGTAGCAATTCCAATGACTTCGTTGTTTTTATTGAAAACAGGGCTGCCGAAAGCTCCCGTAATAAACTCAACTTTTATATCGTATCGTATTTTGTCACTGTGTCTACCTTGAATGTAACCTGTTTTACCTTGGTATCTCCCCATCTCTGTGTTGTGTCCTGTGATATAAACAGGATCGTTTGTTTGAATGGTATCACTGTTTCCGATACGAAGTGGGACCCCAATTTTATCAACTTTCAGTAGTGCCAGATTGCTCGTTGCATCAAATGCAGTAATCCCTTCTATCTCGAACCATTCCTTTTCGTCCTTAACTTGAGTTTGATCACGCCTACCGAACTGTTTATTCTTTTTTGTTTCAAATTGGTCTGTCCTAATTGCAATAGCTGTATCACTTGTTTCCAGAACAGCAACAGTCGTTATGATCTTGTCCGGTTCAACAAAGAAACCTGCTCCTGATTTTTCAAAAGCATATTCAGTTTCGAGTCCAGATTGTTCCTCCATTATAGATCCAGTTTCCAAGTGAACTGTAGATTTTTTATTATTATCAAGAATTTGTTGTGGAAAAGCGTCTTTTTGTTCTTCCATAGTCGTTCTCCTTTCTATTTATCTAAAAGTTTCGTTAGTTTGATATATTTTCAACATCGGGATCTAATTCCTTCGCCTTCGCGAAATCCACTTCCGCTGCTTCGTGCTGTCCGAGTGCTTTTTTCGTAATTCCCCGATTATAATAGGCATAAGCATGTTCAGCGTTAAGCTGTATAGCCATATCATAATCTTCTATTGCCCCTTTGGTGTCACCGAGATCAGCCTTTGCATTACCACGATTACAGTATGTGTTTGCAAATTCAGGATTTAGTTGTATAGCCATATCATAATCTTCTATTGCCCCTTTGGTGTTACCAAGGTACTCCTTTGCATTACCACGATTATAATAGACATCAGCCAAATCAGGGTTCCGTCTTAGTGCATCGTCATAACGAATTATTGCCTTTTTGTGTTTCCCCGCCGCATATTCCCAGTTCCCAAGTTTTCCTTTGGAATATGCCCGGACTCGCGGTCGGTTTCGCCATTCCTCAAAAGATTCAATCTGTCCAGTATTTTCCATCAACCTTCTGAGCACTGTGAGTGGAATTGCCCCAATCATTGAATAGGTATCAATGTCACTGTCACTTGGCAGCCTTCCGCCAGCATCAACAACTCCAATGACTTCACCTTTGCTGTTTAGCACGGGGCCGCCGCTTAGACCTTCACAGTCCATTGGCGAAATTTTTGCTTTTATCAGGAGTTGATAGTCGCTATTATGTCCGCTAAGTATGTTGCCTATTATACCTTTGTATTTTTTATTTTTGTAACCGACAATAGAAACTGGATCTCCTCTCTGAAGCTCGTCGCTGTTTCCAAGGGGCAGTGGCACACCTGTCTCGGCAACCTTAAGAAGCACAAGGTCGTTCTTGTCATCACATGCTGCCACACCTTCAATTGTGTACATTGCTGTTTCATCACAATTACGCGATAGTTCAGGTACTCGGTTTTCTTGCTTCCTTAACTGCTTAGGATACCCTTGAAGGGGCAGTTTTTTCATTGCCTCATAAACACGGTTGTGAATAGGTCTTTTTTCGATTTCATACTGCTTTGCAGTGATTACCTTGTATTTGACAATTGGCAAACTAATAACGTGAATGTTTGTTGCAATCTTATCTGGTTGAACGAAGAAACCGATTCCAACCCCGCTTGTCAACCCAAATTTTTTACCTTTCAAGAAGACAATAGATTGTTTACTGCTTTCAACTATATCTTGGAATTGGTCATCGCTTTTCTCTTGCATAATAAGGTTCTCTTTCAATTATTCGCAGCGTCAATTCGGAAGTCTTATTTTTCGATCTTCGGGTCTAATTCCTTTGCCTTCGCGAAATCTGCTTCTGCAGCTTCGTGTTGTCCGAATGCTTGTTTTGAAAGTCCACGGTCATGATAGTAGAGTGCCTTCTTTGGTCTGAGTCGGATGGATTCATTAAAATCCTCAATCGCCCTGTTATGATCTCCAAGACCGGCTTTTGCGGCACCGCGATTGTGATGGATGGCAGACCGACATGCGTCACATTTCAATTCTGACTGGATTGCTTCATCGCTGTCTGATATGACCTCTTGATACAGGTTTTGTGCTGCTTCCGTATTCCCTTGTTTACTTTCAAGTTTTGCTAACTGATATTTTACCTGTCCGGTGTAATTATGGACGCGTAACCCTCCCAATTTTAAGTTGATAGCTTCAGTATAGTCGCTTATCGCACCCTGATATAGTTTTTGTGCCTCTGTCAAGTTTCCGTGTTGTGATTCAAACTGTCCAAAAATGTATTTTGCCCTTCCTCGACTATAGTATGATTTTGCACGCTTTGAATTACTGTTGA
>PYJA01000023.1:10754-34135 GCA_003635185.1 Candidatus Poribacteria bacterium | reverse complement strand
ACCCATCCGATTACACCTGCGCCCGTACGGAGTGCTGCATAAGCCGCAAGCAGCGCACCAAACGACATGGTATCGCCAATTAGGAAAATCCACATGCCGAGTTTGCCAAGGCTATCAGGTGTAAGCGAAGGTTCGTATACGTCTTCAGTATGTTCTAAAGTGGTAGCTTGTTCCACTATACTAAACTCCTTTTTTTGTTAGAAATTACTATAGTTTGGACAGTTTTCGTTTGTATTGTTTTTTGGACACCTCATGCAGCATGCCACACGCGCATGCTGCCACCGCTGGTGCTTGGTTACTGGATGCATTTACGTTTCTGGACACCTATCGCACCGCTGGTGCTGCCGAAATGGACAATAACATTCTTTTTCTGTGAGTTTCGGACAGTATTGTAACTCAACGAAAATATATCAAACATCAAAGTGGCAGTCCCAGAGGGACGGAATGTGTATAGATCATTTCCAGTTCCACTCCAAGCCCCAGAGGGGCGAAATGTGTTTTAGCACGAGGTTTAAAATGAAAATAAAAAGCATCACGACTCAAAAAACTGTCCAAACTATAGTAGAAATTACATCATAATAAAATAGCAAATTAAGGTGTTGTTTACGCTAAAAGTTCATTGTAACACCGTTAATATATTTTGCTTTTGAAGAAACGTGTTACACATTCAGATTTCTGTTGGCACGGCGATAGGAATAAAACACGCTGCCACCGATAATTCCGAAAACCGTGAACGGCATTGCCATCATAAAAAGCACACTCCAATTAAAACCTCGTGCGATCGGTTCGTCAAGGTTTTTACAAGCGGGACATGCCTCAAGACTAAATGGCACAATTGAAATAATAAATCCGATCACAAAAATGAATAAAAGAATTTGACGAATCATAAGCGACTCCTTTAAGCAAGGTAAACTAAAACGTAAAGTATCGGCCAGAGCGCGACTACATAAATCCAATAGATAGTACAAGTTTCAACACCTGTAAAATTCACAGAAGAAAACCGACCTGCTATTGCCATACCGATAACAATCGCTAACCAAATTACCGCTCCTAACACATGAACTGCATGGCATCCGATAAGCACATAAAAGATACCACCATATACGCCAGACTGGAGAGTCAATCCTTTACCTATAAGTTGGACCCATTCGCTGCCTTGGACTACCAGGAAAAGCAACCCTAATGTTCCCGTGAACACCAAGAAATTTCGGAGTTGTTTTATACGATCTTGCTGAACTGCACGTAGTGCCAAAAACATTATGTAGCCACTTATAATTAGAAGTACGGTGTTGATACCGGTTACCAAACGTGGCAGTTGTATATTATCAATTGACAGCGGGGGCCAGGTGACATTCCCCATCCGAAATACCAGAAATGCACCGATTAAACCCACGAATAACATCGTTTCAGCGCCGAGTAGGATTAAAACTCCCAATTTAGCGTTGCTCAAGGGGCGACTTTCGGTCATTTTCAATTCTCACTATGCGTCATCATTCACGTAATCTGCGAGCTCTGCTTTTTTCAATCTTTACAAATATTGGCTTCACAATTATCTCAACAAGTGCCGCGCTTATCAGGAAGAATCCAATAATACCAGCAATTATTGTGGTGGTCCAGTGAACAATTTTCTTTACTGGCGGGGATGCTTCAAACCCAAAAACTAATCCTAACGTCGTGATGGTAAACAATCCTACAAACAGTAGCCCTAATATCATGCCAACTCTGAGATTTCGTTTACGCCGTTCTTGCTCGTTCATGTGGTCTCCTTTGATCACACTATATTTTGTCAATTGCCATCGTGATAAATATTAGTGGTAGATATAGTAGAGATGCGTACAGCACATACCTTGCCGCTTTCACTGAGTGTGTTTTCTTTAAATAAACACCGCTTGCCAGAAACATCCCACCTACAAATAGTGCAGCAAGGAAATATATTCCGCCAGCAATATTGAATAGCGTTGGGAGAAGTCCAATCCCGAATAATGCAACGCAATTTGTTACAATCTGGCGGCGTGTGCTTGCGCCATCCGGATGGATAACGGGCAACAACTTTAGTCCTGCATTTGCATAGTCTTCACGATAGATATAAGCAATTGCAAGCGAATGTGGAAGTTGCCACAGAAAAAGAATGGCAAATAATACCCATGCTTGGCTTGAAAGCCTGCCTTGCGCTGCAACCCACCCAACGACAGGTGGTAATGCGCCCGGAACCGCACCGATTAGCGTACATAATGACGTTTTTCGCTTAAGTGGCGTATATACAAACAGGTAACTTACAACTATTAAGGAGATAACAAACCCGCTGAGTGGATTTACGAGAAAAGTAAGGTAAAGCATTCCGCTTCCTGTTAGAAATGCACAGAAAAGCAGTGCTTCTATGGGATGGATCCTACCTGCTGGCAGTGGTCTTTGCTGTGTGCGTTCCATCTGCGAATCGATATCGCGTTCCAAGTATTGATTTAGTCCTAAAACGCCTGCTGCTGTTAACCCCGCACCGATAAGTGTATGTCCGAAAAGCAACCAATTCACCGCATTTTGTGTGCCGAGATAGAATCCTGCAGCGGTAGTAATTAATATCATCAGGACCAACCGCGGCTTGATGAGCTGAATATAGTCCTCAACTCGCCGCACGAAAACTGCGGTTTTTGACGATGGTATTGCCACTTCTCTACTATCTGGTAATGTTGCTGTTGTTGAACGCATTATGTTGTCTCATTCTGTAACCAATGAACTGGTGACAGGTGTTTCTATAGGAATTGTAGTATTTGTAAACCGATAAATTTTCAATGTAATCACAAAACTACTTACTAACATCAAAGCACCAACTGCTACGTGGGCAGTCGTAACAATATCCGTAAGTAGCGCTGATGCTGTTGCCCCAACGGCAGTTAATTTCGTAATATACGCACCGAAACCGAGAATCAACTGCACTGCAAGTAATCCAAGCAATAGCAATGGTAATGACTGACCAATTTTTTGCGTGTTATCACTCATATTAAAGAAACGTCTTACCAATAGGAAAATATGAAGCGTTACCAAGAATGCAAAAAGAAGATGCGCGTCGAGTCTACTTCCAGTATGTCGTAAAATTGCTCCGAAGATGAGCTGAACATATATCAAGCATGTTGTAATGAGGCTTAATCTCCGTAATTTTTTTGCTGAAACATTATCAACAATACTTTCAGATAGATTTTGGTTTTCAATCCAATCGCGTGAAGTAAACCAACATATTCCGCAGAGCAATGCAAAGAACGCTTGTGCAAGACACGCGTGTACTATCGCAAAATTAAGGTTTACCTCCGTAACCCGAAGTCCACCGAGAACACCCTGCACGCTTACACCGATTAGGGCAGCAAACCCAAGCCATTTTGCCCACCCACGCGAATCCTTGACCAATAACATGACAAACAGCGTAATCGTCAACAGGCCGACCAACGATCCCATTAGCCTATGACTATGTTCATAAAGTATTTTGGGATTCTTCACCATCTCTGATAATGGATAGGTAAACATGTTATATCCGAAACTGGTGGGCCAATCTGGTACTGCTAATCCTGACTCGGTGCTTGTAACAATTCCTCCTATAACAATTAACAGAAACGTTGCACCTGCGGTGAACCATGCTACTCGATGTAACCAAGGGCTATAGCTGCTTTGTTTCTTCATGCTACTTTCGCAGGACATCTTCTAATAGGTGTCAATTTAGCGGTTCGTCACCCTGGTAGGCGCGTTTTGTAAACGCGCCGAGCCCAGACATCAGACACTATGAACGGCGCGTGGACAAAACGTGCCTACCTTTGGGTAATAAATCGGGCGGACAAAGCCCTCCAACAAGAAAATATTTACTAAATTGACACCTACCAGTGGAAATTATTTATACCAACTAATCGCCTGCACTTGCTGGTGCATGCTCAGGTTGTGCTTGCGGAATAAAATCAGATTCTTCGCCAGGGACGCTGTATTCATACGGACCACGATAAACAGTTGGGATTTGGGCAAAATTGCCGTGTGGCACTGGTGTTGGTGCCTCCCATTCTAATGTGGTGACGTTCCACGGATTCTTTTCAGCGACCTTACCACGATAGATGCTCCAGACAAAATTGAAGACAAGTATCAATTGCACAAAACCGAGCGTAAATGCGCTCATTGTGATAAATATGTTCATGCCTTCAAAGGTTTGCAGGTACTCATACTGCATCGGGTTAGAAATGCGTCGCATGTGACCGCCTACGCCCAAAATGTGCATGGGGAAGAAAGTGCAGTTAAACGCTATGAAGGTCAACCAAAAATGAATTTTGGACAACGTATCATTCATATAGCGTCCATACATCTTCGGGAACCAGAAGATAATACCACCGAAAATAGCAAACAGACTTCCGCCAAAAACGACATAGTGAATATGCGCTACAATGTAGTACGTATCGTGTATGTAGATATCCACTGGTGTGTTAGCCATGTAGATGCCGCTGAGGCCGCCGATTACAAACATAGACACAAAGGCGATAGCATGAAGCATCGGTGTTGTAAATCGGATTGAACCACGGAACATCGTGCCAAGCCAATTAAATGTCTTAATAGCTGAAGGCACTGCAATAAGCATTGTAGTCGTCATGAAGAATGCTCCCATACCGGGACGCATTCCACTTTGGAACATGTGATGTCCCCAAACAACCCATCCTAAGAATGCGATTGCGATCATCGCGTATACCATAGAGCGGTATCCGAAAATCGGTTTGCGTGAGTTAACAGCGATTAATTCGGATGCAATCCCCATGCCTGGTAAAATAAGAATATATACCTCTGGATGTCCAAAGAACCAGAATAGGTGTTGCCAGAGTAGCGAAGAACCACCACCTTCAGCTGTGGAGGTAAAGAATGTCGTGCCTGCAAGTCTATCAAATATGAGAAGTGCTAAAGCAGAGGACAAGACAGGAAAAGCGAGAAGCAATAGAATTGCTACGATAAATAGTGACCAGATGACTAACGGAAGCCTCAAGAATGTCATACCTGGCGCGCGCATATTGATAATTGTTGTAATATAGTTTATGGAACCTACTAAAGACGAAAATCCCTGAATCAACAAGCTGATTGCCCATAGGTTGAGTCCCCATCCAACACCGGTCCACTGTGGGTCAGCTGATAGCGGAGCATAGCCTGTCCAACCTGCTGAAGCGTGTCCACCCGGTACGAAAAACCCAGCTGCCATTATAACTGCTGCAAGCACGGCAAGCCAAAATGATAGCATGTTGAGAACGGGGAATGCCATATCCCGCGTGCCTATCATTAGAGGAATCAAGAAATTTCCAAAAGCACCCACTAATATAGGAACAACGACAAAGAACACCATTATAGTGGCATGCATCGTAAACAGCATGTTGTAGAAATGCGGTTCAATTAAACCGCTCGGCATGTTTACTTCAAGAAATTCCTCTTTATCGGAATCGTAAATCCGCTCCCACATTTTATCTGCACCGGTAACCACCTCTCCGTCATCAATATACTTTTGAGAAGGACCAATGATAGGTAAAGGTTTCGCGGCCTTTGCAGGTTTACCACCCTCCAGTTCAGGTGTTTCGGGGTAAGCAAGTTGCCATCTGAAAAGCAGTGCGAGTCCGCCTCCAACAAATAGCATGATCAACCCATAGATAAGGAACTGCTTTCCGATCATCTTGTGGTCAAGCGAAAAGATATATTTGCGAATAAAACTCTCTTCATGATGATCAGCATGATCGTGTTGTTCATCATTGTCATGCTCATGTGTGTGTTCCATAGTATCGTTATCGTCATGTGCATGCTCGTGTTGTTCATCATCGTCATGCTCATGTGAGATATTTTCGTTTTCTTGCATCTTTATATTTACTCCTTTCACGACGCTGCAATTGCGAATTGCTATTGAATCAGGCCGCTCTGACATCACTTACTCAGGCCACTGTTCCGCAACCCATGCATCATATTCTTCTTGTGTTTGCACAATGAGATATCCGAGCATGCCTGAGTGTCCAAATCCACAGAGTTCGGCACACGGAATTTCATAACGCCCAGGCTCTCTTGCCTGAAACTTTAAAGTGTCAATAGTTTGATTTGGCAGTGCGTCCTGTTTTTGGCGCAAATTAGGTATAAAAAAACTGTGAATCACATCTTTTGAAGTTAATAAGATTTGCACAAGTTTATCTTCTGGCACATACAATTCGTTTTCCAATTCCAGATCATCTTCTGTGCCCAATTCATTATCTGGGCCGGGGTAGATCATGTACCAGTTAAACTGTTCACCTCGAACCTGAACGACATAATCAGGATTTTCAGCTGGTGATTTAAGGTTATTCCACTCTGGGAAGCTGAGCATTGCCAATCCAAACACAATCACTGTAGTTACAGCCGTCCAGATGATTTCAAGTTTCGTACTTCCTTCAATGTATTCCGCGCGGTGTCCCGCTCGATGACGGTATTTAATTAGGAATACGATAAGAGTACCTATCACAAGAACAAACGCCACCACGGTAATCCAATAGATGAGTGCAAAGAGTTTATCAACACCTTGCGCGTATTCTGATATATTCTCTGGAAGCCATCCAAGCATTCATTCCTCCTTTTCCAAAGTCATAAGTAGAATATTCGTTAGGCGTGCTTTTTATTCGTTTCTGCAGAAGCAGTAAGCGTCGCGCCCAAGTAGGTCAAAAAACAAAATAGAGATATTACCAATATAGAAAGTGTCCACGTCGGCATGTTGCCGATTGTTGTTTCAGTATCAAAGTAGAGGCTTCGCCGAAAAGCAGCGACACCATACGTTAAAGGATTTAGTTTCATTACCCATGTTAACCAATCGGGTGCCCCAGTACTCGGAAAAAAAGCACCTGACAGCAGCCAGATCGGGATGAGTATAAGGTTCATAACTGCATGAAAACCTTGTGTAGAATCCATTCTCCAAGCAATTAACAAACCGAGGTTTGTTAAACCAAAGGCTAAGAGCGTCATCACGCCCAATGTAAAAAGCAGTGAGGTTAACCCAAATCGGATTCCAGTTAGCGGGGCGATGAACAATAAAAGTACTCCTTGAAGTAATGCTAAAGTTGTTCCGCCTAATGCTTGCCCAAGCACAATTCCCCATCTTGGCGCGGGCGCAACAAGTACACCCTGCAAAAACCCTTCACGCCGTTCATTTACAACAGAGATTGTAGCGAAAATAGCAGTAAAAAGCAAGACTAAAACGACAATTCCAGGATAAAAGTACTCAATATAACCCTGTTTCTCGGAGGTGCCAAACGGTTGAAATGATGCGTTTAAACCACTCCCGATTAGAATCCAAAATACCAAGGGCTGTGCAATCGCACTAAAAAGTCTACTCCTTTGGCGAAAAAACCTGATGATTTCACGCCGCCAAATTGTTGTAATCGGTAGTAGAACGTTAATCAAGCCGTTCTTCCTCTACACCATAAATGAGTGCTGTGTTCACATCAATCGGGGTTACAAACCCCTCCCACAAGATTCCTTACACAAACGGGTTCCCTGTTAACTTGATGAACACATCCTCTAAAGTCGGTTTACCGAAGCGAACTGTCTGAATTTCATCAGGAAACGCCGCAACTACATCTCGCACAAACTCATGTCCCCGCTCACATTCAACGTGTAAATAATTCTCAGTTAATATTGGAAGAACCTCAAAGCGGTCAGCGATTGCGTTTCGGAGAACTTCACCGTTTGTAGTTTCTATTAGTACAACATCCCCACCAATTTGTGCTTTGAGTTCGTCTGGTGTTCCGAGTGCCACCATTTTCCCTATATCCAAGATACCGACTCGGTTGCATAACTCTGCCTCATCCATAAGATGCGTTGTGAGTAGAATGATGATATTTTCTGTTTCCGCAAGTGAGATCATATATTCACTCAGTTGTCGGCGTACGCCTACATCCAATCCACTACTCGGTTCATCAAGTAGTAAAACCTGTGGGGAATGTAGCATTGCTTTCGCTATTTCTACGCGCCTTTGTAAACCTCCTGATAATTTTTCTACGAGGTCATGTGATCTGTCACTGATTCCAAATCGTTCTAATAGTTCAAAAATTCTAAGCTTTAGGCTTTTGCCTTTCAACCCATAGAGGTGTCCGTGATGTCGTAAATTCTCTGTAACAGTCAGTTTGACATCTAATCCTGGATGTTGAAAAACAATCCCTAATAGCTTCCGAATCGCTCTCGCGTTTATGCCTAAGTCGTGTCCGAGAATGTTAACATTCCCCGACGTTGGCGGCATGAGTGTAGACAGAATATTAAAAAGGGTTGTTTTGCCACTACCGTTCGGACCGAGTAGACAAAAAATCTCGCCACGTGGAACAGTGAAACTTACATTATCTAACGCACACCGTGTACCGTAGGTGTGCGTTAGATTTTGGACCGTAATCCGATTTACACTCACTTGGCCTCTTTAAGTTTCAGTGTAAAATCTTGCTTGACTTCTCCACCAGCAGCGACAGTGACAGTAACAGGTTCTTTGTTATTAGTACCGCATGCTTCATGCCAATATCCTAATTTATATTCTCCTGGAGGAACATCTTCAAGCGTGAATTCACCCTTTTCGTTTGTTACAGCAAAATACGGATGCGGCACATAAGCGACCCATGCTTTCATCCATCCATGGATATCACATTTCACTTCAACAGGACCTTCCGCACCCTTGGCACCAGTGAGGCGCATTTTTTTGCGGTTCTTTGTCTGCTGTTTGTTTACTGAAGTGTTATTCTTGCTTGTTCCGAAGATATGCACATTATGTGTTGCCTTGTCATTGTTCAGGACTGTCAGGGCTGTGCCAACAGGAATGATCTGGACATGCGGATTGAAACGGCAATTCTTCTGGTCAAGTTCCGGTTTTGCTTCTTTGTCGAAATCTTTGCCTTGTGAAATGTCCATCAGATAGACGATCGTATTTTTCAAAACGTTCCCTTCACCAACGACAAGCGCTTCGTCAAACTTATCCGTAACACCACAAACTGCTTTGTCTTTTGTGATTTCCAGTTTTTTCATTTCAGGCACTTCGCCATCAAACTTTACAACACCGCTAATTTTGCCACCGCTTTTAACAGCCATGGTTTTATACTTTTCTTTCGAAAAAACAAGTTTGTTCATATCTTCTTCTTTTTCATGGCTGTCTGCAAACACAAACAGACCGAAGCCACATGCAAGAAGAAGTGTGAGACATGTCAACATTTTCGTTTTCATTTTTTATCTCCTTCTATAATTTAAGGTTTATGAGGCACCACTGCCTCACTGTTTTGATTTGATTCTATAGAATTACGTATTTCTTTGCCGTACAAACTCTCGTAGTCCGACCAACAGGCCAAACGAGAGAAGTGCCACTAATGGCGGGTAAATAAACCTTCTTGATGAGGGAACAGGTTCTAACACAAAAGAATACCAACTTGAGATAACCCGTTTTGTCCCAACATCACCATTTGCACCATCCCATGCAGAGAAAGCGATAGGCACAAATACACCGGGTTCCAGCTGCAAGTCTTTCTTATCATCTGTTTTTAACGTGCGTTTGACCCATAACCTATATTGCCCGTCGGTATATTCGCCTTTTGCTTCAATGTTACCTTGAACTTCTTGTTCCTCAGCATTGTTTATACCTTTTGCTGTGAGTTCTGTAATCTTATCGACAGCAGATGCTTTCCACTGCCACAGGTAGACAGCTTTTCTTCCACCCCAAAGGAAATAGGGTTTCTCAGCGGTGGGGCCTTTTGGTATTTTCACAGGAAATTGAATAGCAATTGCATCCTCAAACGTTTTGCCAGTATCTTCATTCTCTTCGACTTCGGTATTATTAGTGCGGTCATCCCATGTGAAGAGGAATGCTACTTCCGTATCATTGTAAAACGATTTGGCGTTAACCGAGTCAATTGTCGGATTAAATTGTCTCGGTTCAATGATAATTTGCCCAACAAGTGGAAAGTAGCTTGAATCAAGTGTGTTCCAAGCAGCATCCATCATCTGAGGCAAATCGCTTTCTGTATATTGTGACCGAAGTACATTTTTACCAATTGCTGGTTCTGGTCTCTTTTCAGAAGAAAGCGATTTGACGTAGTTCGCTAAGTGCCAACTTTTCTCGTAAAACGCCTTCATCGCTGTAGCATAGGATTGTTTTTGTTCTTCATTTGCGCTGCCCTCTGCCATAAGGTCTAAGATTTCAAAAGCATTCCCCATTTTTTCATCAAGTTGGTTATATTCTTCTTCCTCAGCCTCTGTCATTTCAACTTTATTGTCCAATTCGTTATAACGTATGGATTGCTCTATAGTTAAGCCGAAAGCAGGGTCTTCAAACATGGGCATCGCTGAACCAGCAATGCCACCGATGAACCGCTTGTAAATGTCATCTATATCGTTTCCACCTCTGAAATTCCAACCTTGTGCGAGGTTTGCTGGCCAACTCTGAAAACCCCATTCATCTTGGAGAGTTGGTGCGGAGGTGCCATCGCCTCGCCCTACCTGACCGTGGCATTCAAAACATGCAAACTGTGTATAAAGTCCCTTCCCAATTTCTACACTCTCTTCAGAATAAGGAATTTTACCTTCCAGACTGATTTGCCGAGGTGGTGTTTCACTTTCTTTAAAACCATCATAGAAGGTTTTAATATATGCCACCACTTCCCAACGGTCATTAGCACTCAGTGAAGTTTCCCACCCAGGCATTGATGAACCGGGCATCCCTTCAGTAATGATGTCGAATAAATCCTGATCGGTGGGGAGTTGCCCGCTTTCTGTAGATCGGATTTTATACAATCCACGTGTGAAATCTCTCGGTTTTGGTAAAAGGTTTTCTGCTGCACTGCCATCACCACGTCCTTCGGTGCCGTGGCAGTGTGCGCAACTTTCTTCATAGACCTCTTTTCCTTTTTCAGAGACTTCTGGAGCGTCCTGCGCATAAGTTAAGTTAAGAACAGAGAGTAGACCTAAAATAAGGATTAAGTAGACAACATTTTTGCTTCTCATTTTAATGTCCCTCCCCGAATGTGCGGTATGAATGTCCGGTATACTGGGATAAGAAGAGAATGACATCCCATATTTCGTCTTCTGTTAAGACTTCTTCCCACACAGGCATTGCAGAATTCCACGGTGTCCCAGCAGGAGGCAAACCTGGTCCTCCTTTACTAATCCGCCAGAAGAAGAAGGCTTCCTGAAAATTAGGAATAATCCCCGGATCTTGGAAATTCGCTGGTAACGGAATCAACCCGTGCGCGAAATGTCCTTGTCCGTCAAGATGATCCCCGTGACAGTAAAAGCAGTTATCATAGTAGACACGTCTTCCATTTTCCACATGCGACTTGAACTCTTCTGGTTTATCTTTTTCTAAATGCCGATGGGGATTCTCAACCTCCTGCATTGTCCCGATAACCTTATCTTTATATGTCAATTTGAATTCGGATGGTGGGACAGGGTGTGCGACCCGTGGATCTCCTGCTGGATTAGCTTTTTGTGCGATATTTGTATAGGTGTATCCCAGCAGCAAAAGTGGGATTAGCACAGCTAAAATGATTCGACGATTCTTGCGATTTTCATCAACAAGTGTCTCGTGAATGGGTCGGATGAATTCTCTAAATCTTGAATCTTCAACAGAGACATGCACCAAAATGGCAATGAGGACCAACCCCATATACATCGAAATTACGCTACTTGGTATCGGCACTGAGATAACGCTACCGATGACGAATCTCAGGAATACCCAACATGCGATGAAAATTGCGAAGCATATTGTAAAAAGCGATACTCTTTTCATGGGTTACCTCCGTAACATTTCTTAGTTATTCTGTGCCTTCTTCGACTGTTCCAGTCGGTGCTGTTTCTTCTGTTGCTGTTTGTCCAGTCAATGTGCTTAAATAAGCGAGTAAATTAGCCATATCTGACACTGATAAGTCATCCGGAAAATTTGTTGGCATTGGCGACGTAACAAATAGTTTTTTGCCAGTACCGTACAAAAACATTGCGTCTTCATCAAAGTCAAACGTGTCGAAAGTCTGTTCAGTCTCATCAATATTTATTACAATAAAATCATCGGTCAATTCTCCCGAAATATGCTCTCCGACGATTTCTTCGCCATCAATGGTAGTTCCACGGAACTGTTTTTGCACAGATGCTTTAGAAATTGTTTCTGTGTTTTCACCTACCTGGAGGGTTACAGTCTCGTCGGTTTCCTCAACAATTTTGCCACTCACAGATGTGTTGGTATCAGATAGCGTTACGGTTAACGTAAAATAACCCCTCGCCTTAAGATTTGTAAGGTCTTCAATCGATTCTTCGTCCAATTCGCTCAGCAAGATGGTATGTTCCTGTTCCGTGCCATCATCGTCTTTTGTGCGGACAACGATCTTTTCTTCATCTTGTGAGACAAGTATTCCTTGATAGGTTATCCCCTTTGATTGGACCGTGACTGCCCCGTAACCGGGAACAATTTCTGCATTTGGCTTTAGGATTGATTCCTCAATATACCGCGAACTGTTCAATGCAGCAATTTCGGTCAGTTCTGGTGCGGTGACAACTTCAAAGTCTTCACTTACCTCTCCTGCCTTTGGATTTTCTAAACCTTGGACAACATGACATGAAATACATGCAGCGGCTATAAAAACTTCTTTTCCTTTTTCAGGATCGCCAGTGAGTAAAGGAGCAAGTTCTTCCGCTGTTGGTCCTATGTCTCCTCTATCAATTGGTTCAATAAAAGGTGTTGGATCAATTTCACTGCCTTGGCTTTGTAGAAACGCTATGACTGCTTCAATCTCTAACTTTGTGAGTTCGATCGGCTTTTTCCATACCTCTGGCATGATCTTACCGTATCCTGGTACTAAATATTTGCTCGGTTCATACAGCGATTCAATTAGATATGTCTTTGCATCCGTTCCTGGTACGCGGCTTGCCGCATTTATGCCGATATCTGTTAAATCGGGGCATCTACCTTTCGGTGCGGAAGTATCCAAGGTGTGGCATGCAGCACACTGACCTTTTCCATTGAAAATAGCTAAACCAATTTCAGCGACCGCATCTGGATCAGTCCAGTCTAATGTTGTTACAGTCCCTGATGCCGTAGATGTGTCTGGCACGAGGCCTGCGATAAAGGCATAACACCATATTATACCGAGAGAAAATGATACCAATTTCATGACAGGGAACCACACTATCATGTTTACCAACACTGAAAGTGTAAACCAGACCGACCAAGGGAGTAGGTTCTCAGCAGCAATCGGAAAAGCAGGTGCTTTCGCTATGAAGGCAATGAAACTTACCGCCATTATGATTAGGCTTGCAATTCTAACGAGTGTGTTTTTCATCGTTTTGTCCTCCCATTAGTCATCACTTTCTGCAGTTGCCTCTGCTTCAATTGGCACTGCAGGTTGTTTTTTCTTGTCACCCCATAACCCGAGCCAGAAGATAAACCCAACAAGTGCAAAGAAGATTACCATAATGACAGCAACCATGTTCACTGCATCACCCAGAGCGGGCGTATATGCGTCAACGGAAGTATCTTTCTGAACGCCAAAGATATGCCACCCTTCACGAAGACCGGAGCGCGCATACCCCATTAAACCCATCAACGAGGTAAATGTAATTGCGAGTAGGATTAGAACGTATTGTGATCGTTCGGTCATCTCTCCCCATTTTATAGTGCCCGATGTTGTAGCCTTTCGATACATGAAAATATCAACCACTGTTACAACAACCATAACACCAAGCGCGACCAATACCTGCCACGGTGTTAGGACATTGACGCGTACATCAGTCTCAACTGCAAACCCTACGATACCGATAACAACAATTGAAACCACGCCTAAAAAGAAAATTGCTGAAATTATAATGTTTCCTAAGCCTTTCCAACTTGCTGTAGGTGTCTTACCGGAACGTCTGTAGAATAGAAAACTCAAGAAGGTTGTGAGAATAACAATATTCACCACCGTATTTTTGGCAGTCATCAATCCGAAAAATCCAAGGTGTGGATGATTTGCCCCTCCCATTGCACTCAGTTCAGATGCTGAAGAAATTGTTGATAGCGTCCGAGGGGTCATCCAGATAGCCACACAGATTACGATGATTGTTATCATATATGGACGATAACGCGCATATTTTTCTGCCCCTTGAATTCGTCCCATCCCAGACCAAAGATAGTAGTTTGCCCCTATAAAAAGCACACCAATCATTACCGCCTGAATGATAAATAGCCAAGAGAAGAGATTGCCCATCATGTTGATGCCCATCGTGTTGTTGAAAATGTAAATTTCTCTGCCTAACCAATAGCCAGCGAAAGGCAGTGGAATCAGTCCACACAAGGCGATGAAGTTACCGTTATATCCCATCCAATCGTAATGTGCTTTTTCCTCTTTAGTTTTAGCCACAAGGTAGCGAAATGCTGCGTAGGCAGCTACAATGGATCCGCCAAAAGCGATGTTCCCGATGAGTCGATGGATATTGATCGGCATCCATGTAAAATTATTAACTGCTTCCCAAACATTTCCCAAAAATTCGCCTGTGGTTTCGTTGTGGAGCGGGATTACGGTTTTATCTGTTACACCTTCAAGTAGTTCAGCACGGGTGAGCTCAGGGTTTTGCGCTAACGAATTTTCTACCCACGCTTCCTTGGTCTTATCAGATAACTTTCCGAACATTGTAGCGGGGCTTGTCTGATAGGTGAGCCACGTATTTGACACAAACATAATCGCTGTGCCCCATACGTTTAGTAGAACACCAAGCACCAGATGTACCCATTTAAAACGTCCCTGCATCCTATCCCAACCGTAGGAATAGAGGTAGAGGGTAAAAGTTTCGCCGAAAAACAGCACGACGTAAAAGATCATTGTCGGGCCGAAGATTCCGCTCAACTTGTTCAACACCTTTGGGTAGCACCAAACAAGAATAAAAACGAGAACGCCACCGAGCAATGCTGTTGTTGAAAATGCCCCCATACAGAGTTTAATAAACTCTTTCGCCATTCGGTCATACCGTTCATCTTTGGTTTTCCAACCGATGAACTCAATGATAACTGCAAACATTGGCACACCGAGGATAAAGGATCCGAACAACAAGTGTAGCTGCGCGGCTATCCAAGCCGCGTTTCGGCTACCAATCAGAGGGAACGGACGATATTCCGCCTCTGTCGCGTCTTGTGCAAATGCTGGCACAATTGCTAACAGCACAAAACCGAGCAACACAAAACTGAGTATGAGGTAAATTCTCTTTTTAGTTATAAGCGAAGAACAACAACGCATTTTCGTTTTCTCAATTGTTAGGATATACCTAAAAGGGCAAAATCCCTATCCTTATGAAAAACGTCTACTTTTTCTTAGGCAGTTTAAAGTCAGTGCTTTTAAAGTCTACTGAAATATCACCAGTTGCGGGAACTTCAACGTTCTTAAAAGCTGTGCCGAGTTTCTCGTGCCATGCAACCACTCGTGCCCTACCTGCTGGAACATCTTTGAGGGTATATTTACCCTTGTCAGAAGACTTTTCATAATCATCTGGATGGATCCATTTGTCTTTATCGTCTTTCTGCCCAGTTACTGTATAATAGTTGCTATTAACTGCAACGATGTAACCGCTCATCCAGGTATGAACATCACATGTCAACTTAATTGCTTCGGCTGCAGTAATTGTGTAAGGGATGATTTCCCCTTTTTTCTTAACTATGAAGTTTTTTGCTTCATTCTTCGCGGCATATGAGTGAACATTATGTGCGACTGGGTCGCTGGACGTAACATCAACAATAGCACCCACAGGAACCGCGATTACATGCGGCAAATAACGACAATCCTTCTGGTCAACTGTAAGTTTCTTTTTATCTTTTGGTATCTCAAGTTCTTGTGTTCCGCGCAGGCGCATGTAAACGACAACGTTCTGGATACCTTTTCCTTTTGAAATGACAAGTTCTTCAGATTTTGCTCCTTTTGTAGCATCAATACAGTGTTGTTCCTGTGTATTGATTGTCAATGCTTTACGGGCAGGCGCATCACCTTCATAGGTTACAGTGCCAGTGACATTACCGGCAAAAGCAACACTTGCCATTGTGCCACAAATAAGTAGCGTGATTATGAGTTTAAGACTTTTCATCGTTTTTCTCCTTATATAATTCTTTTTTATTATGTTAACACCTTAAGATTTGAAAAGGCAAACCCTTAAAAATAAATATCACGGATATCCGTGTATTTTAAGGGCGGAAGGTTACTTTAATATATTCAAGTAGTTCACGTTGTTCCTTATTGCTAAGATAGTAATGGAACGCTGGCATATCATCTTTGCCATTACGAATGCTTTCAAGCAGCTGCGTATCGTCGTGCATCGTCCACAAATTCGTATCTGTCAGGTCAGCAGGGTCTAATTTTTTGAAGCGACCAATACGTCCATTGCCCTCCCCGCTGTTCCCGTGACATCCTGCACAATACCTTGCATATTTGTATTCTATTTCTGTCCGATACTTCGTGCTTGGGTCAACCTGTTTTCCTAACCAGATAAACCCGTTAAGCCACACAAAGATCATGACGATTACAATCAGTAGATGCTTCATACAGAACGGAACTCCCTCGGTAGGGACGAATTGAATCCGTTCGGACACTAACGACCTAACGAAATAAGATAATCACGAACTAACCGAATCTGTCTTTCAGCATCGTCATTGGCATAACCTTCAACTGCCAAGTGCTGTCCCCCGACGATCGGCCACGCCTGCGGCATTGCAGTGCCGCGTTGGAAGCTCTGTGGGTCTTTCATCCAATCAATAAGCCAGTCTGCTTTCAGCCGTTCTTTCGCCAAGGAGAGATCGGGTCTTCCCGCCTTATCGCTACCTGCGGGGATAGTCTCGCCTTGTGACGGGTGACATGAATCGCATTTCAGTTCATCAAATATCTGCTTGCCGACTCGCAATTCCGCACTTGTAGACATAGGTGGTTCAAGCGTTTCGTAAGGGAACGGCTCATCGTCTAATGCGGAGAAGTATTTAACAAGCGTTGTCGCTTCTTCATCAGACATTTCAAATTTTGGCATACGCACTTTGAGTCCGTAACGTATCGGTTTGGAAGGGTCTTTGAGGAAATTAAACAACCAATCAGGATAAACTCTTGCACCTTGTGCTTGTAAGGGAGGTGGTGCTAACTGTTTCGCTGTGATTTCATCTAAACCTTCATGTGCAATGATAACATCACGGTAGTCTCCACCTTCTCCTTCAATCTCGTGGCATCCGGTACAGTTGTATCTTTTCACGACTCGCCTTCCAGCATCAATTTGCTTCTGTTTTTCAACACGATGTGGTTCAACTGCATGATCAAAGATATAATTGAGTGGATATTTCTGCGGCTGGAAACTTTTTAGTAATACAGCAATTGCCTTCGCGTCCTCGGTGTTATCCTGTAAAGTTTTAAAAATAGGCATACGGGAAACAATCCTACGTGTTTGGTAACGCCGCGGGTTAGTAATCTTGCCAATTGTCCAATCGTGCCAGCTATGCTTAATATCAGTGTCTCCAAAGTCAAGTTCGTCATACATTTTTGCGCCGAATTCACCGAGATCAGCACCGACTTTGGATTCATTTTCAAACCCTGGAATTTCGTGACAACCGAAACATCCATAAGTCCTGACAAGTTTTTTGCCTTCGTCAACATCTGCTTCACCTATTGAATTTGAAACTGCAAGCGGTGTGTCTTTTTGTAAATTCATGAGATAGGCAACGACGTTATCAAGTTCCCGGTTGCTCAATCGCAAGCTCGGCATAGCGGTATCAGGGTCATACGCTTTCGGGTCTTCAATCCATTTGCGAAGATAAGTTGGTGTAACTTTAGTGCCGACACTGTCCAGCGCGGGTGCAAAATTGCTATTGTCTAATCCGTCAACAGCATGACAGCTCAAACATCCGACTGTTTTTACGGTTTCCTCGCCCGCCTTAATCGCGCTCTCTGATTTAGAGTATGTGCCTTGGGTTTCATCTAAATCTTGATCTTTCATCTCTTCTGCAAGATATTTGGCTATAGATTTTACTTCGTCAACGATACGGACAACATCATCTTTTGCGTACTTGTATTCTGTTCCATCGTCAGCCTTCAAAATATATTGGGTTTCAGTTTCTGTGACGAGACCGGTGCGCTGCCCGCCATTTTTAAAGTACACGAGTTGACTCATGCCCTCTACCGGGAAGAAGTTTGGCATTGTTGTATTGGGGAGATATGCTTCCGGTTTTTTTATCCAATTCTCAAGCCATGCGATATCCTTGACTTTACTTCCGACTTTTTCCAGCGATGGACCGACCTTCTGAATTTTATCAAGTGCACTGTAACCTTCTACTGCGTGGCATCCATGGCATCCGAGGTCTTCAAAAAGTGCCATCCCTTTCGTAAGATTCTCTGCATAATCTTTCGGAGCGTTTGTTTCGGGATCCACGCCGAAGTCTAACTTCATTACACCATCGTGGCAACGCCGACAATTAGACTCCATGTATCCCTTTTTCTCTTCGGATGTTTTGCCCGTGTGTTCATCCATCCCAAGCACAGGTGTCAACCAATATTCAGCATGCGTCAAAGCATGGGCCGCTTTCGCTGTTAAGCCGTGTCCTTGTCCACCGTGGCACGGTGTACAACCGAATCTCTCAAGCGGATGTTTTGCCAGAAGGACATCTCGCTCCGGGTGCGTTTGAAGTTCCCCGTGGTAGTCTGTTTTATAAGAAATTTCAACTTCTCCAAAAACATCGGGGGTGAAGGTCAGGAGACCGTCTTCTGACAATTTATATTCATCTTCTCCCGCATCAAAACCATCTATAGTAATTATCTCACTACCGACTTTGACCTTTGGGTGTTTGAGCTGATATTTAACATCGTTTTCACCGTCCCCTTCGACTTCAAAAATCTCTTCAGCTTCACTTTCATAACCACTTTTGTCAACTGCAAAATGACACGTTTCGCACCGATCCGCGGTGTAATTAAACTCTTCAAGATAATATTGAACAATTGTGCGTGTCTCTCTAAAGGGGTTTTCCAATAGACTGCCGAGGAAATTTCGCTTGATACCACCAACATCCGCTAACTTTTCTTGAAGGCGTGCAACTGAAGCAAATTGGGCTTTATCTGCTTCAAGGGAGACGAGTGCCTCTTGTGCAGCGGAAATTCCGTTAACGATTTCAGTATCTTCGAGTTTGTGTTTTTGTGCAATTAGGTAGGTGGAGAGTGCATTTTCGGGGTCACCACTGGTCTGATAAAAATCAGCAAGTACTTTATTCGCGTCAGCAAATTCGGCTTCAGCTTTTAGAACATCAGAAGTCAGTTCACCTTCAATTCGTTTTTCAAATTCATCTAATTTCTCTTTCCATTTTTTGACTGTCTCATTCTCTTTCCCATGAGCTTCGTGTAGGCTGTGCTGATATTTATAGTTAATTGCATCAGATTTGCTTTGCTCAAACTTACGTTCTTGCATTGCTTCATCTAACGCAACCTGCTTTGTATTGACTTCTTTTTCCAAGTTTGCCAACTGTTTCTTATCAACTTCAGGTTTGGAGGGTTCATCGGGCAAGTTTTGCTTAGCGTTCTCCAATTCTGCTTTTGTCTTCACATACTCGTATTGATAGAACTGTTGTTGAATTTCCTTCCAGGGGCGGCGCGTGATCATCTCATCCCAGAAACCCCATATTGTCACCAACCCTAACAGTCCGGCCAGAATAAAGAACAAAACAGAATACGATTTATTTTCAGCGGGAATCTCTTTTTTGCTCCTCACGAAATGTATAACCTCCAAGTCAATCAATTAGTTGTAGAAATTAGATGTTGAACCAGGGTGATACCCAAACATATTTGATATTTAATGCTAATCTAAGCACCATTTTGATAGGTAGTGCGACCATACTTAAGAACAGAAAGGAAACGATAACATATCTGGTAAGTCCCAGTTCTTGTAAAAAACGGCTTGTTTTGTATTTCCAAAAATAGAAAATAGGGCCGAGTGCGAAATAACCTGCCACGACAGCAAACCCGAAGAAATTTGCGGTTGTGGCATCGCGAATCCCAAAGAGGTAGGATAGGTTAACATTGGTTAATGGTACGATCTTGTGCGGATCCCAGTACTGCCACGGCATAAATATATTCCATCCCGGCCCCCTTAAGAATGTCCCGACAATCATCAAGACAATCCACAATACGATAAATCCAAAACAGAACACAACGAGCGCAAATGGTCGTTCCTTGATTGTATAATATCCTTTTCCTTTAGGGTTAATGTCTATATAGGGAATAGCAATGAGTCCCGCAATAATTAGCCCGGGCAACACGACACCTGCGATCCACGGATCGAAATAGACGAGCATCTCTTGTAGTGCAAGGAAGTACCACGGAGCTTTAGAAGGGTTCGGTGTTTTCGCGGGATCACTCGGTTCTTCAAGCGGTGCGTCAATCATAATTGACCACACGCCCAGTACCAACATCACGATAATAGCACAGATAAATTCATTCCGACACAGATATGGCCACACGTAAACCTTATCGTTCAGTGCGGCATCCGATGGCACACCTATTCGATCAGTCTGGCGTGCCTGTTTATATGCTAACCACATAAAATAGGGTATTAAAAAGAGCATGGCCAGAATTGGAACATTATCAGGTTTCTGTATCAGTAGTAAAAAATTCTCCATACCTTAATCTTATCTCCTTCTAAACGAGAAAATATCTAATCCGTTGCTAATAGTCTTGTGCAAAAATTTTCTAATGAATGCTGCTTTATTTTTAGAGAGGTCCGGATATTCCGCCATCTTTACGAACACGCCAGAAGTGCAATGCCATCAATAGACTTGCCACCAATGGAACAGCAACACAATGTAAGATATAGAACCGTAGCAACGTAGAAGGGCCGACAATTGTTCCACCGAGTAAAGCAAAACGGACATCGTTCGATTGCGTTATGTCCGAAGGTGCAAACGGGCCCTCATGGCCTAAAACGGGAGTAGCACGTGCCATATTTGTTCCGACTGTAACCGCCCAATATGCGAGTTGGTCCCAAGGCAATAAGTAACCTGTAAAACTCAGGAAAAATGTAATAAGTAACAAAATCACACCGACTGCCCAGTTAAACTCTCGAGGTTTCTTATAGGAACCGGTCAAAAAGACACGGAACATGTGTAGCATTACGGAAATGACCATGCCGTGTGCTGCCCAACGGTGCATGTTACGGAGGAGCATACCGAATGGAATGTCGAACTCAAGAGCCTGTACATCACCGAAGGCATATTCTGCTACCGGGCGGTAATAGAACATCAAGAGTACGCCAGTGACAGCAGTCACAAGGAACATTAGAAAGGTGATTCCGCCCATACACCATGTGAATCGAAAATTTAAGGCGTGGCGAGAAATACGAGGTGGGTGTAAATGCAGCCAAACGTTTTGCAAAACCTGCAAAGTATAACGGCGGCCCGTTTTTTCATAACCGTGTCGAAAAATAGATTTCCAAATATCGGAATTGGTAATCTTTTCTTTGAGTCCTTTACGTTCTTCGTTCATTAGCTTCCTTTTCAGTCTGATGATGCGCAGTATCTTTTCAGACGCAAATGTGTCCTCCTAAATTAGACTTTTAGAGATGCCCCAGGATCACCCCATTGGTCCTTTTCACCCAAAAATTTAACGGATTTATCAATTTGTAGCTGCCCATCTTCAGCCAAGGTAATCTTCACACGTTCAAGAGGTCGTGGTGCGGGTCCTTCATAATTTATCCCATCTCGGTCAAAACCGCTGCCGTGGCACGGACATTTGAATTTACTCTCTGAACTAAGCCAACGGGGTGTGCAGCCTAAATGTGTGCAGGTTGTTAGTAGCGCGTAAAAAACCCCATCCTCACGTCGAACAATCCAAACGCCAAAAGGATCTTTTTTATATTTTTCGCTCACACTACCCGGAGGATATTGTGCTGGAAAACCCGCTTTAAAGACAGACGATGGTTCATACAGAACGCGCGGATAGAGATACCGCACTAACCCTGGTCCGAAACACAGACCAAGCGCAGCTGTGAAACTCCCCCAACCGAGAACATTGAAAAAATTACGTCGAGATGACATGCTGATTCCTACCTAACCCTAAATTTGCATTATGCAAAAGTATAACACAATATAGGGTTCTTTGACATAAATTTTGCCTGTTTAAAATTACTGTATCACGGATATCCGTGAATTTCAGAGGGTTGAAAAGTTGAGTGAATGACTGTACCAAGCCGTGTCTCAGGCGTAAAAATGGACGGGTACAAAACCCGCCCTAAATTTTTCATTATGTATATTCAGAATGTATATTCAGAACGTTTTAAGTGTTCTTCAGTTCTGTAGGGACGATATGTACTTTGGCGAGGTTAGGAAACCTCGCCAGCAGCAGGTGTACATCTCTGCTGGCGAGGTTTCCTAACCTCGCCAAAAGACCCAATTTATTTTTTATCTTCATAAAGTTTGTGGGACAACTACTGTTGTCGGTTCTGTTTCTGAAGCAGGTTTATCAAAATGTCTCAATAATTTCAAAGTTCACTATATCATAGATAATCCGAGACGAGATAAGATCAACACAACAACCCCAAATATTGGTGTGTCTAACGAATAATCTTCACATTGATAACGGGACTATCCTGTTGAAATGCCTTACCGTTGATTACCGCTGTGGCACGGAATCTAACTTGGTAAGTCTTGGCTTCTAATGAACTGAGAGCCTCAAGATTTACCTCAATATCACTTTCGTTAATAGGAATCGTTGCATCAGGAATAGTGATGCCTTCTGGGACTGTTATGGGCTTAATGGTAACAATATCTGTAAAACTACCCCGCCGAACAATACTCATCGTGAGTGTAGCAGATTTTTTTATCGGTTCAGTCTTTTCTACTGTTTCCGTTTCGGTCTGTTCCGTTGGGCTCGGATTTGAGACAGCGACGGTTTCACCTTCAGCTGCAGCCGCCTGTTGTGTTTCCTCGGATGCCTTTGGCTTGGGGAAAACAATACTAAAACGTAGCGGTTCAATCGTAACAATAAAAGGTGCTTCAACGACTGTCAACGGAATAGCGGGAGTTGATTCGGTGTAACTCTCGCGGTTAACATTTGCTGTTCCACTCACCGAAATATAACTTGTGCCAGGGGTAGGAACGACAGAGAATTGTTCTCTGCGTTCAACAGTTCCCGCTCGAAGCGAAATCACTGTACTATTTTGTCCTGCGGGCATTGTGGCTTTTCCACCAGAAATACGAGCTGGCATTCCTTGTACCGACAAACTAATCGGGCCATTAAAACCATTACGGCGATCCGCAATTACATGAAAGTTTGTTGATTTGTTGTGAACTACATTTACATCAACATCTGCAAAGGAGAGCGTAAATGGCGGTGCCTCCATCACCGTCAGCAGAATTTTTTGTGGTGAGGCTTTTGCTTCTATAC
>PYJA01000023.1:8563-10734 GCA_003635185.1 Candidatus Poribacteria bacterium | reverse complement strand
GCATCCGCAGTCGCGGTTATCGTTAACAACGCTTGATTTTGACCGGCATAAAGGATTGTTGGACTTACGACAAATCCTTTGGGGAGGTCTGGAGAGTAGAAACGGAGTGCTCCATTAAATCCATCCACGCGTGCAGCCGAGACTGTCAACATCAAAGTTCCACCACGACTAATACGTGGGTTATCGGCACTAACATTTAGGCGAAAACCAGGGTTAAGTGGACGAATAGTGAGTCTGTAGGGGTAACCTGCTCCACCTGCACTATTCAAGTCACGCACTGAAATACCGTAATCGCCTGCTTCTGGGAACGTAAAAGCAACAATTGCATCTACTCCGCTTGCATCATCATTGACTCTTAGGACCTGTTCTTCAACGCTACCTTCTGCTTCTCCTTTTTTATGTGAATATATGGTAAGCACTGGATCCAGTTTTGACCGAAATTCGCGTGATTTTACTTCAAAAACGAAACTTGTTCCTTTTTCTACTTTAATGGAATACCTATCTACGTCACCCGCTTTTTCTATTTTCCCATTTACTGTTATCGGTGTGCCGATTTTGTTTTCTTTCGTTAGAGCGTCATTTGGTTCTGTTTCATTTGCCTCGTTGAATTCGCCGATGGCAAACGGGTAGGGGTTCGTTTCTAAACCGTTTGGTGTACTGACTCGTAGTTCTCGAATTCCAAGGGATGCGTCTGGTGAGATGTCAAGTTGTATAGCATTCACAGAACCCAAATTTGCGCCAGCGACGTTGACATTGTTTGCAGCACCACGTTTCCCTCCGAGTGGAAAAACACTCTGAAGATATGGTAACTCTCCGATACTTAACCGATACAGGTAATTTCCACCGCCTTGGAAGCGGATGTCGCGTAAGTAAAGCGTATATTCCCCTTCCTGCTGGGTGGTATAATCAATAAATGAATCTAATCCGTTTCCATCACCGCTTTTTACAACTTCAGTTCCACTTGGGTCAAATAGTTCAATATAAGAATCTAAAGGGGAACCCATACGTTGTGCGTTTATATCACAGATAAGACGCGCACCTTTTCGAAGTTTAAAACGGTACATATCAACATCGTCAATTGATGACACCGTACCGTTGACAGTAACAGGTAATTCAAGCATGTTTGCTTCGGTAGGTGTGGTATTTGGTTCCTGTTCTTTTATCTCAGGGAGGTTACCTACGATGAAGTTTTGCGGGTTGGAGACACCGTTTGGTGTGATAAGACGGATTTGGTGGTTGCCTAAGGGGGCATCAGGTGCAATTTCGAATGAAAGGACTAATCGGGGATCGTTTGGAATGTTACCAGAAATACCCGATCCATTAAAGCGGACTGTTGCGGCTGGAGATTTTTGCTTAATCTCTGCTTTGATTCCTGTTTTGCTGAACCATATCTCAGCGTTCTCATTAACATTTTTACCTGCTAATGTAATTTCAATGGTTTGCCCGCGTTGCGCTGCGCGAGGGGATATACTTGTCAGCTGCGGTGCGACCTGCGCATGTACTATACCTGCAGCCATAAAAAGAATTAGGACTATCTGGATTAGAAACTGTTTTTGTTTGTGCCTTGTTTTTGTTTGCTTACAAAATAGTGTATCAGGCATTTTTAATTACCTCTTGAGGGTTTTAACTAAATAGTGATGCACGCATCCGATTAAAACGCTTATATCCACAATTTTAGAGAGGACTGTCCATTAGGGTCTCTCGGAAGTCTTGAAAAGAGGCTGCGAGTGAGGCGTTAAGGCTAATCTGCTTAAGCCGGTTGATGTCAGTGATGACTTCAAGTCTCTGTCTCAGAGCGTTGATATCAGTATTAGGAAAACGGGCTTTGAGGACTGCCAATGTATTTTCAATGCTCATTTCGCGCGCCCCCTGTTCAATGCCGCGTTGCATAACGCGTTCATAAAAAGGAGATTCTTGCATAATTGCCTCCAATATAGGATCCTGAAAAAATTCAGGTGGATGTATCAAACTCCCGAAAAGCGAGAGCGCAAATAAAAGGGTAGCCCGCATCTCTCTGCCAACATCAACTGTCTGGGTGGTCTCTATACACTTTTCAACCCAAGCTTGAGGTGTCATGTCTGCGGGCGGTTTCATCAAAGCTGTGAAAGGCAGCAACCCAACGGCTTCGGGATCTAAAAACGATTCACCCTCTAACTCATAGATACGGATAA
>PYJA01000023.1:0-8543 GCA_003635185.1 Candidatus Poribacteria bacterium | reverse complement strand
AAAACCAAGGTCCCTTCGCCCCGCAGGAGGACGGAAATACAACACCGTTGAATAGACATTCTTCTCATGCTCAAGAGCGAGAAAACTTGAATAGGCCAGCATTCGTAAGGGCATCGGTTTATGGGTGCTGTCGTCGGTTTGTGCCTCTATATGTAAGATCGCCTCCTCATCAGGGAGTCGGACATGGAACGTCATATCACTATGATGCATTCGAACCGTAGCTTGCTCTGTGTTCAAACGATCTCCGACTTCCAGTTCTGAGGTCTTGAGTGCCAACACTGCTAAGTGATGCGGGAACTCCCCGGTAACGCGTTTGAAGATTTCATCATAATAGGGCATATACGTATTATATCCGCATTCATGGAAAAATGTCAAGAGTTTTCACGGCGGGGTTATCTTTAGCAACTTCAAAAAATAAATTAATACGGGTTTCGATGCATCACAATTTAGAGAGGCCGCCAATTGTCGTATCATTATTTAGTCAAAACTCTCTACCGGTGCAGCCGTTTACTGCGTCAAACAAAATTGTGATATTAAATTTCTTAGAATATGGATAATTTTAGGAGTCTGAAACTGAATCTGAAGGATTCGTAACTCTAAATTGTATTAGAAAACCTGTGCTTGAATTTTTATCGTCCAAACACAGGCTTCAATATTAGAACAAAATTTAGAATATCCCTGTAATCACTTCACCTTTGACCAATTCACGGGGTTGGTCTAAGTGGTTCATCACAATCGTATGTGGGTCAATACCAAGCGTATGGTAAATCGTAGCGAGGATATCGCGTGGATGCACAGGTTTTTCAAGTGGTGTTGAACCTGTATCATCAGACTTACCGTAAACCTGACCACCTCTGACACCAGCACCAGCGATTAGACCAGTATAGCAATAGGGCCAGTGGTCACGTCCGTCAGGTGCGTTGCCATTACCAGAAGTGCTAACACCCATTCGTGGTGAGCGTCCAAATTCACCAATAGCGAGCACAAGCGTATTCTCTAACATACCCTTCTGATCTAAATCTTCAAGTAGCGAAGAAACAGCACTATCTAATTTCGGGCAGTGAAGATTTTTCAATGGTCCGAAGTTAGCAGCATGTGTGTCAAAAGCAGTTGTGTTTGGATTTCCGTTCGCAACAGAAGGCCAGTTGACTTGAACGAAACGTGTGCCTGCTTCAACCAATCGGCGTGCAAGGAGCACACTTTGACCAAATGTATGGCGACCATATTTGTCACGCATTTCATCTGTCTCTTGTGACAAATCAAACGCGTTGCGTGCCTTCTGTGACAAGATGAGATCGTAGGCTTTTTCATAATATTCATTCAGCGCGAAGGAATCTGCCACTTTGTCAATTTCGGGCATATTGGCGTTGATTGTTTCAAGGAGCGTTTTCCGCCGCTGCAAACGCATCGGTGGCACTTCAGGACGGAGCGTCAAGTCGTCAAGATTTATTTCCGTATTGGGATCTTGGAAGAGAAAATATGGGTCATACGCTCTACCGAGGAATCCTGCATTTCCACCTTTACCGATGATACCGCTCTCCTGCATCGGACGCGGGAGCTGGACTGCTGCTAACATCGGTTCATCTGGCGGTTTGAACTTGGAGATATGGGCTGCAGCGTTTGGATGATCAGCAGGAGAAGGTGGGTCAAGCTGCCCCGAAGGAGCAACCTTGTCCGGTGTTTCGCCTGTAACCATCTGGTACATCGCAGCGGTGTGATTGAAAAGGCCGGCTGGTGTATAACTTACTGAACGGATAAGACATGCTTTATCCATCTGTTTTGCCAAACGTGGCATCGTTTCTGACAACTGAATGCCGCCGACATTTGTTGGTATAGGATTAAACTCACCGCGGATATTAGAAGGTGCATCTGGCTTTGGATCCCAGATATCAATGTGACTCGGTCCGCCTTGCAAGAACAGCAGTATGACAGAATTAGCTTTGCCCCAACCGTTGAGAGGCTTCGCGGGGTCAACTGTCGTGTTTGCCTTGGCTTGGAGTGACAGGACTTGTGGTAGACTAATGCCCAGCATCGCCGCGCCACCCACGCGGAGAAATTCTCTACGTGAGAACCCATCACATAATCTGCCGGGTGCTTGTGGTAACGATAACATCAATTGTTTCCTCCATTATTGTGCTAACTTCCGTTTTAGAAGCACATAAATCGGTTTTGGGCTTATCGGTTGAATAAGAAAGCGGGACTATTAATCAATGCCCACATTAAATCTTGCGCGCCTTCTTCTTTAGATTCTGCACTTGCAAGATGTTCAACCGCTGTCTTATATTCATTTTCTTGTGGTAACCGAGCAAATGTTGCAAGATACATCTCTTCAATGAGTGTACGATCATCTTTATTTTCTTTGATGAGTTTTGCAATTCGTCCCTTTGGATCAATAATTGCATTTGCAACAGTCGGACCGTTGATAAGGTTCATCGCATGTGCGAGGCTTACTTCGGTTGTTCTTTCACATTCACATGAGCTTTCGCGTTCTGGGCGACCAAACAATTTCAAAAATCCGTCATCTTTAACTTTGCTATCCGGTAGTTGAACAGCACGGAAATCTTTTGGTACACCCTGAAACTTCGGTTGACTTCCCGTAGCAATGCCGATAGCATCTAACAACTGTTCTGCTGTTAGTCTTCGTGCAGTTGCATGTGAGAAATTAATCGTATCTTCTTTGTTCCACTTGTTCGTCTTGATACTCTGTTGATAGGTTCGAGAGTGAGCGATTGTTTTCATAATATGTTTTATATCAAAACCGCTTTCTACGAAATCTTTTGTCAGGGCATCAAGCAATTCCGGATTACTTGGCGGGTTACTGGTGCGTATATCATCAACAGGTTCAATGATACCACGTCCCATGAAATAACTCCATATACGGTTTACGCCTGCTTTTGCGAACATCGGATTTTCAGCGGATGTGAGCCATTCTGCCAAAGCTGCCCGCTTGTCCGAAACATTTTCCTTTGTTTCGCCAAACGGAACGGATGGTGGCACAACGGCTAACGTTCGCGGATGTTGGACCGGCGTAGGACTGAAACTGGCGTATACAACTTCTTCACCCGGCAATCGTCCGTTTTTCAGTTTCACATCTGAGAAAAATGCCCCGAATTCATAGTACTGATTTTGGGTCCATACTTCAAACGGATGATCATGACATTTGTTACAAGAGAATCGCACGCCAAGGAAAAGCTGCGTTGTATTTTCTACTGCAGCAGTATATTCGCGCGAGACACGGAAATAATTTGCTGCCGGATTAGCATAAGCACTACCAGTAGCAGTAATCAGGTCATGCACAAATTGGTTATACGGGCGATTTTCTGCAATTGATTCATGTATCCATTGTTGGAAAAGCCACATGCCCCGTTCACCGAGAAATTTGCGGTTTGATTGTAACAGGTCGCCCCATTTATGTGTCCAGTGGTCAACATATTCAGATGTTTCTGCTAATGCATCAATCAATTTTTCGCGTTTTTCCTTTGATGGCGTTTCATCCATAAGGAAACTTCGCACTTGATCGGGTGCTGGTGGGAGTCCTGTCATATCAAAGTAGATACGGCGAACAAACTCTTCATCTGTACATAATTCAGATGGCAAAATTTTCAGCCGTTTCAGTTTGTTGTGGACATGCGTATCAATGTAGTTATATTCAGGTGTTTCAACCCATTCAAAACCGCTACGATCACCCATAACGATGATGCCGTTTGTACTATATGCACCTTCATATCGGGTTAGGATAGCAGTTTCTCCGCGGCGTTCCGCAGTTACGACACCGTCATCTGTCACTTTTGCAACTTCACCCACACTGCTGGTGAATTTTGCTTCACGGGTAACATCACGGGTTGTTCCATCGGGATAGTGCGCAATGACTATCAACTGCTGCGTATTTCCGGGCATAGACAATTCCGCTGATCCTGGAATTACCTCTAACCTTTCAACGCGTTTAGTTGTTTGAACATCAGACGCTACGCCTTCACTTATCCACTGATGAATGAGTTTATAATCACGCGAATTCGGCTTAATCACCTGGCCACCTTTATGTGGCACTTCGGACGTCGGTTTGAGCAGCATGAGACTCTGTTCGGGAAACGCACGATTGAAACGGCGTCCAGAAATATCTTCAATGAGAAGTTCATAGTCGAATTCCGGATCATAGCCGCGTAGTGAGAGTTTGAAACCGTTTTTACCCTTTGCAGCGCCGTGGCAAGTGCCGTTATTGCAGCCTGCATGGCTCAAGATCGGCATAACATCTCGCACAAAACTTACGGGTGGCGCATCAATACTTTTGACGGTTACCGGTAATTCTGTGCTGATACCCTTAACTGTAACTTTAATCGCTGCAGTGCCAACTGCATTTGGAAAGATGTAGCCGTCTTCATGCAATTTTACCCCGTCTGATGTAGGTTTTAGCACTGCCCAAACCGTTACATCAACCCATTTTCCATCTTTCGTTTGTCCCGAAACAAGCACGCGACGACCATCGCGGGCATGTTCCAACGTCAGTGACTCAGGGTGAGTCTTTAACGCTTTAAGCTCCGGGATTTCTACACTCGGCGCGGTCTCCTCCATCTGACTCCAGCTTGAAAACTGGAATACCAAACAGCAGGAGAATGCGATAAGGAGTGTAGCAACCAAGTTATAACTGAGTTTCACATTAACCTCCATAGATGATATGAAACTTGAAATTGCGTGCGGTTTAATCCGCCTAATTACTTATACCTCTAATTTGGATCTTGTTTACCTCTGATTTTTTAAATTTCCCCAGACAACCGGCAACTTGCCGTGTGAGGAAACATCTGCAAATTCTGATTCGCTTGCTAACCAATTTATAATGTTTTCAGTTACTTTTTCTAACTGGTCAATACTTTTGTTATTGGCATGGTAGTTTGGCAGCCGCCAATTCATATTGAACACTTTGCCATCTCCAGCTTCCCAATAGCCGAATGCACCAATCCTGTCCGCATAGTTTGTTTCACGCTCCCATGCATGGGCAAGTGTAATAATATTCTTAGCTTTTTTGTCGAAATAGTCAGCAATTCTTGGATATCCAGTCGAATTGACCTGAACCCAATCACCCACTTGTGGTGCCTTTCCATCAACATTCTCAAGTCCTTCAACCAAACCCAGATCAAGCGTCTCTTGGAGTACGATAATACCGACGTTGCTTCCGTCGTTTAATACAGGTGGAAACTGCCGTGGTGGTTCATTTTCCAAACCCATTGTTGTAACATAACGGACAGCACCACCTGTCAACAAAATTGCCCCGCCACTTTCGGCATAGTCCAAGAACGCATCAATTTCTGCATTGGACAAATCACCTGGATCCGTATCTCCTTCGTGCCACCACACAACGGCATACTTTTTGAGTGTTGCACTATTCAGATCTTTTTTTGCCAATTGCGTTGTCCTAAACGTTTCTTTTGCAAATTCCAATGCAGGTTTAGTAAACGGACCGTTATCACCCAGATAGAGAAATCCGACCTCAACGTTTGCATTTCCTAAATTTAAACCACATATTAGCATGAAAGTCAAGCAAAATATTAATTTTCGGGACATTTTTCCTCCTACATTATGATAAACTTGCGTTTGTTTCCTTTGGGAGATACTTATTTCTGATTGAAATGTGCAGAATGCTTGTGTGCCATCCTGCATGTTAGATTATTTAGACACTACTATATAAAGCGTAACCAACTTAACTACAAGAGTCGAAATTGCCAAAATAGTTACGACGGTGTCATTATTTGAAGGGTAGTGCAGTCCTTTATTTTCTTCTATAGTAGACGAGGAACTTGTAGAAACCGTTGTCCGAACTCTACGTACAAGCCGCATCTCCATGATGCCAGTATTCGGGTTTTCTACCAACTTCCATTCTTCCACTATTGTATCTGATCCTACTGTTGGTCCTTGTTCCGTAGAAATTGTATGTGTTGCTCCTGAACAACCATACAGAAATATTAACACAAGTACAATACATAAGCAATAGCAAATTGATAAAACGCCACTGTGTCTGATCTTTTTCATTTTACTACTCCCGTTTCGAATTGCTTCTTACCAATTTTGTTGGTATGTCAACAATCATCCCGAATGTTATAAATTGAGAACTGGTTTCACATTATTAATTATCACACTTTATGCAAAAATGAGCAACTAATTTTTGAGATAGACTCTATTACATTGGACCTACGCGTTCAGGACCTCTGTCCATAGCAAACATTGACGTATCAAAACTTCTTTTTAACAAATCAAATTTAATATTTTGCTTCCCTGATACATGCCATAGATTGTTAAACTCATCAGGATCATCAACTAAATCGTAAAGTTCTCCTTCTTCGTGTCCGTGATAAACTACTAACTTATAACGCTTATTCCGTAACATTGTTGCGAATGAATGGTCACGCATATCAAGTGAATCGTAATATTCACACCGGACAAAGTCACGATAGTGGTTTGCATCTGCCTCACCTCTGAGGATAGGCAATAATGACCGTCCGTGCATCCCTTCAGGAATAGGCAAACCCGCCAATTCTAACAGTGTAGGGACTTTGTCAACAAGTTCAACGAGCGCATCGCTTTTTAAACCGCTTTCAAGGTGTCCTGGCCACGAGAAAATCAACGGTACCCTGACTAAGCCTTCATAAAACCGACACCCTTTTTGTATCAGTCCGTGATCACCAAGCATCTCACCGTGGTCGCTTGTGAAAATGATAACGGTGTTTTCACGTTGTCCTGTTTCATTCAGCGTTTCCAGAATCCGCCCCAACTGATCATCAATCAGTTTTATCATTGCATAATATGCAGCTTTGAGCGTCTTAGCATCTCTATGACCAACGATTTCAGGCTTTGCTTTGCTATGCGGGGACTGCGCCAAAATTGGATTCCGTATGTCTAATTCATCAGGATTACAAACTTTGGATTGAAAGTCAATCTGGCGCAACTTGTGCTGCTGTTCTAAATCACTCTCCTTGAAAAGCGGTTCGGGCATATCTGTCGGATTAAACTGATCTCTATATGACTGTGGCGGGTTGAAAGGTGGATGCGGGTCATAGATATTGACACTCGCAAGCCAAGGTCCATCCCGTTCTTCTCGTATAAATTCAATCGTCTTTTCTGCACACCAGGTTGTTTGGTGTAATTCTGCTGGAACGCCTTCAGGGTTTTGGGTTAACTCACCAAGGACAAATCCTTTTGAACGAACCCAATCTGCGTAATCGTGCTCTTCTTTCCAATCATCTCGTGGTGCATGGCTATATTGCCAAAAACGATAGCCATCATTCGCTCGTGGTTCTATTCGGCGAAAAGCACTCGCGAGATGTAGTTTTCCGATTAATCCGCAATCGTAACCGATGTCTGCAAGTGTCCGCGTGATAAGCGGATATGTTTCTGGAAAATAATCGTTGCCGTTCCCATTAACATGTGTAGCACTCGGATACATGCCTGTCAAAAAACTTGCACGACTCGGTGTGCATATCGGGCTTTGACAATAGGCATGTGTAAATGCTACGCCATCAGCAACCAAACTATCAATGTTTGGTGTTGATACATGCGGATTGCCTAATGCTCCTATTGTGTCATAACGCTGCTGGTCTGTGCAAATCCAAAGGATATTTGGCGTTTCAACCGACATCTTTTGTTTCATTTTGGTGCATGCACTTTATTTAAACACTTTTATTGTTCCCCAGGTGAGTGCCAATTTCTGGGCGGGTTCAACAGCAAGTCCTACCGCGTCCCGATTGTTTTTAATTTCTGCTTGACTTAGACCGCGGTTGTAGATGCGGAGTTCGTCAAGAAGACCGTTGAAAGGAAGTCCTCCCACTTTTCTGGCACCCATCCAAAAATTCTCTCCGTTATGTTTGACTAAAGTTTGGACAATTTTAAGATTTTTAGAGACAAAAAGCAGAAAAGCAGGTATCCTTTCAGAATAATAATAAAATTTTTTTTTGAAAGGACAATAAAATGAACCTTCTTCTCTGCTTAGAACAAATAATATCAGATTTTCGCCCTTTATTCAACCAACAAAACTTTATGCTTTTCCAAGCATTTATTTTCGGTCTTATCGCTAATGGAGGGGGTGGCACCCTCACAAGTCTTTATCAATCCAGTTGTTCACAGACAAGATATTGGTCTTTTCCCAAGTTCTTATCGCGTGGCAAATGGGATGCGGATGCGGTCGCTGCCCATCTCATAAAACGCATCCAACAAGAGTTTCCTGTCTGGGTTTATATTTATGATGAAACCAAAGCGATCAAGACGGGCATAACACAATGGGGATTACACTTTTTTAGAAACTTCAGTTTCTACAGGCGTTCCCGTAATCAATCCAAGTATCAGTTCGGTCATCAGTTCGGAGCACTCGGACTGTTATGTCAAACAGCCACGGAGTGGACACTTTTCCCCGTCTGGGTGAAACTGATGTGTCCACAAAAAGCACGCGATAAAAGTAATGCGGTGTTGCAGCGCATCTGTTCAAAGTTAGTCCCCGGACTGATTATCTTTGATAGAGGATTCGCACGCCGCAAAGTATTTACAACCGTCTTGCAGTCCGG
>PYJA01000022.1 GCA_003635185.1 Candidatus Poribacteria bacterium | reverse complement strand
GTGAGTTCGGAAAAAAAGTAAGTATTTATGGTATAAAGAGAACCCCTTTAGTATAATGAAGTAATCCATACTTTATCAAGGAGTTCTCTAATGACTATTGTATCACTTTTTTGTGAAATTGACGACTTTTTAATTGTGTATGAAAAATATAAAGCAGCGCATCAACTGCCCGCAAGCCAACGCCCTGAAAAGCGGGGACGCTCGCGCACTTTACATCCCAGTGAGGTGATGACGATCCTTATTCTTTTTCATCAAAGCGGATATCAAACATTGAAAGATTATTATGAAAAACACGTGCGACACTATTTGCGATGGGCCTTCCCGAACTTGGTGAGCTACAATCGTTTTGTGGAACTTCAACAAGAAGTGCTTGAACCATTGTCTGTTTATCTTTACACACGCTTTGGCACCTGTGATGGTATCTCCTTTGTTGATTCTACACCTATACCGGTCTGCCACAATCGCCGTATTCTGACACACAAAGTCTTTGCTGAACAAGCATCACTTAGCAAAAACTCTGTCGGTTGGTTCTATGGGTTCAAACTTCATTTGAGTATCAACACATCTGGCGAACTTTTGGGTATTGAGTTCACACCCGCCACGACAGATGACCGGAAAGTTGTGCCGCAGATGGTAGCCGGTCTGTTTGGCAAACTCTTTGCGGATAAGGGATATATTTCCCAAACCCTGCGTGAATACTTACGCTCCCAAGACATTGACTTGATATATAAGGTTCGCAAGAATATGAAGCCGGAACCTTTATCAGACTTTGATGCGATGCTGCTCAAGAAACGGATGCTCATTGAATCAGTTATCAAGGAGATAAAAACGCAAACGCAACTCCAACATACACGACATAGAAGTTTTATCAACTTTCAAGTAAATATGGTGGCGGCATTGATTGCTTATACCTATTTAGAGAAGAAGCCCTCTTTGAACTTGCCGGAATATCAGCAGATCACCGAGACATCGCTTGCTCTAAAACCTTAAATCTTTTTCCGAACTCACGTTAAATAAAGTGCATGCCGATAAATCTGATCTTGATGCTTGCGGACCAGTTCAAGGAATTCATCTTCTGTCATATATAGTAACTCCGCGCGCATTGAAGTTAACCTTACTACAAACAAGTTTCAAAAAAGTTGCATGTTTTTTTGTGTTTTTTGAGTATTTTGCGAAAAAAAATATAAGAGGGTGTTTCCAAAGTTATTATGGTAACATTTAGAATTAAAGGGACATTTTGTCCCATAACCTGTTAGGTTGTGTTCCGTTTCTGCACAACCTGGCAGGTCATGGGACAGCGTCTGCGTTCGTTTCGGTTTGCTGGTTGAACAGTTCATAATGTTCAATTAATTCTAAAGTTTACTATATAACAGCTGATATTTCTCAAATTTCTTCTGAAATCAATGTTTATCAGTGTTTGCCTTGTATGTTTATGAAAATGCTCGCTCTTCCCACAGTTGAGATGTCATTGGACGAAAGTTTGAATAGAGAAGTATTTGAAAGGACATAGCAGATTTGATGAGATGTTGTTGCATGAGATTGCCTCCAAATAACTAAATAAAATGTATTTTATTATTTAACGACTTGTGCCAGTTAACTAATTGTTTTTGTTATTTTCACAGATATTACGTATTGTCATATAAACATATCGTCCCTACGGGACTAAAGATAGGGTATTCAACGTTTTTCTATAAACATGTAATTTGGCAAGGTTAGGAAACCTCGCCAGCAGCACGTGTACACCTTTGCTGGCAAGGTTTCCTAACCTTGCCAAATTACCCAATTTATTTTTTAAACTTCATCCAGATTGTGTCTTGTGTAAAGTTCTTTTTTGCACAAACTGGAAGTTTATGATACAAAAATATTAACGATTGTGATAAAAAACGGCCAAAATACCTAAAACTAAATAACCCCGCAAAAGTCCTTGCTATTTTTACATAAATTTGTTATATTAATTAATAGTCTATTTCCTACATTACAAAAATTCTTAACCGACAAAGATATTCAAGATATAGGCAGACATCTGGAAGTTACATCAAACATACTTTTTAGACAGATAGATGAAGGAGAAATTAATGAGCACCAGAGAAGATTATGCAGAATTACAGACAAGAATTTTAGACGCGCGACGTGTGTGGAAACGCAGTCTCTTCTGGACAGGGGCTGCCATTGTACTGATAGGATTTTTAGCGATCCTGATTGGAGAATCGATCGTTGATTGGTTGATGCCAATGCCGAGTGCTGTCCGTATTGCACTGCTTGCAGGTATCATCGGAGCAACGCTATACTTACTTTACAAATACCTTATTCAACCGATGCGAGCCACACTTACTCTTCGCGATATTGCGCTGAACGTAGAAAAAAACCATCCAAACCTTGAAGATAGGCTTGTCAGTGCCGTGCAATTTGGTGACCGCGAATCTGATGACCCTGTTGAGAAACACATGCTTCAACGATTGCTTGAAGATACAACGCAACGGGTAAAGGGTATTGATTTCAAAGCAACGATTGACCATAGTCGCACGCGGAAGTATGTCGGTATTGCAACCTTAGTTATTGCAGCGTGTGGTTTGCTTACGCTTCTGTTTCCAACAGAGACCCGAACAAGCCTTATGCGAGTACTTGTACCATGGGAAAAAACTGATCCCATTTTGACAACCAAGGTTAATGTTACACCTGGCGATGCTCGTATCCTACGCGGAAAAAGTCTACCTATTGAAGTTGCTGTTACTGGCAAGGAGGCGGAAAAGGTTGTCTTGACGTATTATGACAAGGATACACCGCCTACTGCAGAAAACGAAGGCAGTAAACAAGAAATCAATATGGTGCAAAATCCTGAAGATAAACGCGGATTTGCGTATGAAATTTTTAATATTGAAACAGACATGGAATACTATGTTGTAGCGAATGAAACAACGTCTGAACGCTACAATGTAGAGGTATTCGAGATGCCGCGGATAGAAGATGTCTCTGTTTCTTATAACTATCCTGAATATACGCAGCTAAAACCGGTTGTACAGCAAGGAACGGGTGATATTCAGGCAGTTGTCGGCACAACCGCTGAAATTAGACTCACGGCTAATAAGGCTATCCAGAACGCAACGTTCACACACCAAAGTTCAGAAACGACTACTATAGCCGAGGAAAGCGGCGCGGATGAAACTGTTGCTCCAAAATCTACAGAAATGGTTATTGCTGATGGTAATATACTCACGAAAACCTTGGGAGTTACTGAAGATGGAAAATATACCGTTGAACTTCTCTGTATTGATGGGTTCAATAATGAGGTGCCGATTGAGTATACTATCAAAGCCATGCCAGATAATGCCCCTGAAGTGGTTATCAAAGAACCCGGTCGTGATGTGAAGGCAACAATACTGGAAGAGGTGAAAATCGTTGCTGAGGCTACGGATGACTTTGGCGTTGAAAAGTTTAACTTAATGTATCGCATCGGTGCTGGCGAATTGAAGGAACTTGCCCTGGAACCTATCAGTGAACCTATTGCGGAAAAGGCTAATGCTGAATACGATAAACACCTCCGAACCGGTACTTATACCTTCTACCTTGAAGAATTTGATGTTGAACCGGGTGAAGTTATCTCTTATTATGCTCATGCCACTGATAACAACACGCTTACTGGCCCCGGTGAAGCGAGTAGTGAGATTTATTTCATAGAGGTCAAACCCTTTAATCAAAGGTTAGAAGATGGCGGTCAGATGGACGGAAATATGCCGAATCCGTTTCTGGGATTAATTGCTTCTCAGAAACAGGTTATCCGAGAAACGTGGAAACATATCAACGCGCAGCCTTCAACGCTTACTGAAGAATACAAATCTGCAGTTAAGAAAACGGGTGAAAAACAATCCGAGGTAAAGGATAAAACGCAGCAGGCGGCAGACGATCTGAGCATGGCGATGCAAGAAATGCAGGTCGACCCAGAAATCCTGATGAACCTTGAAGAGGCAATTGATAAGATGGGCGAAGCAACAGATAAATTGAATGCTATCCAACCGACAGAGGCAATTCCCCCGGAACAGGCCGCACTTGAACTGCTCATTAAAGTTAATCTTGCGATTCCTAAAGTACTTATGCAAGCGAGGCAAAGTGAGCCTCAACTTGCTGAGAACTTTGAATTGGAATTAGAAGATTTACAAAATGAGCTTGAACAGGATCAAGAGGAACTTGAACGGGAGATGCAGGAACAAACGCAGCAGATGTTAGACCAAGCGCGCGAAATGCTGACACAACAACAGAATCTGAATCAACAGAGCCAGCAAATGAGTAAGGAAGATCAACCGTCTCCGAGTGATATGCAACAGAACAGTCAACAGCAGGGACAGTTATCACAACAAGCGCAGCAGATGTCACAACAACTCAGCCAAATGCAAGGCAATGCGCAAGGCACGCAGGAACAACGCTTAGGTCAAGCGGGGCAAGCTATGCAACAGGCAGGCGAACAGATGCAACAAGCTTCGCAAGGGATGCAACAGCAGCAACCCCAAATGAGTGCTGCTAAAGGTGAAAAGGCGGAAGAAAGGCTTGAGGAAGCCATTGATCAACTTGAAAGAGCTGCCGCTGAATTCACAGATAATGCGTTAGAGAGAGCTTCTCAACAACTCCAACAATTGACTGCGGAACAATCTAACGTTCAACAGCAGACCCAAGAAATGAGAAATCGGTCTCAACAATCTGGCATGCGTCCCGAAGATTATCGTCAAGCTTCTGAACTTGCAAATCAGCAGCGCCAACTTCAACGGGATTTGGAGTCGCTTCAAAACGATTTAGGCGATCTTCAGCAGCAACTCAGCGAAAACAATCCGGAGGCTGCTCAAAATGTTTCTGATGCTTCAAACAGGCTTACTGAAGAACAGACTGCGGAAGATATGGCAACGGCGCAACGTGCGTTACAGTGGCGCAGCTTACAGTCCGCAGACCTGAATCAGCAAGAGGTGATTGAAACATTAGAGGAAGCACAAGCCGATCTGCAACAGGCAAGAGCTAATATGGCACAAACCGAAGAGGAACAACTTGAAGCTGCCCTTGATCAACTTCAAAACTTTGAAGAACAGATGCAAGATATGGATCGTGAACTTCAAGCGATGGAGGGACAAGAGCAGACAGAGGAACAACAACAACGAGAGCAGCAACTCGCTGAACAGCAGCAGCAACTTGCTGAAAGAATGCAGCAGGCGCAACAAGCTATGCAGAATGCCCAGGAAGGACAAGAGGGACAAGAGGGGCAAGAAGGGCAACAACCTGGACAAGAGGGACAGCAGCCTGGACAACAAGGGCAAGGTGAAAATGAAAATGACTTGGCGCGCGGCGGTGCTGAATCCTATCAGGAGATTAAAGAGTTGTGGCTCGATATGCTTGATGCTATGCAGACCCCGCCGGGAAATCGGACTCGCCCCTTCCCGAAATATGAACTCGTTATCCGTGACCTGAAAAAACTGGAATCTGCTATAGAAGAACGACTCAATATGCTGCAAGAGATTAAACAGTTGGCACAGGTTGCGAAAGAGGATGTCCCACCTGAATATCGCAAACTTGTTGATAACTACTACGAGTCTCTTGCGAAATAGATAGTTCTGTCACACTAATCATTCAGTAGGGACGATACGGTGAGTATCCGGTTGTCTCTACATAATTTTAGTAGATATAATGGAGGAAGACTATGGAACGACCTTTTATTGTTAAGCCTGGAGATAATATTCGTTTGAACGGAATAAGAGAGGATTGTAACCTTGAACGCACCCCAGAATATATAGGGTCTTACCGAAAAAAGGGTGAAACAAAAAAACCTTTGAAAAAACTTCATAAACAGATGCTCAAACTTCAGGAGTTGCTTTATGCCGGAAGTCAACATGCGCTTCTAATTATTTTGCAGGGCATGGACACATGCGGTAAGGATGGCACTATTCGGAAGGTCATGTCTGGCATCAATGTGCAGGGCTGCAGCGTAGTCAATTTCAAAGTGCCTTCAGTGGATGAGATTTCTCGCGATTTTTTGTGGCGTGCACACAAAGCAGTTCCACAGAAAGGAAAGATTGGGATTTTCAACCGTTCCCATTATGAAGATGTACTTGTTGTACGTGTGCATGATCTTGTGCCAAAATCGATCTGGGAACAACGCTACCAACAGATTAACGATTTTGAAAAAATGCTTGTGGAAAACGGAACGGTTGTTCTAAAATTTTTCTTACATATCTCAAAAGACGAACAGAAAGAACGGCTTGAAGCCCGGATCAACGATCCTTCAAAGCATTGGAAAATCACCGAAGCAGACATTCGGGAACGTGCCTATTGGGATGATTACATGCAGGCTTATGAAGCAGTTCTTCAAAAATGTAGTACCGATTGGGCACCTTGGTATATAATCCCCGCGAATAAGAAATGGTATCGGAATCTTGTTATCACAGAACGGATTGTTCAAACGCTTGAGGGGTTAGACATGAAATTCCCCAAACCCACTTCTGATGTGTCAATACTTTCAGTAGATTAACCCAAGTTGCTACCTATAAGATTTTAGACACACAGACGCTATTTTTAAGAGAGAACAGTTCGTTATTGGTGAAATATTGTAGCGCAAACTTTCAGTTTGCGTACTAATATGCACAAACTAAAAGTTTGTGCTACTATGTGGCAACTTAGGTTAGATTAGCAGAATTGAGAACCTACAGCTTTGTCACGCCAAAGTTGAAGGGTGTAGAAGTCGCGAGCGCAGCTCGCTCCTACAAGAAGATCCGTGGACAGCGGAGTATCCTAACGCGTTTTAAATACTTTTTATCTATCATTTTGATATGGACATAACACTACTATGAAATTCAATCTTTTGAGCGATAATAAAAAAATCGTAGACATAGTAATGTTGGCAGGTTCACTACTAATTTGCGCTGGCGTAATAATGCAAATTGCAAGTATTGCAGCCAATCATTCTTTGTGGCTTTTAGGACTGGGGTCACTCGTAGTATTCTGGAGTGCCTTTTCACACAATATCGTGAAAACTAAAGAGTCTGGTATAAAACCAACATATTCAAAGATTATCGGAAATATCTCATTTTTGATCTTGGCTGTTTTCTGGAGTATATTTTTGACGTGGATATATGTGAAAACACAGTAGCTTTTTACTGTTACGTTCATGTATTGTGGGTATTGAAGCAATAAGGGACATTTGATGCTTTCAACAGCGCAGTTAAAGCAATTTGAAGAAGAGGGGTATCTGCTACTTTCTGGGTTAATTCCGAAAGAGACTATCGTTCAAGCAGAACAAGCAATGTGGCATTCGATGGGTATGAATGCGGACGATCCTGACTCATGGGAATACTTCCAACGCCCATTTCTTACCGGTTTTTACATAGAAAACATGTCTAATGAAAAGCGTATTGAGCTTTTCGGTCTAACGCATCCAGATATATTGGCATGTTGTACGTCCGATTATCTTACTGTGCTTAATCAACTTGCTAAAAGATATCCGACTATTCCACACTGTAAAAGCGAACAGCCAGATGGTATCTGGGCAATGAATCAATTCCCTATTTCTGCTGAGTGGAATATGCCTTCTCCTCACCTTGATGGATACTCCAGGGATTTACGACTGGATCCGGGCACTTTTCGAGCGTCAAGTTTAACCTATCTCACTGATGTCAATTCCCATCAAGGTGCAACGATGATATGGCCCGAAGGACTACAACGAATTCGAGAATTCCGCAAAAAGAATTCGAATTCTTCAAGCCATGTCCGATCTATGCTGACACAGTTGCCACAGATAGATTTGGGTGAACCGATGGAAATTGTTGCGAAACAAGGGGATGTGCTGCTGTTCCATCATCTGTTACCGCATGCCAACACATTAAATGTTGGTACTTCTCCGCGTTTTGCAATACGGTTTATGTGTTTATGTTTTGATTGCCGTGCATGGCAGAAAAGAGGGGAGTGGAACATCTGGATGCCATAGCGAACATTAAGGCACTTAAAAGGATATCAGCTGGGTAATATGAGCAAACAGTGGATAAATTTAGATGAAAACGAAACGAACTGTACCCCGGATTGAATCATTGCGTGTGAAAAACTACCGGGCATTACGCGATGTGGAATTGAAAAAAATTACACCGCTTACTGCCTTTTTAGGATCCAACGGTAGTGGGAAATCAACTATGTTTGATGTCTTTGCATTTCTTGCAGAATGCTTTACGGAAGGACTGCGCCGTGCATGGGATAAAAGGGGGCGTTTTAAGGAGTTAAGAACACGTGGAAGTGATAGGCCAATTGAATTTGAACTAAAATACCGTGAAAAACCGAAGACACCGATCATCACTTATTATTTAGCAATCGGTGAAGGGACGAAGGGGCCTTACGTTAATGCTGAATGGCTTCAATGGCGGCGCGGTAGTAGAGGAAAACCGTTTCGCTTTCTCGATTTTCAGGAAGGAGCGGGACGCGTTATCGGTGGTGAAACACCTGAAGAAGGTGAGGAACGAATCAATGAACAGCTTGATGATCCATCAATGCTTGCTGTTAGTACGTTAGGGCAGCTGGCAAGGCATCCGCGTGTAAGTGCGCTTCGTCGGTTTATCACAGGTTGGCACCTCTCTTATCTTTCCGCTGATGCTACACGTGGTGTTCCTGAAGCAGGTCCACAAGAGCGTTTATCCGAATCAGGTGATAATCTGCCTAACGTTATCCAGTATTTGAAAGAACAATATCCATCACGTTTGAAAGATATTCTCTCGATTTTATCAAGAAGAGTGCCTCGTTTAGAAAAGGTTGACGTAGAAATTATGATGGATGGACGACTCTTGTTACAGATTAAGGATGCTCCGTTTGAGCAACCCATTTTGGCGAAGTTTGCTTCTGATGGCACGTTAAAGATGTTGTCCTACCTGACTCTGTTATACGACCCTGAACCACCACAGTTAATCGGTATTGAGGAACCTGAAAACTATCTGCATCCACGTCTATTATCCGGTTTGGCAGAGGAATGCCATGAGGTCTCAGCGTTGTCTCAACTCATGATTACCACCCATTCCCCTCATTTTATAAACGAATTTTGTGCAAATGAGGTATGGGTGCTTTATCGAGATGAGCAAGGTTTTACAATGTGCAAACGGACATCGGATATGCAGGGCATCAAGGAGTTTCTGGAAGCAGGAGCGAAATTAGGACAACTCTGGATGGAAGGATTCTTTGAATTCGGTGATCCATTGACCAATGCGGGAGGTCCAAAAAGGAATAAGCATGCATATTGAATTTCTTTTGGAGGAACGTTCTGCTGAAGTAGTATTGCAGTCAATTTTGCCTAAGATACTTCCCGTTGATGTCAGTTTTTACTTTCATGTTTTTGAGGGCAAACAAGATTTGCTAAAAAAACTTCCGGCACGGTTGAAAGGTTACTCTACATGGATACCAAACGACTGGCGAATTATGGTGCTTATTGATGAAGACCGACAAAATTGTCACGAACTTAAAACACGATTAGAAGCGCAGCACATGAAGCAGGTTTTGTTACAAAATCCAGTACTCTCCCATACGGTGATTTTCAAGTGGTCAACCGATTGGCAATTGAGGAATTAGAGGCGTGGTTTTTTGGTGATATAGCCGCTTTACGCGAAGCATATCCTAAAGTATCAAAATCACTTCAATATAATAGAAAATACCGTAATCCCGATGCAATTACAGGTGGAACATACGAAGCATTAGAACGTCTCCTGCAACGATCTTCTAAAAGAGTGTTTCCCAAAACTGTGATCGCCCGAAACATCGCACCATACATGGAACCTGACCGCAACAGATCGAAAAGTTTTCAAGTATTTGTTGAAGGACTCAAGGCATGTATCGGAGAAGATAGTTAAAAATTAATCTTACTTTCAACGTCAAATAGGAGTTATTAAGTTGTAAAACTATTACAACTGATATAAACTAATCTAACACCAAAAAGGTTGCGAACCTTTATAAATTCGCAATCAAGGAGAAATAATGAACCAAAATCTATACGACACCAAGTCAAGATCAGTACGCATGAGAATTACGCATTTTATTATGCCGTTTATGTTGGTTTTTGCACTTACCTTTACCCTCTTTTCAGTACAAACTGCAATAGCACAAGAGGTCTTAGTACATATCGGATTTGAGGAATTCACTCTCGGTGAACCCCCAACAGATTGGGAAGTCCGAGGCAATCAGATGCAAGTAACAGACGACACAGTCAAAACCGGTGATAAATCGCTTGGTATATTAGGTGGCGCGAATGACGATAGAGTCGGCGTTGCCATTGAAACCGAAAATCCTGTCATCTCTGTTGAATTCTGGGTATATATCAAGGGAGCTGGGCGTTCCTTTAATCTCAAAGTTGTTTCTCATGATGACATTTGGCAAAACGACGGAGGAGTCTATCTCAATTGGAATGCAAACGCGACTCGCCTTTACAACGGTTCCGCTTGGGTCCCGGTGGATGACTTCCCGTTTGAAACTTGGAAATACCTCCGAGTTGTGGCAGATGTTGGGAATAGTGTATTTGACTATTACGTCGGAGATGACAGGGATCAAGCACTAACGGCTGAACCGAAAACGGACCTCGCATTTCGGAAAGCTGCGACAAACCCCGTCGCGCAGTGGGTCGTTTTTCACGTTTATTCCACAGTCGCACAAGGCTTCGTAGATGATTTACTTATCTACGAAGGAGCTGAACCGGTGAACCCCGCCCCCGTGGATCCAAAAGGAAAACTGGCAACATTCTGGGGACAGGTTAAGAAAAATTCTTCGTTTTGATGGGACAATTTCTTTTGTAGCAGTAATCTATAACATCTATACGGCCGTATACGCACTATCAAGGAGGGAATAATGGATCAAAATCGATGTCGCATTAGATTGAAATCAGTAGTCACAAGAACTACCCAACTTTTGATGGGATCTATGTTTGCGATCGTACTTGTCTTGAATTTTACTTCAGGGCAAACTGCCATAGCACAGAAAATGCTTGTCCAAACAGGATTTGAGGAATTCACAGTTGGTAAACCGCCAAAAGATTGGGAGGTGAGAGGAGACGGTTTTGAAGTGACAAACGACACTGTCAAAACAGATAAAAAATCGCTCGCTATTTTAGGGGGTGCTAATGATGATAGGGTTGGAATTACTATAGAAACCGACAATCCCATTGTTTCTGTTGAATTTTGGGTATATATAAAAAGCGGCGGCAGATCTTTCAATTTCAAAGTTGTCTCTTCTGACAACATTAACCAAAACGATGGCGGTGTTTACGTTAATTGGAATGCAAACGCAGTTCGACTTTTCGATGGTGGCGCATGGCGGCCTATTGACGATTTTGATACGGATACATGGAAATATGTCCGCGTTGTCGCGGATGTCAGTAAAAGTGAATTTGACTTTTATGCGGGTGACGACAGAAACGATGCTCTGAAAGCTAAAGGCGAGAAAAAACTACCTTTTCGAAACGTTGCCGTAAATCCCGTTGCCAAATGGGTTGTTTTCCATGTTTATACTATCGCTGCCCCCGGTTACGTAGACGATTTACTTGTCTATGAAGGCGATGAACCGATTAACCTTGCCGTTGAACCAACCGATAAACTCGCGACTGTTTGGGGATATATCAAACACCACTAACAACTATATTGTTGCAAAGCAACTATCAAACGCTGGTTGAATCCTATTACAAAAGAGGTATTTTCTCATGACGAACAGCACGGACCTTGTCGGAATGACAACTGATGAAGTCTTACAAATATGGCCTGACGCTGCACCGATTGAGCCACTTTGTAATGACGATCCTAATTTAGAGGTGTGGGCATTAGATACACCTAACGATAGCGGTGCATGCCATAACTACATTATTATTCAGAAGGCTGAAGTTTATGATGAGTATGGCACACAAGCAGGCGATACTCCCTACGAAGCACAAGGTAAAGTACTCGCACATATCCATTTTCAAGACGGGCCGGTTCACGAAAACGGTGTTAATGGTGTCCAAAATCGGCAACTCTTAGAAATATGTCAGCATCGACTCAAAGAATTTGCCAAGAGTACACGTGCAACTGAAATATATGATGGATGGAATGATCGAACACTGGGACTCATAGAATCGGCTTTGGCAATGGAAGAATTCCGAACCGAAGAATATATTAAAAGCATGAAAGAACGCCGAATCGTAGAAGATTTTCGTGCAAGAATTGAAGGCACTTCAGCATGAGAATTTGATTCAAAGGAGAAATACTATGAGGTGGCGGCAGGTTTTGAAAAACTTGGTTCGCACTGCAGGTGGATTAGGACAAGAACTAAAAAACGCTTATCGGGAGTTGATAAAATCTATTCGTTCCATTGACAAAGATCGGATGCCGGATCCGAGACAAGTTATTAGGGAGTTGAAAAGGATTCTACGTTCCATCATCCAGGCAGGAAAAGAGAAATTAGGAGAATTGTGGGCGGCAATCCAAGAGCTGAAAGATGCTATAGCAAAGATAACTAAAGCGAAGATGCCAGATATGCAAAACGTCTTCGGTTCTATAGGCGAATGGTGGTTGGACTTGAAAAACACCTTACGTGGCACGAATATAGAACGGATAAAGGAGTTAGGGGAAAATGCAAAAAATACTTTTCGGGACAAGAAGTCTATTCCCCTTGACAAGGTGGCAGGGATAATCGCAGGATTGGGAGTCCCTGGACTTGTATTGATAGCGTTAATGGCTGCTTCTCCTTTTTTTGGTGCAGCTGCTATGACATCATCTCTGGCTGTTCTTGGACCGCTTGGAATGGCAGGTGGAATTGCTGTTCTGCTTGTATTAGTACTTATTGCAAAGGCACTTGCAGAATTTGGATTTAAACAGTTATTTCAAGCAGTTTTAATCGAACTAAAGGAAAGGGGCAAAACTATTGAGGAAATCTTGGACGAAATTGATAGTTACCCAATTTCCAAAGAACTAAAGAGAAAGCTTAAAGAATTTATAGAAAAATATTCTGAGGAGAACGATGAGGAGGATGACGATATAAAAGATGAAGATGAAGATGAAGATAACGATATAGAAAATGAAGAGGAGAACGATTTAGAAGACAATGAAGAGGAGGTCAGCAATGAATAGTGAAACAATTAACCTAACACCAGCACAAAGGTTACATTTTGATATCTACGGTTATGTCCTATTGGAAAACGTTCTGACTACCGATGAAATCGATCGGATGAAAGATGCGCTTTACAGAATTAGAGCTGATCAAAATCTTGATGGTACAAGAGTTTACCTCAATTGGCGGGGAGAACATCACGCGCACATGGGAAACCTTGTTGAATACGATCCTGCGTTGTTGGAATATGCAGCACATCCCAAACTTGTTCCGCTGGTTGAGGAGGTAGTCGGTGGGGCAGTACGACTTGAGGAAACAGAGGCTATCATCAATAAGCGAAGTACTGATGCTGATTTAGATGAGCTCCACAATCGCCGTTACAACCCAACCGGTTTTCATCGTGGCACGCAGCACGGTTGGGGTACCTATATGGAGCAGGATAAGTTCCACTGTATCTTTGTAAAAACCCTTGCCTATTTAACTGATGTCGGTCCTGATGATGGGGGGACGTGTGTGATACCGGGGAGCCACCGCTTGACGTGGAAACAGCATGAGATGATTGACGCAGCTTTGTCCGATGACAAACTTATCTATCAAGTTGAAGCCCCTGCTGGTTCAGTATTATTATTCGCTGAAGCACTGATACATAGCACCACTGCTATCCGTAGCGACAAAGAACGTGTTATCCTTATCGCAGGCTATACGCCTCCGATGGTCAGAGAATGGCCAGGCAATGAGGTTAGCCCAGAATTTATTGAGACGCTCCCAGAAGAAATCCGCCCACTTATCTCTGGTAGTGACAGTTGGCATTGGAAACGCAGATATTAAACCTTTCTGTAAAAAATGTTTATTTCTTGTAGGAGGGGTTTCTAACCCCGATGTTTAGGTTAGGTAGAAATTCAGCGAACCCACCGAATGTCACAAGCGTATTCGGTATTGATTCCCTACGACATTTAGCGAATTCACGTTAAGTTGCTAATCATCTGTAGAGGCGAGTTCTCTGTGCCTTGCCTCAGTTTACGCTCCCGAAGTCCGAGGCATCCACAAAGGCTCTTTTCCCATTTCCGCGAACAACAGTTTCATCACCAATTCTGCCTTTAATTCCGTGTGCTCAGATGAATTCCAAAGATTGTTGATTTCCCCCGGATCCTCGTGCATGTCAAACAACTCTCCATATTCACGGTTGTAGTAAACAGTGAGTTTGTAACGGTCATCAACATAGGTTTTTACATGAACAGTCGTTGGTTCGTGATGGTTTTCAACAATGATATGGTCACGTGCGTGTGCTTCCTGCCCGGACCAGACCGGCATCTGATCTACACCTGTCATCGGAAGTGGTATGTCAATCCCCGCTGCACTGAGAAACGAAGGTGCTAAATCAACTAAGGTTTGCAACGCATCAGATTGCTTGTCCGCAGGCACAACCCCCGGATACCGAACGATAAACGGGACTTTGATGACATCTTCGTAGTGGAATGCACCTTTGGCAATGAGTCCGTGCTGACCGTAAAAATGTCCATGATCTGATGTGAAGACAACCAATGTATTGTCAGCAATGCCAAGTTCGTCGAGTTTACCCAAGATATTACCGATATACTTGTCCATCAGACTCACCATGCCGTAATACACAGCAATGTCTTTGGCGAGTTCATTACGATCTCGCAAATGCGACCTAAATCCGTGAACACCTTTACCGCTTTCACGCCATTCAGAGAAATCCGGTTTTTGTTGTTGTGTCATTTGAAAATGCGGTGGGTTGTTGTCATGTTCTCCCTCTGTTACGGATGGCACTGTCAATGCTTCTGGGTCATACATTGTATCCCACGGTTCAGGCACAAGATATTTCGGGTGCGGATCAAAGAAACTTGCCCACAGGAAAAAGTTCTCGCCGTTCTGTTGATAGGTTTCCATCAAAGCGTTTGTGCGTTCAGCGATCCAGGTATCGTAATGATATTCTTCAGGAATCGGCCATTTTCGGTATTGTCCCTTAGCATTTCCTGTTGGGGGTGCAAAATAATCGCGCCAATTGGTAAGTCCTTTTTCCTCCATCCAGATAGCATAATGTTGTCCGACGTGTGCTTCATCGGCATGGTTACGCGCCAGTTCAACGTGTTCGAACCCATAAAAGGGTTCATTAAAGTTTCGCCAGAAGTCTAAATCTTGTAAAATAGGATAGGATTCAAGAGATGGGAATTCGTCTGTGCCGTGCAGGGGTTGGAAGTGTGCTTTTCCGACTAAGGCAGTGCGATAGCCTGCATTTGTAAAATCTTCGCCGATGGTGTGTTCATCTTCAGAAAGTTTTGTGCCAAGTGACCATGCTCCGTGTTGACTCGGATATTTGCCTGTAATGATAGAAGCACGTGTCGGTGTGCAGGTTGGATTCGGGCAGTAGGCTCTATGAAAGAGTGTGCCATCCTGTGCTAAGGCATCTAAATGAGGTGTCTGAATTTCGGGGTTAAGGCAACCCAAAGTGTTCCAATGTTGTTGGTCGCTTGTAATCAGCAAAATATTTGGTCTGGTTTTATCCATATATCTCCTTTCTGTCTTTCGCAAAATCAGAAAACCGGCTCCATTTTATAAGACGATTTATTTTAAGTTCATACATTCTTCCCTAAACAGCACTGCTTATATTTCTGTCCACTACCACACGGACAAGGTGAGTTCCGTCCAATCTTCTGTGACGAGGTAGAAGTGGTCTGAGTTCTCAAATTATTACCTTTTCCCTTTGTCTGCCCTTGTTCTCGCATTATCGGTATAATACTATTAGCAGGTTTTCCCGCTTGGAGAGCCGAAGCCATTAGTTTCATCGGTTCGTCAATGTGGTTAAAAAAATGCTTATATCCCGCGCAGAGGAAGTTCAAGCCATCTTCTCCATCTGGCGTTTTGATAATTCGGTTTTTCGGACAGCCACCATTGCAGACGAACTTTACCTCACAATTACGGCAGTACTCCGGGAGTGTATCCCGTTTATCTGTGCCAAATTTGCGTTGAAATGTTGAATCAACCATGTCTCCTATTGAGGTTTCTTCTATGTTGCCGATGTAGTAGTCAGGTGTGACGTAATGATCGCAGGAATAGAGATCACCATTATGTTCAATTGCCATTGCATCGCCACAAGTCTCATTGAAAATACACAAACTCGGGTTATAACCTAACCATGCTTCAAGGGCGACATCGAAAATCTGGACAAATATTTTACCAATATCATTTACTACCCATTCATCAAAAATCGTAGAGAGGAATTTGCCATACTGCTTTCCCGTGACCGAGCGTGGGGACACATTTTTCCCATCAAAGTGTTCAACCGCTGGAATAAACTGCATGAACTCCGCACCAAGTTCTTTGAAATAGTTGTATATCTCCTTCGGATATTCGGCATTATGGCTGTTCACAACACAAAGTATGTTATAGTCAACGTTATGTTTCTGTAAAATCTGTAACCCTCTAATTACCTGTTCTGATGACGGGCGACCGCGTTTATCATAGCGGTACTTATCGTGAATTTCCGGTGGTCCATCAATACTTATCCCTATTAAAAACTTGTTCTGCTTAAAAAATTGCCCCCATTCATCATCAAGTAGCGTGGCATTCGTTTGAAAGGTATTTTGGATCGTCATGCCGGTGCGTCTATATTTTTGTTGATATCTAATCGCCTGTCGAAAAAAATCCACACCCATCAACGTCGGTTCGCCACCTTGCCACGCAAACGTCACTTCATTAACTTGTTGTGCTTCAATATATTGCCTAACATAATTCTCCAAAGTTTCATCGTCCATCCGGAAAGAGCGGGTTTCGGGATAGAGTTTCTCTTTCTCCAAATAAAAGCAGTATTCGCAATCCAAATTGCAAATTGGCCCTATCGGTTTTGTCATCACATGAAAAGCGCGTGGGGCTTTAGGTTGAACCATTCTATTTTCCTCCTGTTTGAGTTTGCGTTAAAGTGTAGCACATACCACCGGAATCTACAAGCAAAAAGTAGCGCAAACTGTTAGTTGCGTCTGATTATGCACAATCTGTATGAAGATTAAAAATAAATTGGGTAATTTAGCGAGGTTAGGAAACCTCGCCAGCAGAGATGTACACCTGCTGCTGGCAAGGTTTCCTAACCTTGCCAATTACCGAATTAATAACTTAAACTTCATACAGATTGTGCTACAGCTTATCAGGTTTATCAAAGTGTCCTAATAATTTCAAAGTACACTATACCTATGCTATAATAGGATAATCTACAGCCTGAAATGATCAGCAGAAAGTCAGAGGAATTAGGAAATGGCACGACAACTTAGAATGGTGCGTCCCAATCTAAAAGATTTACCGAAATTAGAACTTCCCACAGGCTACAGTTTACGGACCTACCGAGAGGGTGATGAGGTCCATTGGGCAAACATCATCAGCGATTCATTCGGTGGAAGAGAACGCACTGCCCAAGATACGCGCAATGAAATTACCGGCCGAGACGTATTTGTCCCAGATGGATTCTATTTCGTAACACATCACGATATCCCTGTCGGCACAGCCTGTGCATGGCGACAATCCGTTGACGAAGCAGAGGTGGGATACGTGCACATGGTAGGTGTTTTAGGCAAACATACAGGGCAAAAACTGGGTAAATGGGTATCACTTGCTGTTCTCTACTATTTTCGCGATAATAGGTTTTCTTGTTCTATGCTCGACACAGATGATTTTCGCCTCCCTGCTATCAAAACCTATCTAAATCTCGGATTTGTGCCTGTCTACGTTGACGACACGCAACCTGAGCGGTGGGAAAAGATATTGAAAAAATTAGAACTCCCATTTATGACTACGCAGATTGCGCAAGTGCCAGAGTCACTTTCTACTGAATTGTGGGTTAAAGTTTCACATTAGCGTTTATAGTAAGAAACACAATTACTTGGACACTGGCGAGGTTCGGAAACCTCGCCAGCGTGAGCGTGTGGGGATTGTTATTCATTGAAATGTCCACATATTTTTGGATTTTACTATAAAATGAAATTACCGATTTCGCTAAGAAATAGCATATACAATGCCAATCTCTTGATAATGCCTGTTATCCTTGCTATCGGTTTTGGACTTCGCATTCTTGGTATAGGTGTCGGTTTGCCTAATACACCCGATCCTCGCGAAACCCTGATTGCGCAAGATATTTTAAACCTTATAAATTTCACTGCCCCTCCAGAAATCTACAACTGGCCAGGCACAGCATGGTTTTATTTAATTGCTGTGGTGGGCAAAGTGCTTTCTATTTTCGGATTGCCTTTGACCGAAGCGCGTGTGATCTGGATAGCACGGTTTATGAATGTCCTATTGTCAACAGGCACGATATGGTTGACGTATTGCCTTGGAACGAGAGTTCGTAACAAACGTGTAGGTCAGATTGCAGCAGCTTTCTTGGCCGTCGCAATGTTACATGCCACAAACGAATCGCGTTTCGCACTTGTTGACATTCCCGCAACCTTTTGTGTTACCTTATTCCTTTGGTTAGCTGCACGAGATACTCACCTCATGTTCCGAACTTGTCTCTGGTTAGGTGTTATTGCAGGAATCAGTATTGCGGTTAAGTTCCCAACCGTCTTTGTTGGTTTCTCTCTTCTTATTTTTTTTAAAACTGAAAACTTTTATCGGAAATTTGTTACGGTAGTTGGCGTTGCTGCCGTTACCTTTACACTAATTTGTCCATATTGGCTGATTGATCTGATGTCATCAGAGTGGAATCTCTTTTATGATGACTTTTTGTATGAAACTATGCACTATCATCGCGGGCATTTCGGGCTTTTCTCTACTGGTGAGACAAATTGGGGACATCGGTTTCTGTCCTTATGGACACTCTTGAAGTGGGGAATGGGATTGCCACTTGCTCTGCTTGTAGGTTTGGGTGTAGTGTCTACACTCGTTAAGTCGATAACATCATCGACTACAAATCTACTTACCGATGAAAAAATACAGAAGGGATTGATGATATTGGCTTTTGTTATTCCGTATCTATTGTTTATTGGGACGTTCAAAGTATCCTTCACGCGTCACCTACTGCTTCTCTATCCTGCTCTTACAGTTCTTGTCGCCGCATTTCTTGTCGCACTTGACAAGCGGCTTAGTATTATCTTCGGAAGCGCAGTTTGGCTCTATTCTTATGTTTATACCGCCGCATTTGCCGCTGTAATGCTATCCCAACCTACTATCCAAGAAGCATCTGAATGGATATCAGCAAACGTCCCACACGACAGTTCAATTGCCCGCGCCCCAGAAATCTTATTTGATTGGCTTATACCTGAATTAGATAGGGATATGGTCCATCCAGATGAGGAATCAGAATGGGTTGTGATTATCCAACCGAATAGGGAAGTCTTTGAAAAATATGAGCAGAATCCGAAAGCCTATGAAGAGATTGATTGGTATCCGCTGAAAGAAATTGAAATCGAGGAGGCGCTGGAATTTTACAGAAGGATTTTTGGTGAAGACACCCGATACGAATTACATAAAACATTTCAACGCACCCCACAATTTCTTGGAATCCAAATATCCGATAATGGAGCACCTTTTCCAATGCGAGCACTTATGCATCCAGAGATACGTTTATATCGCCAGATTAAATAATACCATTTCTATATGAAAACCTAAGTTGCCACATAGTAGCACAATCTGTTAGATTGTGCATCTGTGAACATAACTAACAGTTTGCGCTACAAAAATTGCTCATGTCGAGCTCACGTTAATATAAACTAACGTGAGTTTGAAAAAGTTTTTACCCGCAGCGTTCTCTGTTATTTTTCGCAAAAAACGGCACAACCTAACAGGTTATGCTACAAAAACACTGCTTTTTTTACCCAAAAAGTGTTTAGAGCGAACGGACATTTTTATTATCAAACTCACGTTAAACTATTAGTATGAAGTGCCATCGATTTTTTAGACCATAATTTCGTAAAGTTAAGACAAGTATTCTTTCTCAAATTCAATAGGTGTCAAATACCCTAAAGCCGAGTGAGGTCGTTTTTGGTTATATACTTGTTCAATAAAATGTCCAATGCAGGCATTAGCATCTGCTATATCCTCATAGTCATTCAGGTAGATTTCTTCCTCTTTGAGAGTTCGGATAAATCGTTCCGCGTATCCATTCTCCCAAGGTCGTCCTCTATGAGCTAACGAAATCTCAATCCCATGTTCAGTGAGAGTAGAAATATAGGCATCTGATAGATACTGAACTCCCTGATCACTATGATGTATCTCTGGCACGTTTTCTTGTAATGCTTGCTGCAAGGGTCTCAATGTTAGAGGTTGTGTCATAAGTCGGCTCAGTTGCCACCCTCTTATTATTCGCGTAAACACATCAAGGAGAAATGAAACATAGACAAAGTGTCCTTTGAGCCGAACATAGGT
>PYJA01000021.1 GCA_003635185.1 Candidatus Poribacteria bacterium | reverse complement strand
GCATTTGACTTTGCGCGACAGAGCAAGTGATGTCCTTGTGCGAGGATTGTTGTGAACACTTTGCGTCTATTAAAACCTCTATCAAATATGATCAAACCCGGAGGCACATTGGCACAGATGGATTTCAGCACTTCTCCGCTATTAGCTTGTTCGTCTCCCGGACACATCACCCGGGCAGTCAACGGAAACAGACGCACCCCTTGCGGCGTTTCACAAAGCCACCCGATAGCACCGAACTCGTGTCCGTGATGGAACTTGGATTGGTTCTTGTTCCGTTTGTTATAGCGTGTGTTTATGAATAAATGTGTGCCCTCTTGACAAACACCGTCATTGATAGACTTGGTTTCATCATAGGTATAGACACCTTCGCTGAAAGTTGTTTGAACTTGTCTTGTCAAAACCGATGTGAGTTCGTCAAGACACCATTTGGAACGACCCAGAAACTTCGGCAAGGACCAATAGGTTGTTTCAGGTTGTGTGGATAGATATATTTGTGTCATTGTGCCACGATGCGGAGTATTTATCAAACCTTTCACATAAGTGCGAAAATGGTTGAAGTTCGCATTATACTTGAAAACCGGTTGATATTCTGATAATATAGTTTCTAAGTGGGAAAGAGGATCCATTTTGAATATCCTTTCAAAAAATGTTTTTTCTAAAAGGATACCCTCTTTTCTGTTTTTTGTCTCTAAAAATCTTAAAACTGTCCAAACTATAGAAGTCTTTAAGAAGATAGTCTTTAAAAGGGGTTGTGCATTGCTGAAGTTTAGTATCCGAATTCATTGTTGTTATTCCTTCATTTGCACCATTGCCGATACGGGTTACGTCCGTTTAGTGTCGTATAGTGGAGCATCTCTCTGGGGCGAATTTGCATGTCTATAAGTATAATGAATTTTTAGCAAGTTTTCAACCTTTTCCATCCAAACAGTATGAGAACTGCCTCTTACCGAACTCACGCTAAATTATTTTCACCATCGTTCTGCATGGGTTCGTTCCCATAGATCCATGCACGAATTTTCTGCATTTCGTCTATATTCTCTTGGAGAAAAGCGTCCTTTGTATAAATGACGTGATATTCAAAATGAGCATCAGGTTGCAATTTTTCCAAACGTTTCACTGCCTTCTTTTTTGCGACAACGTCCGGCGCGCTGCGTTCATTTTCAGACTTAATCTCAACGATGTAGAATTCCCCTGTGTTCTTGACAATCACAAAATCGGGAAAATAGCGGTGATAATTGTTATCAGTGCCTTTGTATTCAAAGTGAAAATCGGTTTTCTTGGTATTTGTTAAACTTCCAGTAAACAGAAACACTTCAACATCTGCAATAGAGTCATTCAACGTTAACAGAATTGTCTTAAAGAATTGCTGTTCGGGGCCGCTATCAAAGTCGTAGGATGTATAATGAAAACTCACATCGTGATTATCATCTAAGTCCTCGTCACTGAGCAACAGATCAGCTTTACTTTTTCGCAAACGCACCTTGTGAACGTAGCAATCCTCAGTCTCATCCTTTTCAAAAAGTAGGTTACCATCGTCATCGTGGATACGGATAAGCGCGAGGTATTCCGTAATCGTTTCCTCAATCACTTCGTAATTTTGTTGTTGGTTTTCTACCTGTTTGCATAGCGAATCGAAGTGTTTATACGGAACTTGTCCCTCTGGATAGAGACTTTTAAGATTTTTTAACGTCTCTATAACAGAGAGGTGATAGTTTGTTGCAAGTCGCCTGGCAAATGTATAGCAATCCGTTGTCCGATTGGCAATTTCCACCTCGTCCTGTGCGCCTAACGCTGTTAGCGGCGATGCACTCCGCTGTGTCCAATCGGGTGTCAGAATGCTGCGAAAAGCAGGCGGAGTTTCCCCGACATCTGTAGGCCTATGTAACTGAATCGCTTTCGGTGCATTTTCCATCGGAACAACTTTGCGCACCAATTGCATAATTTTTAATTTCGGCAAATCATGCTTACGAATGCGGAGTGCAAACTCTTCCGTTTCTGCATCTTGTTTACGCAGTTCACCGAGTGTCGTTCCGAAGTTTGCCTGCAATTCTTTATCTAAAATCGTACTGTTTTTTGTATCCAAAAAGATTTTTGCAGTGTGTGTGTTACCTTTCACTTGACGTAGGCATCGCGTTGAGGCTTGCAAAATAAAGTTGCTGCTTTTTGTCTGCTCCTTGATAAGCGCGCAAGCGAATAGACTTGGACAATTCCATCCCTCCGTACCTTTGCCAATAAGTAGGATAATACGTTTCTGATTGTCAGGATTGTTAAGTCGTTTGAATTCATCAATTTCCTGTGGACTTGATTTTTGGGTATTGATAAGTACCTGTGTGGTATCCTCTCCGATTTCTGTGAGCGCGTTTTGAATGTGCTGATGGGAAGCATCCAAATGTTCTTGTGTCCTGAAGTAAAAGGCGATTTTCGCTTTTGCACCATCAGGTAACGATACATCACCGTAGTTGTCAAAAAAGTCGTTGATAACGTTACGGATAACGTCTTCGTCAGGAATAGTGCCGATAGGGTACTGAACAATGCCGTTGTGAAGACTTTTGAGAATGTTGTCCCTTATACCTTCACCGAGACTATACCATGCCACAACTTCTCTGAGCATCTGCCGTTTGGCGTAAGGGGTACCAGTGGTATTGATAACGGCTACAAGTTTGGTTTTCCCATGTATGTAGTTAACCGTTTCACGCACCCGTTTAAGTTCTGTGTCTATTTTGTTTCCGTAAGTGTGATGTGCCTCGTCTGAGAACACGCCTAAACTTGGTAGACTCGTTATCTTTTGAAGACGGAGATTTGCTTCTAATTCTGCCTGTTCCTTCTTTTCCTCATACTCAAACAGTGTCTGATTTGCCCGTTGTTTCAGGTTTGCTCTCAAGCTTATCTTTTCAGTGTTCGTGACGATAACATTGAAAACACTCCCCGCTTGTACCTGAATCTCTTTGGCACCAGTTTGTGGGTAGGTGATCTTGAGATTAGCGAGAAAATCGCTGTGTAGACTGGATGGAAGAATCTGATCGAAAGGAATGTCACTAATCTCACGTAGACTCTCAATAATCGTTGTGCCGGGGGCAAAAACGAGGGCGTTTTTCATAAAATTGCCTTCAGGGTAGCGGAGTGCCATCGCAAATTCGGTTGCAATAATAGTACCGATAAGAACCGTCTTACCTGTGCCCATCGCAAGCGCAAAGATGTAACTTGCATAAGGCAAGCTTATTGCTTCGTAAACAGGATCAATTCCCTTCTGTTTAAAGAATTCGGGTTTCTCTTTCACTAATTTAATGATAGCATCAACATTCGGAATCAACATCGCTTCGTTTGGAGTAATTGGAATACCGAACGCTTCGCAGAAATCGCGTATATCACCAGCGATATCATAGTAGTGTTTATAGAGGTCAACAATATGCGGGGTTTCCAATACTAATCTGATATACCAATAGAGTTCCAGGGATTGGAATTGCGGTTCGCGGAGGTATTTCAGTTGGACACGATCACCTGCTTCACCTTCAAATTGGTGGCGTAGTACCTCTCCGATAAGCGGGTAATCTTGGCAGGGGTATCCATCTTTGCGCCATTTTAATGTGTCGTCACGTAGTTTTTCGTAAAGGTGTTGCATTAAGCATGTTTCCTGAAAGTTGAACGTTAAGTGAGCAATTGTGTAAAAAATGATTTACAACAACAAGTTGAAAATCACTTATCCACATCGGAATTATATCATGCTTGTGTAAAAGAGGCAAGCAAAATCAAACTGAATGAAATTACGTTTTCCATTGACAAACCTATCATAAAATGATAAAATATAAGTGGAATTTTGAATGAGAAAAGTATCGCTGAACACAACAGAATTCTGATCTACTCAAACAGAAACACACAAAAAATTAAAAATACCAGAGATCTATCAAAAGTGATACTCTGGCAGAGGAGTTTTACATAAAACCATGAAACATTTTACATACCTATTCATCACCCTATTTTCCGTAGTATTAATGCAAGCACAACTCGTAACCGCTGATGATTGGTCTCAATGGCGCGGGGACAACCGAGATGGTGTTTGGAAAGAAACCGGCATCATTGAAGAATTTGATGGACCGCAAATCCCTATCCGATGGAGTGTGCCTATTGGCAGCGGGTACAGTGGACCGAGCGTTGCTGATGGACGCGTCTATGTCACCGATAGACTCACAAAACCGAAACAGGTTGAACGCGTACACTGTTTTGATTGGAAAACAGGTGACGAAATTTGGTCTTATACTTACGATTGCATATACAAGATTGACTATACTGCTGGACCACGTGCCAACGTGACCGTGCATGACGGACTCGCTTACGCCTTGGGGGCAATGGGACATCTGCACTGTTTTGATGCTGTTACTGGCGACATTGTGTGGAAAAAAGACCTGAATACCGAATATAACATCAATATGCCGATCTGGGGGATTGCATGTGCGCCTATTGTGGAAGCAGATAACCTCATTGTCCAAATTGGTGGCAAACCAGATGCATGCATCGTCGCGTTTGACAGAAAAACGGGCGAGGAAAAGTGGAAAGCGCTGAGCGATAACGCTTCTTATTCTGCACCGATCATAATTACGCAGGCAGGGCAACGGGTCTTAATCTGCTGGACAGGTGCAAACATTGCCGCGCTCAATCCGCAAACAGGCGCGGTGCATTGGCTTTATCCATTTCCTCCGAAAAGCTTTGAGATTGCTATTGCCACACCTGTTTTTGACCAAAACGAATTATTTTTCACAGAATTCCAGCAAGGCTCTCTACTCCTGAAGTTGCTACAAGATAAATTGGCAGTAGAACTCGGTTGGCACCGCAAAGGCAAAGATGAAAGAAACACAGACGCACTTCAAACGACAATGGCGACACCTGTGCGTATTGGAAATTACATTTACGGTGTAGACAGTTACGGTGAGCTGCGCTGCATAGATGCCCGAAACGGTGATCGGATATGGGAAGACCTTACGGCTGTTAAAGTAGCACGATGGAGCAATATCCACTTTGTTCAAAACGAAGATAAAGTATGGATGTTCAATGAGCATGGTGAACTTCTCATCACAGAACTTTCTCCCGAAGGACTTAACGTTATCAGTCGTGCAAAATTGATTGAGCCTACGCGTGACCAATTGAACCGTAGAGGCGGGGTGACGTGGGCGCATCCAGCGTTTGCTTACAAACACGTCTTCGCGCGAAATGATAATGAACTCGTCTGTGCAAGCTTAGAAAAGAAATAAATTATACCATTTTTGGATGATAGACCACCATTAACAAATAACGCGTTTGTAGTCGCGCAATTCATTGCGCCTCTTACATTCTGCATTTCAACGAGTAAACTCAAAATCTGATAATGAAAGTTTATTTTTAGAATGGTATTAGAATAACACTGGAGACAAAATGGATTCAAAAATCGCAGCTGGTAGTGGCGGGTCCTCACACCCGCCCGTTGATCTACAACAAGGGCAAAAACTTCACGGATTTGAAGTTAAAGCTATCACACCTATTGAAGAATTGCGTGCTGTAACGATTGAACTTGCACATGCACACAGCGGTGCTCGTTTATTACATCTGTATACAGACGATACAGAAAACCTTTTCTCAATCAATTTCCCAACGCCACCGACAGATGATACCGGTGTCCCCCACATCCTTGAACACGCCGTCTTGGCAGGATCGCAAAAATTTCCGGTTAAAGAACCGTTTTTTGAAATGATTAAGATGAGTATGGCAACTTTTATCAACGCCATGACAAGCTCAGACCACACCTATTATCCGGTAGCGAGCAATGTTAAAAAAGACCTCTTCAACCTTGCAGAAGTCTACTTTGACGCTGTCTTCCACCCATTGTTGACAGAGGAAACTTTCAAACGCGAAGGACATCATCTTGCGCCTGTTGATCCGGAAAAACCCACTGGCGATTTGAAGATTACTGGTATCGTTTACAATGAAATGAAGGGTGTTTTTTCTGACCCCGAATCGCGGTTGTACCGTTCCATGACAAGTCGACTGCTTCCTAACACACTTTACGCCAAGGAATCAGGTGGAGACCCAGATGCCATTCCTGACTTGACATATCAGCAACTCAAGAGTTTTCACGAAACATATTACCATCCGAGTAACGGATATTTCTTCTTATATGGTGATATTCCGACAAGTGATTATCTCGCGTTTCTCGCTGATAAATTGGATAAAATACCTAAAAATGATACTGTTGCTTCAATGCAACCTCTTAATGCGGAAGTCACCCATCAACCGAGCTGGAAATCGCCTCAGACTGTAACTGATACCTATCCCGTTGCGCCAGATGAATCCCTTGATGAAAAAACGTATCTATTGCTCAGTTGGCTTATCGGTGATGCAACTGATCCCGAAGATGTTGCGATGTGTTACATTCTAAGCCTAATCCTTCTTGGTAACGAAGCAGCCCCGCTCAAAAAAGCCATTATTGACTCAAAATTAGGGACTGACCTTATTTATTCCGGTATAAGTTCTATCGGTCCGAACAGTACTTTCTATGTTGGCCTCAAAGGGAGTGAAGCAGATCGTCTTGAAGCATTCACCAATTTGGTCACCGATACCCTCACTGAACTCGCTAAAAACGAGTTTGAGAGCGAATTGGTAGAAGCGGCATTCCAACAGTCAACCTATCACTATCAAGAAGTAGCACCGATGTTTCCACTCCACATGCTTTTTCGTGTGATTGGCGCATGGATATACGACAAGGGGACGGATACTTTCTTGAAGATGCGAGAAAATCTTACTACTATTCGTCAACGTTGGCAGGAAAATCCAAGTATTTTCAACGAAATAATCCGTGAACGGCTTATTGACAATCCACACCGATTGACGACCATGCTTTCCCCTGACCCGAACATGCAGGCAAAACTTGATGCTGAATTGGAACAACGGACGAAGGATATCCGTGCGCAACTTACTGATGAACAAACGAAACAGATTGCTGCGGATGCCGCAGAATTGGAGCGGATGAACGGGCAGCCGAATCCGCCCGAAGCATTGGTTAAACTGCCACAACTCCAAGTCAGTGATCTTCCTGATAAACCGAAACATATCCCCACCACTATAGAAAAAGTTTGTGGGCAAGACCTTCTCCACAATGATGTTTTTGCAAATGGAGTTAACTATTTTGTGTTGGATTTTGATATACGGGGATTACCGCAACACCTCTGGACATACCTACCGAGATATATTGATGCTATTCATAAACTCGGTGCAGCAGAAATGGATTTTGCTGAAATGGCACTACGCAAATCTTCGGTTACTGGCGGAATCCGATGTGGTGTTGGGTTTAGAACACATGCACTTGATCCGAACCGTTCACTGCAAAACGCATACTTTCATCTCAAAACACTTGATGATAATATGGACTCAGCGCTTGATGTGCTGCATGATCTGGTTTTTTCTTTAAATCCACGCGATACTGAACGTCTTCACGATGTCATGGTACAAGCTGTTGCTGAATATCAGACAGAGATGGTTCAGGACGGCTCAAGTACCGCAATTCATCATGCGTCACGTGGGCTTTCACCACAAGCCCACCTTGCTGAAATCGTCCACGGTCTGCCACAACTTAGGCACAGTGAAAGTCTGCTCAACAGTTTTGACGAACTAAACACTGACCTTATAGGTCATATAGAAGAGATTCGTGATTTCTTGTTGAATCGTGGACGTGTGACTGCTGGGTTCGCCGGTTCCGACTCCGCTTACAAGACAACACGCGCAAAACTCGGTGAATGGCTGAGTGCTATGAGAGATGAAGTGATTGATACTGACCCGATCGCATTTCAAACTTATGACACACCACCGCGCGAAGGATTAGCGGGACCAATTCAGATTGCGCACTGTGCGCACGTAATGCCAGCGCCACACTATTCACATCCGGATTCAACATTGATCAGTATTGGCGCGCATCTCGTCCGGATGGATTACATATTGAGTGAAATCCGATTTAAAGGTAACGCTTACGGGGCAAGGCTTTCTTACAATTCTTTTGATGCGGCACTATATCAATCCTCGTTTAGAGATCCACACGTGGCACGTACGATTAATGTCTTTGAGCAGACAGTAGATTACATTAAACAAGTAGAGTGGACGCAAACGGATATTGACCGAGCTATCATTGCAACGGCGAAAGATGCGGAAAAACCGATTCGTCCAAGCCAAGCAGTAAGTAACGCGCAGGGGCACCACATCAGTGGACAGACGCGCGAGATGCGAGAGGAACGTTACACACGACTTCGTAGTGCAACACCGAGTGAGGTAAAACGGGCATTGCTCCAACTTTTTGAGGAAAATCTGGATAAGGCAGCTGTCTGTGTTGTTTCAAGCCGTGAAAAACTGGAAGAAGCAAACGCCGAACTTGCACAACCTCTTGTGATTGAGGATATATTAACCCAATAGTAGAGTTGTTAGGTTTGGTTGAGTTTCGCCCATAGATGTCAATTAAAAAAAAGAGTTATGAGCTAAATGCCCCAGGCCGGTAGATGCGGTTTCTAACCGCATCGGATCCGACACGAAAATCTTCACTTGTCCACTAAACAGTGCTGTTCAATAAGACACCAAGGATTCGGTTGGGATCAGTCCGGTTCGGTTAGGAAACCGAACCTACCGTGCCTGGAAGCACGCTAAATTGACACATAAGGATTTGGCTGAGTTCCGTCCAACCTACGAATTACCATAATCAGATGAAAGGAATTAAGATAATGAAAAAAATCGCATTCTTGACAATATGTATCTGTGTTTTAGCAGTGTTCGCGACGTTTACTTTTAAAACCACTGCTGACCACCACGGAACTGAGACTGAACAAATCTCCAAATATGAAAAAAACTGGCATTATTGGCGAGGTCCACATTCTACCGGTGTCGCTGTCAACGCAAATCCGCCCACAACATGGAGCGAAACAGAAAATATCCGTTGGAAAGTGCCAATTCCCGGTTTAGGTCATGCTACGCCAATTATTTGGGAAGATATGATATTTATTCAGACAGCCATTAAAGGTGAGATGCCCGAAACTGAGAGTGCAGAAGATGAAAGTCCATCGGAAGAATCACAGTCTGAAAGAAGGCGTAACATAAGGAACAGAACCATACCTCCGTATAAGTTTAATCTCCTTGTGCTGAAACGAAGTGATGGGAATGTCTTGTGGGAAAAAACGCTTCGGGAAACTGCTCCTCACGAAGGTATGCACGGTCATTCAAGTTTCGCATCCAACTCACCAACAACCGATGGAGAACATATTTACGCTTATTTCGGTTCTCGTGGTCTCTACTGTTTGGATTTCAAAGGGAATCTGATATGGGAAAAAGATATTGGACAGATGCGCAAAGCGGGTACTTTCGGTGAAGGGAGCTGCCCAGTGATATATGGTGATGCCATTATTGTGCTACAAGACCATCAAGGACAATCCTTTATTACTGCCTTGGATAAACACACAGGAGACGAACTTTGGCGCATGGATAGAGATGAACCCACTACATGGACATCGCCTATTGTTGTAGATTACAACGGCATTTCTCAAGTGATCGTTCCAGCAACAAACCGAACCCGTAGTTATAATTTAGCCAATGGTGATTTGGTTTGGGAATGTGGTGGTATGACGCGGAATGTGATTCCATCTCCTATGCATAAAGATGGACATATATATGTGATTAGTGGACATGGTGGAAGTTCACTACAATCCATTAATTTGGAACTTGCCTCTGGCGATATTACCGGTACTGAGGCAGTTGATTGGCATTATGACCGTGACACCCCTTATGTTCCTTCTCCGCTATTGAGTGGAAATATAATCTATTTTTTGAAAAGAAATGGAAATTTACTTACATCTATTGATAGAAATAGTGGAGAAGTGTTATATGGACCTGAAAGGGTTAAAGGTGTATCCAATGTATATGCATCTATTGTGGGCGCGGCAGGTCGTGTGTATATTGCAGGGCGAGACGGAAATGTAGCTGTTTTAAAAGACGGGCCTGCACTTGAAGTAATTGCCCTGAATCACCTTAACGATAGTTTCAACGCATCACCTGCAATTGTCGGGTCAGAACTATATCTGCGAGGAACTAAACATCTATATTGTATAGCAGAATAATCACTTATGCAACTTACTCAACTAAGAAAGAAGGAATTAAGATAATGAAAAAATTCGCATTCTTGACAATATGTATCTGTGCTTTAGCAGTGTTCACAACGTTTACTTTAAAAACGACTGCTGATCATCACGGAACTAAGACTGAACAAACCTCTAATTTTGAAAAAAATTGGCATCATTGGCGCGGCCCTATTACAACTGGTGCCGCCGTTAATGCAAATCCGCCAACGACCTGGAGTGAAACTGAAAACATCAAATGGAAAGTTCCTATTCCTGGAATGGGGCATGCTACACCAATTATCTGGGAAGATAAAATCTTTATTCAAACAGCCATTAAAGGTGAAATGCCCGAAACGCAAACTGAGACCACGGAAGCAGAGAATCCACCCGAAGAATCCCGACGTGGAAGGAGACGCGGCAGAAACAGAACCTATCCTCCGTATAAGTTTGAACTGCTTGCGCTCAACCGAAGTGATGGCAGCATTGCGTGGCAAAAAACGTTACGAGAGACGAAACCACATGAAGGTATCCACGACACTGCAAGTTTTGCTTCCAATTCCCCTGTAACAGATGGTGAACACATCTATGCATATTTTGGTTCTCGCGGACTTTACTGTTTGGATATGAAAGGAAACATCAAGTGGGAAAAGGATATTGGGCAAATGTACAAAAGGAATACCTTTGGTGAAGGCAGCTGTCCTATTATCCACGGCAATACGATTGTTATCTTGCAAGACCATGAGGGGCCTTCTTTTATCATTGCACTTGATAAACGAACTGGCGATGAACTATGGAAAATGGACCGTGATGAACGCACCTCGTGGACATCGCCTATTATAGTGGAACATAACGGAAAAGCACAAGTTATTGTTCCTGCTACAAATAGGTCGCGTAGTTATGATTTAGAAACCGGTGAAGTTTTGTGGGAATGTGGTGGTATGACAGGAAATGTTATTCCCTCACCTGTCGCTGCCGGTGAATTAGTTTACCTAATCAGCGGTTTCAGGGGTGCTGCATTGCAAGCCGTTAATCTTGCAAACGCTATGGGCGACATTACCGGATCCGAGGAAGCTATTGCTTGGGAATACAACCGCGACACACCTTATGTGCCGTCACCACTCCTGCACCGTGATATTATATACTTCCTCAAAGGTAATAATCTTATCTCAGCTATTGATAGAATAACAGGCACGCTGCACTATGGACCTCAGAGATTAAATGGCATATCTGGCATCTACGCTTCAATCGTTGGGGCTGCTGACCGAGTCTATGTCGCAAGCCGTAACGGTGCTGTAGCTGTCGTTCAACACGGCCCTGAATTTGAAATTCTGGTGACAAATAGACTTGACGATAGTTTCAATGCGTCTCCTGCAATTGTCGGTTCGGAATTATATTTGCGCGGAAGCAAGTATCTCTACTGTATTGCGGAGTGATTGTAACTTTGTTTCATTGTAGGGGCGGGGTTCTGTCCCGCCTTTTTCTGTATTGGCATGGTTCTGAATTTTCATTGACAATCATAAACAAATATGATTAAATATACGTCAAGGAAACAATCTATGAAAAATGTCCTACTTTTCTCAATATTCTTTTGTGCAATTACTGTACCTGTCTTTGGTGATTTAACGCAGACAGACCTTGACAAAATACGCTTGATTATCAAAGATGAAATCAAGAAAGAGATTTCAGAATCCGAAACGCGTATGAAAGAGTATATTAATATTAAGATTGACAGTGGTGAAAAACGATTAAACATGTTGTTTGGCGTGGTCATTGCTTTAATCGCGATAGTTGGAATTCCACAAATCATTGTTGCATGGCGTAGTTCAAAATATAAAGAATTAGAGAATAAAATAGAGTACCTCACGCAGGAAATTCAAACACTGAAACAGCAGCGTATTGTAAGTTCATGACTTTGTTAAGCGAGTTATCAGGGATATATCACTTTCCTATTGGTATAGTTTTTTCTCTTAATCTGTCTAATAGGTAGCCCTATCACCACTCACATCGTAGCATTGTCCTGTTGCATACTTGCTTTAATCTTTACGGATTTACGATCCGTTGTTGCTTCAGTGTTTCTATTTCTCTTGTGAGTTCTTCAATGCGTTTGTCTTGATTGCTCTCTTTGATTCCGCGCCATGCCATAATTGCAGTAGGTATACCTATCGCTGCCACAATAAGAGGTGTTAGTACGTATATCACCCAGTTGTAAGTCATAAGACGTTTTTCTATACTTTCAATTTTGATGTCGATATACTCTTTCATACGCTCTTCAGAGTTAGCAATTTCTTTTTTGATTTCATCATTGACGATTAAGCGTATTTTATCAAGGTCAACTTTCTCTTCAATAATTGAGCGGATCTGTTTTAGATCATCAGATGTTAACTCGCCCTGGGCAGATACAGTGATTGCACAGAAAAGTATTGTAAATAGTAGAACAACTTTCATCTTGTGTCTCCTTAACGTGTAGTAAATCATAAATGTTTTCATGTGTCAATGAAAATGAAGTAGACTCTTGTTTTATATTGTAATTTCATTAGTATATTCAAAGTATAGTGAATTCAATACGTAGCCCTACCACCGCTTACATCGTAGCACTGCCCCGTCACAAAACTTGCTTCATCTGACGCTAAAAAATTAACGACAGCAGCAACCTCCTCCGGTTTGCCAACGCGTCCCAATGGAATCTTACTTACCATATAGTCAATCGTCGACTGTGCCATGCCCTCCAAAATCGGTGTTTCAATGACCGCAGGCGATACCGCATTTACACGGATGTTATAGTCTGTCACCTCTTTTGCCAGTGCCTTTGTTAAACAAATAACCCCTGCCTTAGACACAGAATACGGAATAAGAGTCGGGTTGCCCTCTTTGCCAGCAATTGAGGCGATATTTACTATTCTGCCGTAATCCTGTGCAATCATCGTGTCAATAACCGCCTTACAACAGAGAAAAACACCTGTCAGATTCACACCTATCACTGCGTCCCAATCTGATTCATCTAAATCAGTTAGCGGCAGCGTTCTTCCAGCAATCCCAGCATTATTGACGAGAATATCAATACGTCCAAATTCGGCAAGTACTTTGTCAACAGCGGCGTGAACATCAGTAGACTGCGAAACATCCGCTTGAATAGGAAGTGCGCGTCGATCAAGTTTTTCTATCTCCTTGCCAACAACTTCTGCTGATGGTAGGTTTAAATCCATGATAGCAACATTAGCACCTGAGCTGGCAAGCCTGAGGGCAATCGCTTTCCCAATGCCTTGTCCTGCCCCTGTCACAATTGCTATTTTATTGTTCAGATTCACAGGTCCACCTCTGTTCTAAAAAATCGTCTAATTCAATTCCGAATGCGTCTGCTATCCGATTAACATAACTGAAAAATCCAACGACTTCTACAATAGCGAACAAAACTTCATCAGTCAAACCGTAGTTACGAAGATGTTGAAGGTCAGCTGATGTGACGGTATGCGCTGCTTCGGTCACCTTGACAGCGAATTCAAGGATAGCTTTTGTTACCTCGTCAATATCAGCAGTCCGGAAATCTGATACAATGTGTTTCGCAAGATGTTCATCTGTGAGTTGGTCACGCAACTCATCTGCATGCGCGACCATTCAGTAGTGGCACTGATTCACTTTTGAAACGACGGTAGCAATCATCTCGCGTTGTATGCGACTGAGAGGGGATTCGTCGTCGTGCATCACTACTTTGTAGAGTTCTACAAAAGCCCGCATGCTTTTCGGGCGGACACTGAATAACTTGACGATATTGTAAAGACGACCTGCTCGTGCTATCGCTGCGTCATATTCCTCTTTTACAATACCTTCCGCTTCTGCTTCTTCTACTGTTTGAATCCACGCCATCTTTTATTCACCAATAACGACACCGTATTCACCAACCACTGCCCCTCTGTGTCCAGATTGGTAATGCAGATGCCTTTCACCAACGATGGGTTGTGAACTTTGCGCTTCAACAGAACCACGGATGTTCCCCATAGCGGCTTCGTCAACATCTGCACAACATCGCGGTTTTATCCGTCGATGGATTTGCCGTCGAATATCACCCCTTTTATTTCGGACAATGATGTTAACCAATGCGTCGTCTTCTCCGACATTTAGGAAACGGAACCAGTCTCTTGCACCACTCGCAACTTCAGGGAAGAACAAGCGAAGTCCAACATGTCCACCTTCTTCGGAAGCACCTGGCAAATCAATTACAGCGGTACCACTGTGCATGTGTCGTTCAGCCACAATCGGTTGATCACTACGTATCAAAATGGAAGATTTGATTTTAATATCTTCCATTTTCGGAATCCAGCACTCAAAAGGATCCAATTCGCGTTCCATCGTCGTTACCGGGTTTCCAGTTCCATCGTCATGTGCAATTAGCGTAACATCCCCCCTTTCTCTACCAACATTGACAATAATTGCCCAGTCCTGCCATGCTGGCCCAACCTCTGGAAAGTATAGAGTTTTCGGTGCATCAGAGATAACTTGTCCATATTGCCCAACGCACGTTTTCCCGCCTTGATAATGCAGATGTCTTTCACCAACGATCGGTTGCGTGCTTTGTACTTCAAGCGTGCCTTGCACATTCCCCATCAAACCCTCGGCAATATCCCAACAGCATTGTGGTTTGATTGAATGGTGGCGTTGCCTGACAATATCACCGCGTCGATTACGGACGATTATGTTTACCAACGCATCCGCCTCGCCAACGTTCAAAAATCGGAACCAATCTAATGCGCCAGGCACCAATTCTGGAAAGAACAAACGCAAACCAACTGTTTCATATTCCTCCGCTGCACCTACAAAATCGAGAATATTTGTTTTGTTGTGCATGTGTCGTTCCGCTACAATCGGTTCATCAGCAGAAAGCTGCATTGACGAATTCTGTTTAATTGCCTCCACGTTCGGTGTCCAACATTCAAATGGGGAAATCTCTTTTTCATCAGACCAAGTAGGTTGGCCGTTGGCTGCGTGTCTTGCTATGCCTGTTACACGGGTTTCTTCTGTACCTACGTTGATTACTTGGATCCAGTCTTCCCATTGGGGACCGACTTCTGGAAAATATAGTGTTGTTGCAAGTGCCATTTTTTCTCCTTCTATCTATTAGAACTGTTTTTACTTGATATTATCTTATATTTCCACTACAATTTTAACCTAATCAGACATAATATTCCACTTAAATTTTGCGGAGGGACTCAATGGCACGAAAAAAACTTACAGACTCTGAAATTCAGAGGAACTTAGAGAAACTGAACGGTTGGACTGTTGAAAACGGTAAACTCCATAAGGAATTTCAGTTCGATAACTTCGTTTCGGCATTCGGTTTCATGACACAACTCGCCTTAATCGCGGAATCCATGAACCATCATCCTGAATGGTTCAACGTCTACAACCGCGTGACAATTGACATGAGTACACACGATGCGGATGGCATCACGGAATTGGACTTTAAATTTGCAGAACATGCCGATGCGCTTGAGTAGCAGCGCAGATTAGCTGATGCTCCAACAAGACTACGCCATAGGTGTCAATTTAAGGGGTAAATCCATTGTGGCAGTGTCTTCAGTCCCGACAAATGCCAAAAGCGCATTTGGCGTTGATTTGGTAGGGACGCTATGTTTATAGATATGAAATGTCCATATGTCTTTAGTCCCGTATGAAGATTAAAAAATAAATTGGGTAATTTGGCGAGGTTAGGAAACCTCGCCAGCATAGGTGGAAACCTTCCTTGTGCGGACGGAAAATTACCCGATTAAAAAATTAATCTTCATTAGGGACGATATGTGTCTCCCAACGACATATTTTGGACATATCGTCCCTACGGGACTAAGATGTGGACAGTTCCAATCGTCATGCCTATTCAGAAGGGCTTTTAGAACAAGAAATATTTTCTTAAATTGACACCTATGATGCTCCAACAAGACTACGCAAATGGCATTCCTTTTTTATGCTTGTAGAGAATCGTTCAAGAGGTAAAACCATGTTTAGAACCCGCATCTATCAGCGAATATTTCCAAAAAATCTATTTTTGTTTATAGTTGCCGCATTCTTTCTCTCTCTAATATTTTTAGGATGTGTAAATGAGGAAAACGTTGCACCTAAAGAAAGTAAAGAAAAAGGAATTGCCCAACTACAAACAGTCTTCTCTGGGCGTATCATAGATGAAGCAGGGAATCCGGTCGTAGATAGCTTCGTATCTATTCAACGATTTAGTTACAGCAAATCAGGAAGCAGAATGACTCCGCCAGTACTTACCGAACAGACTGATGCAGAAGGGCGTTTTACCTTCAATAATCTGCATCAAGGGTCAGTCGTATTAAATGTCAGCGTTGAACCTGAAGATATGCCAAATAGTCGTCGTAAAGATAGGACTAAAATTCTATCAATGGACATTGAAGGTGTGCGTCTTTATCCGACATTTAAAGACGAATTCCGCAGGAGAATAGCGTTTGTTATTCAAATTGGGGACAATATTACAGACGCTGTCATCACAGTGAGACCACAAATTAGAATAGAGAAGTTAATTCGTGCACGCGTTGTTTTTGCCGACGGTTCTCCTCTAAGTAATGCAAATCTATACTCATTTCTCAAGCAGAACGATTTGAGTGGAAGCGGTGAATCGGTTAGTGTCTATGAAATAAAGACTGATTCCAACGGGGACTTTCAATATAATTTAGGGGACAACGAAGGACATTTTTTCTATATCCTTGCAGTCAAATACCGTAATCTTGTTGCAAAAGCTGCGCCCTTTATGTTCAAAGCGGATGAACACGAGGTTGATTTAGTTCTTAAACTTAGCGGAAACTCAAATTCAACAACTGAAATTAGGACATATAGTTGGTCAGGGAGGTCGTCAAGTCATGAAGCACATGAGCTGCTTAATCCTCCTGCAGTTTGGATAGTAAACCCATTAAATAATCACGCCTACAAATGGGTTCAATGTGAGAGTATAGAAGATGCAATTGCGAAAGCAGTCCAAGAGGAGGCTTACCTCGTGGCAATTAATGATGAGGCAGAATATAATTGGATAAGAGCAGTTTTTTGGCAAGGACCGTTTTGGATCGGACTCAGTGATGTTGAACAAGAAGGGCAATGGCAATGGCACAGTGGTGAACCGCTTATTTATACAAACTGGGCTGCATCTTATAAACACGATGACAGTAATACTGATGAGAAAGATTATGTCGCTGTAGGAATGTTCGGAAGATGGTATGCAGTTGATATAAAAGATCAAGAATCTATTCATAGAGACACGCGCACTGCGATTCTTGAAAAAGAGGATTTTCCGATTAAAACACCGACTGAAATTAAAGATTGACCACCAGGATTGCATATTCAATTGACAGGAATATCTGATGCAACCATCAAATTTGATAACGCAACTAATTAGCCAGAGATCGGTAACTTTTCTACAGGGGTTGATAACTGTCCGCACACCTGAAAGATTTCCAAGTTTTACCAAGCGGAACTCTCAAAATATAAATATAGGTGGCGCAATTTTGTTATGTTTTGCCATACTGTTTTTTATAGCATTTTACGGATGTACAACCGAGGAAGTTGGTGTGAAGATGTCAGGGATAGTCCTTGACGAAGGTGGGATGCCGGTTAAAGGTTTAGCTATAGTTTGTCAACCAGCCAGGACCAAAGAAGGCGAGTTAGAACACGGATTTTGGATACAGGATTATCCTTCTCATTTAAAATCCGTAACAGATAAAAACGGGCGTTTCAAATTTTCTAATCTTCCATACGGACCAATCAAATTTGCGCTAACATCATGGTTAGATAAAAAAACACAAATACGCCAGTACCAGCTTATCTCAATCAAGATAGGAACGTTACGCTATCATCCATACGGGATTCATCCTAAGTACTTTGCATTTGAAATAAAGCCGGATCCGCATTTTGAAAACATAGAAGTTGCCGTTCGACCTCACACCCAAATTCGTGCGCGTGTAGTCCTTAAAAGCGGGAAACCGCTTGTCAATACGCGTGTTCTTGTCGCAAGACATCGACGTGAATCGACGGGCAAAAAACAAAACGAAGGTACTTGGGAAATAGAAACAGATTCCAAAGGGTATTTTATGTTTTCACTGCACGACTATCGTGTTCCAGCATACTATACATTGACAGTAAGATATCAGGATGCACGTGCTGAATCTGAGGAGTTTAAAGTGAATCGGAGCGAATTGTGTGATATTGTCCTGAAACTCAACATGGACAAAGTTCCCAAAATGTCCAAGATTGATAGGACAGATGAAGAACAGCAAAATATTCCGCAGCCTCCATCCGAGCTTATGACACCTGATCCTAATTGGGTTATCAACCCTGCAAATGGACATGCCTACAAAAGAATTCGGTGCATTAGTCGGGACGAAGCACAAGCCATTGCTGCCTCTGAAGATGCCTATCTCGTTGCCATAAACGATGAAGCAGAACAGAAGTGGTTGGAAGGGGTTTTCGGTACTCATCTCTATTGGATCGGTCTCAGCGACACCAAAGAAGAAAGCAATTGGAAGTGGAGCGATGGTCAACCCCTCACATACACGAACTGGGGACCTGCGAATAGGTTTCATAACTCCGTTTCTGCTGAGGAAAAAGATTATGCTGTGATGTCTTTTGTGGAAGGCGAATGGCATCCTGTAGGAATCGGAGATCTCTTCTGGCGTGCAACTGGACAAGCAATACTTGAAAAGGAATAGCCGAGGATAATGGCACATACAAGCTTCGTTTTAATTGCAGGGCTTATCTTTTTGATTCGCTATGAAGTACCAGCGGAAGAACAATTCAATAACGCGCAAGTTGCCTTTTGGATATGTATACTTACGGCAGTCCCAGTACTTCTTGCATATCTCACAAAGCGGCTCACCACCTTACGCCCAATGATTGTTTTTGAAATCTTGAGTTTAGTAGGATACATTTACATTCTGTACCAGATGAACTTGCCAGGATTCATCAATAAACATCTCGTCTTTTTGGAAAGTGTCCATCATTCGCGTGAGATTTTTTCTCTGATTCCGCTTTTCATCGGGTTGCTCGGTATCCGATTCGTAATGCAGGAGGTCCCGCAGAGACGAACCGAACTACGGTGGGAATTACTGAGTTTCAATTTCAGATTGCTACTCCTTCCACTGATTCCACTGTTAGTAATTAATGCGGTTTTGGATTTTACCCATTTGCTCCCTGAAACGATTCAACCTTTTGTAGGTTTGGGACTCCTTCTTCCGCTGCTTGTGCTTCCATTCATTATTGCACCTTTAATGATGCAATTCTTGTGGAAAACAGAACCGCTAACAAATATCGTCCTGAAGCAAAGACTGCAGCAATTAACGGAACGAAGCGGAATAAAGTACCGAGATATCGCAGTGTGTCAAACAGGAGGCTTAGCGATAGCAAACGCTGCTGTCGCAGGCATAATCCCACGCAACCGTAAAATCTTTATAACAGATGCACTCTTACGCAATTTTACAGACGAACAGATTGAGACAATTGTGGCTCATGAAATCGGACACATTCGTCATAGACACCTCCTTATTTCTGGCTGCCTTGTGTTCGGTTATTTGATAAGTTCTATACTTTTTTACCAATTAATAGGAAACCCGTTAAAGTCGCTTCTCACGGGATATTCAATTATTTCATCAATTATTTCGGTCATCTTCTTTGTCTTCTATTTTAAAGTCTTCTTTAATTATCTGTCTCGACGTTTTGAACATCAAGCAGATTTGTACGCTGTTGACCTTACCAACAATCGGGAAGCGTTTAAATCCGCATTAGAAAGCCTCGGATTTCTCAGCGCACTTCCGAAACCAATTCGTTTTATGCTTGAGATTTTCAATACACACCCATCCATAGAGCGAAGGATCCAATTTTTAGATAGATCCACGGAGGAAAATTCCCACATTCAACGTTATAGAAAGTGTCTACTTGAGGTAAAAGTCCTGCTCGCTTTAATCCCGATATTCGGGATTCTCATTTTTCTGATAAATTGGTAGACACAGTTACATAATCCTATCAAAGAGGAACTATTTTATGAGTCAAAAGACATATCGTGCGGCAGCAATTGGACATACCGGTGCCGGAAACTTCGGACACGGGTTGCATATTGCATACAGAAACATAGAAAATGTAGAATTTATTGCTATCTCTGACCCTGAGGAAGCGGGTAGGGCAAAAGCAGTCGAAGAATCAAAGGCGTTACGTAGTTACGCCGATTATCGTGACATGTTAGAAAAAGAAACACTTGACATTGTGAGCGTCTGTCCACGCTGGACATCGGAACATGTTGCTATGGTAACTGCTTGTCTTGAAGCAGGATGTAGCGTCTATTGTGAGAAACCGATGACGAGTACACTTGCAGATGGCGATATAATTGTTGAGACAGCGAAAAAACATGGATTAAAGGTGGCTGTAGCGCATCAAGCGGTTTACCTTCCTGCCACGCATGCCATCAAACAGATGCTTGATGATGGCAAGATCGGCACCGTCCAAGCCATTTATGCCAGTGGTAAGCAGGACAGACGTGGCGGCGGTGAGGATATGATTGTCCTCGGCACACATACATTTAATATGATGCGTTTCTTCGTTGGTGATGTTGCATGGATGCAATCTCATGTTACCAAAGATGGAAAAGAAGTCGCTTATGGCGATGACCACGAACCGACTGAACCCGTTGGACCGGTTGCTGGTGATTGCATTAATAGTTATTTCGCTTTTGAGAGTGGTGTCTCCGGTTTCTTCCAATCACGTAAGGATCAAGCAGGTTCTGGCAGATACGGCATGGAAATTGTTGGCAGTGAAGGCACTTTCTCGCTCCGTGGCGATGTTGCTAATCGTCTTATGGTATATCCTTATCCTGTATTAGTGCCTTCAAATCCTGAACAGGAATGGGAAGCGATTGATTTAGACGATACCCCTTTCTCAAAGGGCAATGAACTCGCTATTCTCGACCTGATTGATGCGATTGAGAATGATCGGAAACCGATCTCCGCTGCTGAAGATGCTGTTGCTGCATTGGAAATGATTTTAGGTGCCTATGAATCTCAACTCACAGGTGGGCGCGTCCCTTTTCCGATAGCGAATCGTGAACATCCGTTGAATCGTGGTGCTTAAGCAAAATATCTTCGCAACAAGTAGTTTTGGGCTAACAAAAATATTTTAAAAAGTGCTACAAATCCAGTATACATCTACATTTTACTTGATAGTCCAAACTAAAATGTGGTATACTGTTAGTACTATAGTTGGACAATTTTATCCTTTCAGGACTTCCAAACAAGTGTTAAATATGGCTTGTCCGCCCTCTTGTCTCTCTGAATTTTGTTGGAAATCACTGTCCTGGTCTATTATTTTTGACAGAATCGTCAAAACCGATGTGAGTTCGTCAACACACCATTTGGAACAATCCAGAAACTTCGGCAATGACCAATAGGTTGTTTCAGGTTTTGTAGATAAATATATTTGTGTCATTGTGCCACGATGCGGAGTCCTTATCAAACCTTTCACATAAGTGCGAAAATGATTGAAGTTCATTTTATACTTGAAAACCGGTTGATATTCTGATAACATAGTTTCTAAGTGGGAAAGGGGGGCATTCTAAGCCCCTTTCAAAAAAAATCTATTCTGAAAAGGGCCCCTCTTTTCTGCTTTTTGTCACTAAAAAAACTTAAAACTGTCCAAACTATAGTAAACAACTATAACGGACGTGCTTTTAACGCGCCTACTATAAAGGAGTCTTATAAATGAAAAACTCTCTTATTTTTAAACTTTTAACGTTAACACTAATTCTAACAGTGCCAGCGTTGATTGCCCACGCGCAGGGAATCAGCGCAAAAGACCTGGTCATTTATTATAGTTTTGACGAGGACACCCTTGAAAAAGGGGAGGTCTTGGATGGGTCAGAAAATGAAAACCACGGTTTAGTACGCGGCAATCTCAAGATTGTGGAAGGTAAAGTTAACGAATGTATGGAATTCCCAGGGGGCGCAGCCAATTATATTTCGGTGCGAAATCACCATTATACCGACCTATTTCCGGAACTGACGCTTGCGGTATGGGTTAAGACTGCACAAAGAGGTCTGATTGCCTCTTGGGATCGAAGTGAATTCTTCCGTTTTGCTGTAGGTGATGATGTAGGTGGAAACGCTGCCACAACCTTTGTTGCCTTTGATGTTTGTTGTCCTATAAGGGATTGGTGGAGTAAAACTGATGTTGCTGATGATGAATGGCATCATATTGTGGCAACCTTTGATGCTGAAATGAAACGGATATACGTTGATGGTGAATTGGATGTGGAGGTGCCCACAGATACAAATAACAAAATGATTGGAAAAGCGATAACACGTTACGGATTTATCGGAACTGGCTCAGAAGCCACTGCGTTTGATGGTGCAAGGAATCCCCAATGGACTTTCAATGGGTTGATGGATGAGTTTCTAATGTTCCACCGAGCAATTTCTGCAGAGGAAGTTGAACGTCTTGCTAAAGCGCCTGGGGATCCATTTGCTGTTGAACCAATTGACAAATTGAGCATCACATGGGCAGAAATCAAGAGCAAGAAATAAAACTAAACGGGTGATTCAATTAAATCGCCCGTTCTTTTAGGCATTACCATTTTCTATCGCTTCTTGTATACCTGGCCATTCACGCCAAATGTCGGTGTAACCGTCGTAACCGTTTTTCTCACAGTCGACATGCCGCAAACGGAAAATTACTGCGTAACGGATGTCTGCGGATGCATTCGGTGCTGCGGAGTGGACAATCTGGTGATGTGTTAAAACCACATCTCCTGCCTTTCCAACAACCTGTGTTGGTCCTTCAGGAAGTTCTGGGCGCGGCATGCCGTTTGCAAGAATTTCATGCCCCTCCTTTTTAAAGTAATCCGCGAAGAAACTGTGCGATTTGGGCCATACCGTGAAATTCCCACTATACGGCTCTGGCACATCTGCCAAATAAACGACTGCTAATGCTGTAAAACCGCGCCGATAAACGCCTTTTGCCATACCGTTTGTTCCACTGCCTAACCCATCCAGATGTCCACCAGGTTCTTTTGCATCGCGATCCAATGGCATCGGAAACCGAAGTGCTATCTGTGCTGAACCTGGGACTTGCACGTTGCCTTCACCTAACAACAATTCAGCAATGTTATGGATAGGCGTTTTATTGAAAATATCTACAATCTGCGGGGCGTTTCGGATTTCATTGCAATATGATTGCGCCCGAAACTTTTCTAAATCGCCTTCGTGCAGTCCTACTGCACCGATAGAATGATTGATCATCTTACGGGCGGCATCTATCATCAACTTCGGCACAACACCCGGAACTTTAATATAACCGTTTTCATAGAATTCTAACTTCTGTTTTTGTGTAAGCATATTTTCGCCTCAATCTCTCAGCAGCTATTTGTCAAGTATAGTTCATATTTTGCTTTTAGACTTTACATTATCTAAAAAGTTTAATAGAATTTACCCTTCTTCCAAACTGCTATTCATTGGTGGAATATGTCTTTGTTCTCGGTTTTTAGAAAAAGCAATTGACGCCTTTCAAGTATTTCAGTAAATTAGACTTAATACTTCTAATTTTCAAATTTAACTATCCTTTTAGGATTGAACACACTCTAATATCCAATAACACAATAGATATGGAGAACTTTGAAATGACATTCATAGTCGTAGCATTGATCGTGTGTGGCTGTTTTACAGTAACGGTGCTTGGTTGTGTCTCAATGGGCACATCATACGCCGAAAAGAAGCGTGGACTTCAACAAGGAGCATCACAACGTGAGATAGAGGTGCTACAGCAACAAGTAACCGAAATGCGGAACGAAGTTGATGCCGTGAAAAAACATTTACAAGAACTTATCCAAATAGCGAAAGGTATCGCTGAGTAGAGGAGAAAGTAATGCCTAAATTCGTACTTTTTGTTGCGACACTTACGGTAATTGTAGCAGTGAGCGTAACCTTTACAGTCCTCATTGCTGTGAAACTGATTACTACTCAACTACTTAGGAAAAGAGGTTATAGTTCCAACAGAGCCAAAATGGCATATCAACAGGTCCAAACAGATTTGAAGCAGGTTTCTGATGATTTAACTGATATTCGTTTACAATTAGATGATGTTGAACCACACCTGAAGGAGATGGAATTCCTGAAATATGCTCGTCAAGACGATAAAGCAGAGTAAAAGTTACAATACCATTTCTAACATAGAACGTCTCTTTTTAGTAGCATAAACTTCCAGTTTGTGTCGCATTCCGCTCCATTCTAACAACAGGTGATAAAAGAAAATTAATAGAATGGTATAACAAATAAGACCTTATCCTTCCATGAGAATCCATCATTTTAACCAATGATGAAACAATACCTCTTTGCTTCCAGGTTCAACCACTCGTAGCAAAACCTTTCCGTTTGTAAGAAAATCTACTACCATAAACCCGGTGTGTTGGTGCGCAAACAACGTATTATCCCCATGGCTAACCTCTGTCGCCTTTTCACTTGAGGCAAGCCCACTTACGAGTAAGTAATCTGTAACATCTCCTTTTAAAACTTGTAGAGAATGTTCATGTCCAGAGGCGTATATCAAAAGAGGTGTCTTTTTTGCGGTTGAGAAAGCAGCATTAAGCTGTGATACCATATTTTTGTTGCGTGCACCGTTGAGGTCTTGATCAGACCTTACCAGATGCCATCGCACCAATGGGTAGAGAGAACCGACGATTGGCACCGGCACCCAAAGCCATTTTTTCGCAATTCTGGCGGGAAAAAGGTGCGACTTCCAATCATAGAAACCGCCGTGTATTCCGTAACTTTGCAAAGGGTGGTGTCCAACAACGATAACAGGTAATTCGGTATCCAATGCGGCTTTGAGTTCTGCTATAATTTTCTCTGTAGATTTTTTCGGTTTTTCGTGTTGATGTAACCACCACTGCGTATCAAGCACAATTATCCGCACAATAGGTGTTGACTTTGGCAGTTCCAACACAACCGGCCCCGGGGAGCCGCCCTGCGGTAAGAATTTTGGTGAGTGTGATAGTGCATTATTGATATATTTTTCTTGGGCAAGAAGTGCCCGATACCCTTCCTTTTTGCCATTTGTCCAATCATGGTTACCGGGAATAAATAGACCGTGTGTATTCGTAGATTGAACAACCTCTATTTGTGGGCCGAGTCTCATAGACGCTTCGTGCTGTCTTTGTTCTGTCATCCCATCAGGATACATGTTGTCGCCTAAAAAAACGATGCTGGTCTTCTCTGGTGTTTTTTGCGCCCATGCTTTGAGCGTTTTTAGTACAGGTTCATCCTGTTTCGGTTGCCCGCCGTCTCCAAGTAGCAAGATACGGTAATGGAGCGTATTCTCCGTTACAATATTCTGTTTTGCGCTGGTAGGTATATCAGGGTGATAGTATGGCGAAGTATGGCTACACCCAATGATTGTCAGTTGCAACACCTGAACAATCAAACCGAGTGTAAAAATACTCCAAAGGATCCGTGAACGTTTGTTGAATTTCATCATCTTTTTCTCCCTTTATTTCTGATATTATTTGGACAAAATATAGTTGTTATGCTGTCTCTGGTTTGCAGTTGTACACAGGACTTACGCATTCCCCCTTGATAAGGGGGGCAGGGGGGTTAAATAGTCCAGTATTTCAGTGTTTTTCGTCTTTTTATCTCCCCATACGCTATCGCTATGGGGGCCCGCCCCCTCAATCCCCCTTATCAAGGGGGACTTTAAGAGAAAATGCGTAAGTCCTGGGACAATTGATTACGTTTTGAAAATTAACTATAGATTTTTAGGAAATGATGTGATACAATAAACCATTGAAGATTTTACGAAACGAGGTGAAATATGAGACGTTTTTGGACTCAGGGTCGTGTCTATCCAAACCGACATTATGTTGTTTCTCGAAGCAAGGAGATTTCCGATTTTCTTGCACGGGTTGAAGAGGGACGGTACATCGTTCTCTTTGCGCCACGGCAGACTGGCAAGACAACTTTTTTCCGAATGGCACTTGACACACTCGTGACTGAGTCGTCAATCTATTTCCCGATTCAACTCAATTTTGAAGCGTATAAAAACCTTTCCCCCTCTGATTTTTACGAAGATTTCTGCAAAAGGGTTCGTAAAGAAATTGAACAAGTTTTTGAAAAACGCGCACATGCCCCTTCTGGCGTACTCACACAATTCCTTGAAAACGCTAAGATCACAAATCACATTTCAATGATGGATTTTTTTCAACAGTTTTCAAGTGCTTTGCATAATCAATATAACGACCAAAAAGTCGTTGTAATTATAGATGAATTTGATGGAATCCCGCAACTTGTTTTAAGCGATTTTCTGCATTCACTTCGCAATATCTATTTGTCCCATGAGACGCGTTGTCCTTATAGTGTCGGCATCATCGGAGTCAAAAGCGTAGCACAACTTAACTACGACAGGTCCGTTTCTCCATTCAATATCCAAGACGAGTTTCATTTGTCGAACTTTACTCACCAACAGGTACAAGAATTATTTGCACAGTATACAGATGAAACCGGACAACCCTTTTCACCTGAAGTAATTGAAGCACTCCATAAACAGACTGCTGGTCAACCGTTCCTTGTGAACCGATTCGCACAAATTCTTACTGAGGAATTGGATATTCCCAAAACTGAAACGATTACGATGGCACATTTTGCTAACGGACTAACATTACTACTTGGGGAAGACAACGTTAATATTAGACATTTACTTACGAATATCCGTAGAGACCCTCGTTTTGAAAGTTTACTCATGAAAATTGTTTCTTACGACAAAGGCATGCAGTACAACCAACGTAACGATCTTATGAATCAACTCACAACTTATGGTGTTATTGCAAAAGGCACCGATGGTATGTGTAAAATAGTCAATCCAATTTATCAGCATTGCATTATTCAAGCATTCCAACCCCTTATTAACGGACTTGAGGGGGATTATTTTCCCGAAAATTCGGATACCGAATTTTCAGATTACCTCACGTCTGATGGTAAAATTGAAATGGAACCACTGCTTGATAATTTTCAGGATTTTATTGCCCGTGTAGGATTTAAAATTTTACACGTGCCAGATACCCCGAAAGAGTTTGTCGGACAATACCTCCTCTACGCTTACCTCGATCAGTTTGTTCGAATCGTGCGCGGGACAATGTATCTTGAAGTCCAAACCGGACGTGGTAGGATAGACTTGCTTATCCTGCACAACACACAGAAATATATCGTTGAAACTAAGATTTGGGAAAGCGAACGTCGTTATCAGTCTGGCAAACGGCAGCTCGCTGCGTACCTCAAATCGGAAGGTGCTGTGGAAGGATATTACGTTGTGTTTGATCATCGCGCAAATCCTGAAGCTCGCGCAGAAACAGAGACATTGGACGGTTTTACTATTCGTAGCTACGTTATTCCTGTGATACAAGAACAACCTTCATCTGTTTAGAATGTTGCCTCCCTTCTGATGTTTTAATCAATTGCTTAATCCGTTCAACAACTTTATCTAACGGCACATTTTCCTGTTCTCTACTTGCCAAATCCCGAACAGCAGCATTACCTGCAGCCAACTCATCCGATCCGAGGATAACAGCGTAAGGGATTCCTTTCGTATCGGCATATTTCATCTGTGTGCTGAGTTTAGTAGGACGAAAATAGACCTCTGTTCGAATACCACCTTGACGTAGCTGCGTAGCCAATTTAAGCGATTCTTTCATCAACTCGTCATCAAAAAAAGTCATTAGGACCTGCGTTACCGTTTTCCCCACAGTAGACGGAAACATATCAAATTCTTCCATAACATCAATAATCCGTTCAATACCAAAGCTCGTACCTGTTGCGGGAAAACTCTGTTTGCTAAAACTCCCGATGAGTTCATCATATCGACCACCACCTGTGATACTACCGATCTTCGGTTCTTCAATGACCGTTTCATAAATCGGTCCCGTATAGTATTCCAATCCGCGCACCATAGCCACGTTCACCTTATAACATTCTTCTGGAACACCAAGCGTAGTGAGATAGCCAATCAATTCCTTCAATTCAGCAGTCCCTTCACGGGCAATTTCTAAATCACCAAGTTGTTCCTGCATTTCATTTAGCACCGTTGTAGAATCACCTTCAATTTGCAGTAGTGTGAGCAATTTTTTAATAACATCTTCCGGTATCTCATTTTCACGTAATTCTGCGGTAACACCGTCTAACCCGATCTTATCCAATTTATCAATAGAACGATAGAGTCCACCCAGTTGTGCTGTAGGAACACCTGAAAATTGCCCTATCCCCGTAATCAGTTTTCTATCGTTGATTTTAATCTCAAATTGCTTGAATCCGAGGCGAGACAACACTTGATAAATAAGATTGACATTTTCCGCGTCCGCTAACATGCTATCGCTGCCAACGGTATCTGCATCACACTGAAAAAATTGGCGATAACGTCCCTTTTGTGGACGTTCTGCACGCCACACAGGGTCAATTTGGTAGCGTTTAAAAGGTTTCGGTAGTTGTGGATACATCGCTACAACTCGGCAAAGCGGCACAGAAAGATCGTAACGAAGCGAAATATCCTCCTTACCCCCTGTGTGTCCTGCCTGATAAATCAGTTTTTCTGCATCTGGTCCATATTTTCCGGTAAGCACTTCGGATAATTCCATCGCGGGAGTCTGTAACGGTTCAAATCCAAATTCTTCAAATACGTCGCGAATAACATCTATAACATATTGCCTACGAATCATCTGTTCAGGTAAAATGTCACGCATACCGCGAGGGACGCGCGGTTTAATAAAAGTTGCCATAATTTACTCCTTAAATGTGTCCGGGAAGTGCTTGACTTCTCCGTCTCCGCAACCCTTTCTCTAAGGTCTGCTTCAGTTCATCAATCTTTTCACGTTTCCATGGATCCTTAAGCGATTTCGGGTTTGCAATCAGCGTAGATTCAGATTCTCGTAGCACTTCAATTATTTTCAGATGGTTTGCCTTGAGCGTCCGTGCTGAGCTACAATTGTCAATGATAGCATCAGCTTCTTCAGGCGGTTTTCCCTCTGTTGCCCCGAAAGAGAGCATAAGCGTAATAGGGGACTGGTAAGTGCCGAGGGTGTTTAACCTTTTCCATGGGGTTAAGATAGCTGGTGCGACACGGTTTTCAGTCTTTTCAAGGATATATTTTTCAGCGATGTTCAAATATTCCGTGGAGATACGGATGTTTCTATCCGCGAGGTTTACCAAATCTGTAAATGTGTTGATGTCCTCCCGTTCTTCGCGAACTGCCAGAACTATACTAACGTATCCATATTCCAACGGCAAAATCTCCTCCACATCCGCATCAGTTTCCTCCACCCAATCTTGCCCAGTAATTCCCAGATCGTAAAAATCATCCATTCCAACATAGACCGGTATCTCTTGGGGACGAGAAATCTTTATCTGAAACTCGCTATTGTTGTGAAAAGTAGCACGATAGGACCGGTCGGTAGACTTGTAGCCGTTGATTTCGTAGCCTGCACGCTGAAACGTTTCAAGCGTTTCAGACTGTATCGTGCCTTTCGGTAAAAGTAGATTTAATATCCTTTCTGCTTGCATAATTTGTTTACCTCAATTCTAAAAGTCCGGTGTCCTTTTCGGTATCCATCTATAACCATTTTTCAAGGTCTTTGAGGGTAACCACCTCTGTGTTTCCAGTTTTTAAATCAATCCGTTGTATCGGTTGATCTTGAACTAAGTTAATCACATAATCGTAGTTCGCTTTAACAGCATAGTCATGTTGTTCTTGAAGGTTTTGTCCCATCAAATCTATCTCCACAGTTTTACTTGAACGTCTTAATGCCTCCGCGAAACGTTGTGCTTTAGGGATAAGATCATCGGATGTTGCTGCAATAAAGTAATGCTTATTCGCTTGAATAGGTTCGCGCTGCGTTTCAACAAACGCCTCCACGAGCGAATCAAATTGGAACGCAAAACCTGCCCCTGGAAGCGATGGTCCGCCAAAGTTTTCGATCAATCTATCGTATCTTCCACCACCGCAGATCGGTAAGTTTTTTTTCGACAATACAATCTGGAAAACCATCCCGGTATAGAAATCAAATCCGCGCGTAATCCCCAAATTGATGTCAAAGTCAGTAATTTCGTAGTTTTCCAAGTATGACCGTAGTGTGATCAAATCTTGACGAACACCCTGAGCAGTTCCACCAACAAGACTCATTTCCCACGTTGCCAGGATTATATCTATATCACCGCTTATTTTTGAAACATCAATACAACGCTGCGCGACCTCTTCAGAAATATCAAAATATCGATGCCATCTCGCTTTATAGGTTTCCTCAGCAATCATTGGTAACTTCTCTATCCAAGTGCCAGCAGTGCTTTCTGTTAACGCTTGAACTGCGGCAATTTCTATTTTGTGGTCACCTTGATAATCAACTCCCTGTAAACGCCGCAACATATTCAGTTCCTCACGGAGCGTTTCTATCTCCAAAAGTTTGCTTTCTGAGCGTAGTCGAGAAAGATGATCAATATCCAATATCACTTCACTCTGATCTTTTGGATCAAGGGCAATCTGTTTAAAAATCTCACGAAATACACCCGTATGGCCGATTTTTAATTTGGTTTCCGAGATATTGAGTTTCTCAAGGATTCGAACAGGAATAGCAATCAGCTCCGCATCTGCAAGCGCCGATGCAGGCCCAATCAGTTCAACGCCTGCCTGTCGAAATTCACGGCGAATATTCGGATTGTCTGTTTTCGGTTCCTGACGCACACATTGTCCGATATAGTAAAGTTTATAGGGATAAGGGAGATGTTTTAGATCTCCATTGGCAATGAGGCGGCAAACTGGGGCAGTTAGTTCGGGTCTCAGCGCATAATCTACGCGATCTGGGCCGACAAACGTAAACATTTTATGACGTATCTCTTCGCCGGATTGTGCGGATAAGAGTGCAAAGGATTCAAACAGCGGTGTCTGAATCTGTGCATATCCGTAACTTTCAAAGGTCTCACGGACGATATTTTCAACAAAGTTCCGTTGAACCATCTGTTCAGGCAGAAAATCGTTCGTTCCGGCGGGTTTCGTAAACTTTTCCATTATGCGTCTCTCCTATAAAGTAAAATGTGAACGGATTTCTTATCCGTTTTTACCCGTATGGCATAACAAAAAACCCAATAAACAAAACTCTCTAATCCCAACACACCGATAGATCGGCATTGAGAAGAGCGGTTAGTTTACTGGGATTCAAGCAAGTCGCCTTGCGTTGTGTCCACTATGATATATGGGATAACCATCACACCATTCTAATCCGCCCTACTCAGGAATGGACTGAATGATGATGGGGACAGAAAAATTGCATGAACATAACATTTTTGATATAAAATTAATTTCTAATATATTATACCTTATCTAAAGGTAGAAGTCAAATTTTTTTACCGAAGGGGTATGTTGTCCCGCAAACTAAGTGCTGCTGATGAGGTTTCCTAACCTCGCCAGCAAGGGGTATCCTGTGAGGTTTCCTAACCTTGCCAATATTCAGGTAATATGGGTTTCACTATAAGATGAAATTATTGCATTAATTGCAAATTTTTTGTAAAATAGTCTAAGCATTATCGTTTTTTGATAACAAACTACTGCTTTGTCAACATATTATTGTCTGTCGCGATTCGGAGATCGCTCCTACTGAAATGTCCCTTCTTGTAGGAGGGAACTCCGATTCCCGACTACATTCAAGAACCATCAATTAACACTTGACTAAGCACTACACTGTGAAGCACACAAATTAAGCTTAATAACCATAAAGGAGTTTATTTGCTATGAAAACAACATCTCACAAACCAATTATAATGCTGCTTGCAGCTATGCTACTTGTAGTTGCAACCCCGTGCGTCCAAAACGCACAAGGGTTACAAAGCGATGAATTTGACGGTAGCGGTCAGAACCTCAAATCGTTTTGGGAAGTTCAGAATACATTTTGGCACGTTCAGGATGGAAATGAAGGTTCTTACATGCTAAGCGATGGCAACCTGGTTGTTGAAGGAGCATTCTATCAGAATCTTTGGGATGCCGATTACACCAGAAGGTTCTATCAGGTTACAGATCAAGAAAAATTTTCTGTTGAAACGTCTCTGGTTTTTGATCATAAAGACGTATGTGCAGTTGCTGGCTTAGTCATAAAATCACCGGCACAGAACGAATGGGTGACATTGAAAATGTGGGGGCAAGATGCTGAGGGTGCTTTCGGTCATCAACCGAATACAGCGCATCTCCAATTTCAGCAACGTGAATATCATCACCTTAATGCATTCGGTTACAATCCACCAGGCGGAAACATTCCAATTCAACTACGTCTTAATCGGGATGGCGACACCTACACAGCATGGTATAAACCGGATGCCCAAGGTGAGTGGGTTTTTTCAGGCGAGACAACTGTTGCGCTTCAAGGACCGTTGGAAGTCGGTATCTTCACTGGCATCTGCCAAGGCGAAGCACCGGGAGGTTTAACTGCTACTTTTGATTATTTCCGCGCAACAACAGATGCAACAGAACTTGCGCGCCAAGCACAAGCGGGTCCGAAAATAGAGGGGCCCTGGTTATGGACGATTGTACCCACAGGTGATGAAGATGGCGTACGAAGTGGCATAGATTTTTTAGCAGCAGCAAGCAATGGTAGCGTGACAGAAACTGCTATTGCCACCGAAGGGGCAAGCATTGGCGACATTGTTGGGAACAAAAGGTGGACCCCCGGAAAAATCGCGCCGACGGGCGGGAATAACATGAATGATCTGGTGAACGCGATCGGACTTGCATTCGGCGATGTCGATTATCATGTCGCTTACGGGTACATTGCTTTAGAGTCACCATCCGAACAAGCAACAACAATGTACGTCGGGAGTGATGATACGATCAAGGTCTGGCTCAACGGCACTTTGGTGCATAGTAATCCTATTGGGGGTGGAACTGCTGGTTACCAAGAATCATTTCCTATCACCTTGAAACAAGGTGAGAATACCTTGTTAGTTGCTGTTTATGAGATCTGGGGCGGCTGGTCTGGATTTTTCGGGTTTGAAAAAGGGACAACCTATACGGCAGTGTTTCCCCCAGCGGATTCAGTTACGACAGTACAAACAACTATAGGGCCTTCACCCATCCACTCCCAGATCTATGTGGACGCTGTTAACGGTGTCAATGCTGTTTCTGGCAGAGGGTCTTCGGATAAACCGTATAAGACAATTACCTTCGCGCTTTTGATCAGCGAAAGAACGAATCTACCGGATCCGTGGCAGGTGCATATCCGTCCTGGCACCTACAACGCAGATCCGTTGAAACCGCAACTGGAGCGCGAAGTTTTTCCTATCAAACTACGGAACAATATGATTTTGTCTGGGACATCGGGCGCAACAGCGTGTATCATTGACGCACATCATCTTGGCCCCTCAACTGTGCCGATTCTCAGTGGCGTTAACGTAGGCGGTATCACCATCCAAAATGTGACCATCCGAAACATGAACCGCACCGAATATGCTGGGGGCATAGACATCTGGGACCACACCAACACGGTTACGAAACCGAATAATATTTTATCCTGTATTGTCCATAACAATACACAAAACGGTATTGCCACGAATATCCCGCTGGTGCTTGCAAACAGCACGATCAGCAACAATACTCATAACGGCATCTGGTCGAATACGAGCGTCTCTGCGACACACAACACTTTCAGTGGTAACGCAACTGTTGATATTTGGAATACAAGGATTGATGTAGCTGGACTCCATATTGAAGGCAATTCATCCAGCGATATTACACACAACACTTTTTCTAATAATGGATCTCAAGGTAGGAATGCGTCTAGTACTTCAGGTGTGAGAATTAGGGGAACATTGAATGCCACAGTTAGCAACAATTCATTTACTGACAATAAGGGTCATGGAATCTGGCTCCATGGTGAATTTCGGGGTGACTTTACCCATAATATCGTCACGAATAATGGGTGGTCTGGGGTCCAGGTTTCTGCCCCTTTCACTGGCAACATCAGCCACAATACTTTTAGTAAAAACGGTTTTGTTGGGCTCGAATTAAATCTTCACGGCAATAATTTTACTGGCAACATCACTCATAATACCTTTGCTGAAAATAAGCGGAGGGGGTTCAAGGTTTCTGGTTATAATGTGGTTGTCATTGGGAATATAGCCTACAATAAATTCATAAATAATTCGGTCGAACATGATAACGGTGCCGGATTTTTCATTGAAAATAGTGTCTCCGGTAATATTACACACAATCTATTTGTTGGAAATTCTGGGGAGGGAAGTGGTGGATTTCAAATAGGAGTAGGAGCAGAAAAGAATTCCACGAACACGGTTGTGGTTAGCAACAATATATTCGTCAACAACACAGCGACGCAACCCAGCGATCTCTATGGTGAGCGCGGTCTCGGTGTGATTGGCGATGCGGTTATCACACGTCAAGTCACACATTTCTTCAACAATCTCTTTCTGTCGTCTTCTACCGAACTCGCTACAGACGTGCGGGATACTGCTGCGTCGGAAGCACCCACTGTCTGGGTGAATTCACCGGGGTGTCGTTTTCACAATAATATCTTCTCTGGTGGGCATACCGCTATCTTCATAGCGGACAACCACGATCTACCTATTACCCATAACCTCTTTCACAACAACATTCTCAAAACCTTTGTGAATCAAGCGGGGAATGCGTTCGGAATTGAATTAGATATCTGGGAACTCTTTGCTACGAACGCTAGTGATAACATTGTCGCGAAAACGGTGCTTATAGACCTTGAAGGTCAGAACTATCGGCTGGAGAATCCCGATATTGTGATAGATGCTGGCACAAACGAATTCGCACCCGCAGATGATTATAGTGGCGAGGCAAGACCTGTCGGTGAAACTGTTGATATTGGACCCTACGAATATCCGGAGGAGGCCGAAAGTGTTACTTTAGCGGAGGCACCTGCTTGGGATGTGAACGAAGATGGTCAGGTGAATATACTGGATCTGGTGCTGGTATCACGCTACTTCGGACAAAGTGATTTCCGGGCTAACCCGCGTGTAGATGTCAACGGTGATGGCGTTATCAATATTTTGGATCTCGTCACCGTTGCCAGCCACTTCGGGGAATTTACGGGGGCTTCTGCGCCTGCAGGTGTTTTCATGTCCGCGAATATAGACGCTGGCACTGTTCAGGCATGGGTCCAGCAAGCACAGGTTGCAGATGACGGTTCTGCTGTCTTCCGCGAAGGGATTGCTAACCTCAAACGGTTATTGGCAGTCCACACACCGCAAAAGACTGCACTGCTTGCGAACTATCCAAATCCGTTCAATCCTGAAACGTGGATCCCGTATCAGTTAGCAAAACCTGCAGATGTGACATTGCACATCTATGCTGCAGATGGGAAGTTAGTGAGAACACTTGCATTAGGACATCAAGCAGTCGGCAAGTATCATGACCGCAACCGTGCTGCACATTGGGATGGCAAAAATGATGTTGGGGAGTCTGTGGCGAGTGGTGTCTATTTTTACACCCTCACCGCAGGGGATTTCAGTGCTACACGGAAGATGTTGATACGGAAATAGGATCATACCTTTGCGTCTCAGACATTCAAAGATGGGTCGAGGTTTCCGAACCTCGACCCATCTTTGTTTATCCCTTCAAAGAAGCGGACCTTCCCACCCCATCCGCATTTTCCGAGATTCAGACAACACACATGCATGTACAAAACTGAACATACCAGCGTTAACAAATTTCTATTATCTTAACGGAAAGTGTGATATAATTATGAAGTTTAAAAAATAAATCGGTATTTTGGTGAGGTTAGGAAACCTCACCAGCAGCAGGTGTCTATCTCTGCTGGCGAGGCGGGGAATGCCAACAGGCATTCATACCGTTGATTTCTTCCGAACCTCGCCAAAATACCGAAATACTTATTTAGTTTGCGTTTATGTATGCACAACCTAAAAGTTTATGCTACAGATTTGGCGGGCAAAGAGAACAGTATCATGGCTTCACTCAAAATAGACTTTGACAAAGGCACCCTTATCCTACAGAACGTCCCAGAGGCACTCCAATCGCAGTTACCAAACATCCGCTGGGATGAGCGCACCTTGACTTTCCGTGCGCCTGCCTACCGTTACCGCCATATTGTCTCGCAGCTGCGCGCACACAACATCCCATACACGGATACAGCACGACAATTCACTGCTAAACCTTTTACCAATCAAAAAAACGTATCACCCTATCCGTATCAATCTGAAGCAATTGACGCATGGCATGCTAACAACAAACGTGGCGTTATTAGCCTGCCGACAGGTGCAGGTAAAACCTTCATCGCGGTTCTACTTATCGCGGATACGCAGCGCCCAACGCTTGTGCATGTGCCGACAATTGATTTGATGCACCAATGGTACGAAGTGCTAAAAGAACATTTTGGAGAGGAAGTAGGGCTTTATGGCGGTGGACAACACGAATTACAAGACCTCACCGTGACAACGTATCAGTCCGCAGTCATGCATGCACCGCACTACGGGAATCGGTTCGGGTTTGCCATTTTTGACGAATGCCACCACCTACCGGGCGACCAATATCAATACGCGGCAATCAGTAGTATTGCACCTTTCCGTTTAGGGTTGACAGCTACACCCGAGCGCGTTGATGGAAAAGAGAGCAGACTTTATGCGCTTGTCGGTGAATGTTGTTATGAAGCGCAGGTACAGGAACTTTCTGGGAAAACGCTCTCCGAATATCGTGTCGTTACAATTGCAGTTGATATGGAAGACACGGAACGGGTTCAATATGAAGAAGCGCGCCGCACCTATTTGAACTTTCTGAAACAAGCAAAAATCAATATGGGAACGCCTCGCGGATGGCAAACGTTTCTATGGAAATCCTCACAATCCGAAGCGGGACGGACTGCTTTCAAAGCGTATCTCACACAGAAGCAGCTCAGTTTCGCCTCCGCCGCAAAACAGGAGTGGGTGTGGAAACTGATTCAACGGCATCGTGGTGATAGAATCCTCATTTTTACACAAGATAATGACACGGCATATCAGATAGGCACGCGTTTTTTTCTGCCGGTGCTAACGCATCAAACAAAACTGAAAGAGCGGAACGCCTTTTTGAACGGATTTCGCGATGGCACATTTTCTATCCTTGTCACCTCCAAAGTGCTGAATGAGGGCGTAGACGTGCCGGAAGCGAATGTCGCCATTATTGTTTCAGGGAGCGGCAGTGTCCGTGAGCATGTGCAGCGGTTAGGGCGTATCCTCCGTAAACGTGAGGGCAAACAAGCGGTGCTTTACGAGCTTATCTCTAAACAGACCAGCGAACAGTTTGTTAACAAACGGCGAAGACAACACCACGCATACCAAACAAGGTAGCAGATACATTATCGGGGTTGAAAACCCCTCCTACAGTATAGAATTAGAAGGCTATGCTTACCAAAGACCTACTCCGATACAAAATTCAGAACGGACAGATCTATCCTCAATTTGTAAAACCTACTGATAGCCAATTGTTGGCAATTGCCGAACAATTAATTTCTGTCTTTGAAGAATCACCAGACAAAGCACGATCAACATTATTAGAGGCGAGTAAACATGTTATGGATAGCACACCAGGCACACCTTTAGTCAAGCGTGGACTTGAAAAACTGCTATTAGATAGAACCGAGTTTGACACTGCACCTAACGAAGAACTGATTGCGTTTCGGCAAAAACTTTTCACAGAAACAAGCCGCCTGCTTTCACAAGAACAGTTTTTGGATTATGCGGACTACCAGCAAAAAGTCGAACAGATAGTCCGAAACGAAGGACAACCCGAGGGAACAGCGTTAAGGGATAGACTCTATGCAGATCTGCCAAGTTGTCAGCCAATTTTGTCTTTCAAAACACTTTCTGCTGAGCATCTACTGCATCGTTACAACACTGCACAGGTACAAGGCTTGCTCTTGCATTGTAATTCCCTCACTTTAAATCTCACCGATTCCATGACAGCCGAACTGCGTCAGCTGTTCAAATATCTAAGATTTAACCAACTCCTCTCCACAATTCGGAAAGAGAGAATAGAAAACGAGGATCTGTTTCAGATTACAGTAGACGGACCGCTCAACCTATTTTACAAAACGAAGCGATACGGCATGAATCTGGCGAACTTTTTTGTCGCCGTGTTGCATCAACCGAAATGGGAACTCACGGCGGAGGTTCAGTTTCGAAATAAAAGACGTTCTCGGTTATATCTCAATGAATCGTGTGGGATAAAACCGATTGCACAACAATTTCTTGCCTATATTCCTGAAGATATTCAACTCTTTCAGGAGATGCTCCACAACAAAACAGATGATTGGCAGATTCATCCAGGTAGCCAGTTTCTACCTTTACCGGGAGATTTCTACTGTTTTCCAGATTATCAATTGATTCATACCAGCGGTGTGGAAGTGGCAATTGAGTTATTCCATCCGTGGCACCAAGGGCATCTGCTTGCGCGTCTCAACACACTTGCCGAACAGACCGATACTCGCCTTATCCTTGGTGTTTCAAAGGAATTGGAGAAAAAACCGATAATCACAGAGGCATTGGAAGCATCCGCGTATTTCTCAAAGTTCGGTTTTACGTTCCGTGATGTGCCAACAATGGGGGCATTGCTCCCTATTCTGAATTCACTTGTTGACATTGACCCTTAAGCAGACAACGAATTCAACCTTGATTTACACTGTTGGATTTGGTACAATGGTTGCAAGAAATGCCGATGAGCAGGAGAGAAAATGAGATATTTTGAAACCCGGGGGCCCGTCAATCCACAGAAGAATTATGTCGTCTCACGATCAGAAGAGACCGCTGATTTCATCAATCGCATCAAAGAGGGGCGTTATATTGTACTCTTCGCACCACGACAGACTGGCAAAACCACTTTTTTTAAAAGCGCACTTAACACCTTGGTAACGGAAACTCCAGACTACTTCTTTATCCAATTGAATTTTGATACGTATGCTGACCTCTCTTTGTCAGATTTTTACAGTAGTTTCTATGAAGATCTTCGTGAGGAAATTGAGAATACTTTTCAACGACAGGACAACGTTCCATCCAAGGCATTGATAGATTTTTTAGATGACACCAAACTCACTAACGCTTTCTCCATGAGAAGGTTCTTTAATAAATTTGAGAGATTTCTGAAAAACCGGAAAGTACTTCTCATCATAGACGAGTTTGATGGTATACCCCGAGAGGCTGTCAGTGGTTTTCTTAATGCACTCCGTCATATCTATCTCTCTGATGAGCTCCATTGCCCGTATAGCGTTGGCATCGTCGGTGTCAAGAGCATTGCGCAGCTAAACTACGACAGATCCATCTCCCCGTTCAATATCCAAGATGACTTCAGTCTACCTAACTTTACACTTGAGCAGGTGCACGAACTCTTGTCCCAATATACCGAAGAAACTGGACAAACTTTCAACCCAAAAGTAATTGAAATGTTGCATAGACAGACAGGCGGGCAACCCTTTCTTGTTAATCGGTTTGCACAGATTCTTACAGAGGAATCAGATATCCCGAAAACTGAAACGATTCGCTTGGAACATTTTCTAACGGCACATGCAAAAATCGTTCAAGAAGGGAATGTCAACATTCAGCATCTGATTACCAATGTCCGTAGAGAACCGCGCTTTAGAAGCATCCTCATGAAGATCGCTGCTTATGAGGGCGGGGTGCCCTTCAATCCCTACGATGATGTCATGAATGAACTTGCTATTTATGGTGTCATCACAAAAGGCACAGGGAACCTATGTGAGATTGTCAACCCAATTTATCAGCAGTGCATCTTGCTGACATTTAGACCGCTATTTAATGGACTTGAACACGATTATTTTCCGGAAGACATCGATTTTAAGGATTACCTTACTCCCTCAGGATATATCGATTTAGGACGACTTCTTGATAATTTCCGTGATTTTACCGCCCGCGTCGGTTTTCGGATACTCCAAGTGCCAGACACACCACAAGAATTCGTCGGACAGGACCTCCTTTACACCTATCTTGACCAGTTCGTCAGAATTGTACGCGGTGCCATGTATCTTGAAGTGCAAACAGGGCGTGGTAGAATGGATCTCGTCATTTTTCACAATGGACGAAAATATATTGTGGAAACAAAGATATGGGAAGGCGAAAAACGTTATCAAGCAGGTAAACAGCAGCTCCGGGCATATCTCAAATTAGAACAAGCGATAGAAGGTTACTATGTAGTCTTCGATCATCGTGAGAATCCAACACCCCGCGTTGAATCAGAAACAGAAGGAGATGTGAGGGTCCGTAGTTACGTGATCCCTGTGGTCCAGGAACGGCCTTCATCGGCAACATCCGAAAAATAATACCGAAAGTTTATATCGTCTGTCAGGTTTCGCTATCGCTCTACCCGACGGACAAACTTTAGATTTTATGAGAGACCAAAAACTACGGACAATTAAAACGTTATAATGTCTAAAGTGTCCCAATAATTTTAAAGTTCACTATAGAAATTAGGCACTATTCCGGTTCAGGAGTAGTTAGATCACCGCTCAAAATTGAAGGACACCAGAATTTTTCAATATATTCAACAACTAACTGCGTGCCTTCTTCATGGCTCACATAGGGAGGTTTGAAAGGATTATACATTGCATCAGTTAAATCGCGAACTAACACAACATTGAATCCCCATCGTACCATCTGTTTAATGGCAAAAGAACGCCCCAGTACACACATATTGGTATGCACGCCCATAATAATAATGTTCTGAATTCCTTTGTGCGCGAGTAGGTTGTACACCTCGTGTCCGTTGTCACTAATAGCATCCGTGTTATCAATTTCAATGGCTGGATGTTGACGATGCCAAGCGCCATACATGTGTGTCTCACCTGTGTCTGACCCACCATCGGATGCGTCTACAGGTTGAGGTGGATCGGGCATTTCCCGTTCCTGTGGAGGTTCTGCCTTCGGAATCTCAAGTATAGCGGTACGTGCGGGATGGTCCTTATAGAAATCCATGGTATCAGAAGGTGCGTGGATTATCTGGACACCTTGCTGCCTTGCACGCTGTAGAACAATATTCATTCTCGGTGCCATAATGTTGACGCGTTCAGTTGCTCCCCAGGACCAATGTTTATTCCACATGTCAACGACAATAATAGCGGTTTCAGCTGCCTGCCAATTGACCTCCTCCTCAATGATTCGCCAGCCGTTCCTACCAGCAGTACGGGCTTCTTGTCTTCGTATTGAAAGCGAAAGCGTCTCTTCGGAAGGTGAGGCGGAAAAAGCAGAACGTGCTATATCAAACTTCATAATTAATACCTCTTTTGTAGAAAGTTTTATGACCTTGAGTGTCTTGACAAAGTTTGCGAAGATTAACGTTGCACCTCTTTTCGCAAGACGTACGCATCTTCACCGTTGCTATAGTATCTTTTGCGGATACCGTCAACTTCAAATCCAAATTGCTTGTAAAGTTCTTGTGCTGCAGTATTATTGACAGAAACTTCAAGAAATACTTCCTCCCCCGCATTTTTTCGAACGACCTCTAAGGCTGACGCGAGTAGATATTTTGCCACACCACAGCGCCTATATTCAGCGGCTACGGCAATATTCATGATGTGTCCTTCACCCCGGAAGAGGTAAAAAACAATATATCCGACGACTTTATTATTTAACCGCGCGATATATAAATGTATGTACGTTTTTCTTTTCCGAAGTTCCTGTTTAAAAAATGATTTAGACCAGGGATCGGGGAAGGCTTCCTTTTCTATCGCCATCACCTGTTCAAGGTCTTTTTGTTGCATCCGTTCAAAGGTAATTTCTGGATAAGGTTTCTCAATTGTCATTTTCGGAATTTTAACATAATGGATTTGTGGAGTCAAGAGAGTGTTTTTGTTCTTTTATATCTCCCTTGAAATTACTCTCAATTTGTGATATTTTATTGATAAATGAATGAACAATTACACCCCAAATCACATAAAATCGCTATTCTTGCTGAAGGATCGTTCGGCGTTCTTGAATCGAAGACTGCAACTGTTTTGGTGCGTTACCTTCCTGATAACGTTGTTGCAGTCATTGATAGTACAAAATCGGGAAAAGATGTCAGTGAAATAATTGAAATTGGCAAAGGGATTCCGGTTGTTCGCGATCTTGCTGAGGCAATGCAGCTTGAACCGACAATGTTGGCTATCGGTATAGCCCCACCCGGTGGTGAATTGCCTGAGGCATGGCGTGGGATTCTACATGAAGCGATCAAAAGCGGATTACATATCATGAGCGGGCTCCACCACTTTCTGAGTGAGAATGCTGAACTGACGGAGTTGGCAGAGGCACATAATGTAGTGCTATGGGATGCAAGGAAACCACCAGATAATTTACCTGTGGCAACATGTAAAGCTGCAGATGTAGATGCGACTGTTATTCTCACTGTCGGTTCAGATTGCCGCGTTGGGAAAATGTTATCTGGCATAGAGATTACAAATTCTGCAAGGGCACGGAAACTCAATGCTGAATTTTGTCCGACAGGGCAGAACGGTATTATGGTATGGGGGTGGGGTATTGCGATTGACGCTGTTGTCTCTGACTTCACCGCCGGTGCTGCTGAACACATTGTACTTGAAGGCGCGAAAAATCACGACCTTCTCATCGTTGAAGGACAAGGATCTTTGGTGCATCCGGGATATTCCGGTGTGACATTGAGCCTACTCCATGGCAGCATGCCTGATGCAATGATATTTTGTCATCAACCCTCGCGGAAAGAGGTCGCGCGGTATACAGTGCCGTTACCATCTTTATCTGAGATGATCGCGCAGTATGAGATGTTAACTGCACCTATAAAGCCAGCAAAGGTGATCGGATTAGCGCTCAATTGTTTTGACCTGTCTGAAAAACAAGCGTATCAAGCAATCGTTGCAGCGGAAGCAGAAACTGGTTTGCCTGCAACGGATGTAGTGCGGTTTGGCGCTGGAAAGTTGGTTGATGCTATTCAGAAATTCATAGAAATCCGCGCTCATCCGTGATTCTGACAGGAGAAAAGGATACTAAATTGACACATAAGGGTTTTCATCCTCACCCGCAATCACTTGCAGTGCTTCCTGAATTTCGGAGATTACTTCTGAATCGCTTTCACACGTTAATTGAGTTTCCAATGTGTGTTTAGCAGTTTTCCCGCCGATCTGTCCTAATGCCCAGGCTGCATGTCCGCGGATTAAGGGTTCCTCGTCAGTTAATGCCTTTTGGAGAGCAGGCACAGCAGCACGTGACCGCCAATTGCCGATAGCAACGATAACATTTCGTAAGAATCCTCTGCGCTTCGCGCGTTTGATGGGGCTTCCTTTGAACTTTTTGCTAAATTCGGTTTGTGTCATGCTGATAAGGCTTAGCAGCTCAGGGGCGAGGTTTCCATCGCGTGGTTGAAACGCAGGTTCAGCTGTTGGTATTGCTTTGCTGTTCCAGGGGCAAACCTCTTGACAGATGTCACACCCAAAAATCAGGTTTCCGATTTGGGGACGGAGTTCTTTCGGAATACTATCTTTTAATTCAATTGTCAAATAGGAGATGCATAGCCGAGAGTCAAGCAAATTCGGTTCAATAATCGCATCTGTTGGACATGCCTCAATGCATTTTGTGCAGGTGCCGCAACTGCCACGAAGCGTTTGCGTTTCATATTCCAACTCAATGCTCACAAGCACCTCTGCCAGGAAGTACCATGACCCTGAACGCCAATTAATCAGATTCGTGTTTTTCCCTATCCAACCGAGTTTGGCTTTTTGAGCATATTCCCTTTCCAAAATTGGCCCAGAGTCCACGAAAACACGACTTTTAAGATCAGTTTCAGCAGTGTCTTTGATAAATTCTACAAGTAGTAGAAGACGTTCTCGGATAATATCATGGTAGTCGTCACCCCACGCGTAGCGAGATATTTGTCCACGACTGGGATCTTCTGCTAACGGTTTAGGTGTATCCAGCGTATAATAGTTCATCGCGAGACTAATAATAGATTTAGCTTCTTCAAGGAGTCTTCGCGTATCTTCCTTGAGGGGTAGGTGTCTTTCAAGGTAGTCCATCTTACCAGCATATCCGCTTTCAATCCATTGCTGATAACGTTGAATGGTTTGGCTCTGTTCGGCAGGAGTAATCCCGACAAGTTCAAACCCAAGTTCATAAGCACGAGTTTGAATTCGTTGGGTTAATGTGTTTGCCATTGTTCTTTATTCGGAAATTAATATCAAATTAACCGGATTTGTCCCATTTTCGGACGGTAGATTTGGTATAAGAGGAATTGTTCACAGATTTCACAATTACAAGCGGATTAACTTTCAAACGTGCTTACTAAACTTTTTGAAATGATATGTCTTCAACGCATTTTTGTCAAGGAAAATTTTGAGTTCTTGGTATAATGAAATTAGCTGCCAATGTATCTTGTAAAAGTATAATTAAACAAGTCCTCTTGCAAAAATTAATCCGATAACACAAATAATTGCAGTCCAAGTGCGTTTTTCACTTTTAATAGCGCGTGCCCAAGAAAAATCGTGTGCCGATGGGGAGGAATAGGGGATAAACTGGGGGAAGAAGCGCGGCACCTGTTCCTGATATACCTGATAGATGGACCCACATGATTCCAATAGATATGTCTCTTCTACAGCGATGATGGGAAGATACTGAATAAAATATCCAACTACCAGAACAGGTATTAACCAAAGGACATTGGCAACAATGCAGATTCCGAAGCTGAGCAAGAAGTTGCCGAGATAAAGCGGGTTGCGGACATAACTATAGGGGCCTGTTGTGACGAGGTCACGAGCGGCGCCGAGAGATGTGGCACGTGTAGTACCGCCCGCATATCCGACTGCCCACATTCGAAGAAATTCGCCTATAGCGATTGATAGGATACCTATTAGTGTGGTATACCATGCGGGTTTCGCGAAATAGAGCAACGCGAGGATAAATGGAATCGGGGTAAAACTACGGATTTTGAAGAAGAAATTACCGAGTTTTTGGGAAATCATGATAGATGTTGAAACTATGGGAAAAACTTAAATCGGAGCTGACCGCGCGTAGATTATTTTTCCATAGCTCTGCCTTTAAATCTTTACTTTGGCGTGCGCCATATTAGGATACTGCCGACAATACCGTATAGAATGTTTGCTCCCCAACACGCTAAAAACGGATGGAGTTTGCCGTTCTCACTGAGTCCTTCAAGCGTAGCAAAAGAGAGCGCCCAATAGATAAAAACAAGGAAGAAAGCAATGACTAATCCAGCAAAAAAGCCAGCTTTTCCGAAACGGATTGCAATCGGCGCGCCTAACAGAACAACAACAACAGCTGCAAACGGATACGCCGTTTTGTGATGCAATTTTACTTGTTCTATCCGTGAAATCTGCCCTGCTTCTTTTTTATAGGCAATCTGCTCTTTAAGTTCCTTAATCGTCATTGCCTTTGGGTCTTTGTCGCTGCCGATAAAACGTGCAGGGTCTTCGTAGCGTTCTATAGACTTCTCATCAAAAGTTTCATAACTGACTTCCGCTTCATTTTTGAATTGACGAATGTGTCCATCGGTGAGTTCCCAATGTGTCGGTGTCCACGTTGCTGCCTTTGCATAAATTGTTCGCTCAAGTTGTCCCACCTCATTCGATTCCCAAATCGTCAAATTACGAATTTCTTTCTTTTTTAAATTGATTCGATGCGAATAAAAGATACGATTACCTTTACTTTTAAAGACGAGGTGTCTACCGTAGCTAGGTCCTATTTTTTTTTGTAAAAGGTTCGCTTCATGGTAAGCAGGAGATGCAATACGGTCATAAAAAAGTGCAAAAAACGCGCAAATAACGAGTGTTACAATAAGAATAGGTGTAAGAATTCGGTAGACACTCATTCCCCCCGCTTTCATTGCAACAAATTCGTTATTCCGAATCATCCGCCCAAGAACGAAAAAGGTAGCGACAAAACCTGATACCGGTACAATCTCCATTATCCGCCGTGGTGCTTGGTATAGGATAATTTTCACTGCGGTGAGATAAGTGATACCCTCCTCAAATTTTTTGATGTCCTTATCTAATAAACGAACGACAACAACAAGCGCGCTAAAAAAGAAAAAACCTATAAGAAAGGCTTTGAGGTATTCTTTTATAAGGTACCGGTCTAAAATGTTCAAGTGATTTCCCTATTTTACTCGTTCATGACTTACGCGCTCCCCCTTGATAAGGGGGGCAGGGGGTTAAAAAGTCGTTATTTTAGGTATTTAACCCCCTAAATCCCCCTTATCAAGGGGACTTTCGGACTTATTGCGTAAGTCCTGCTCGTTAAGATTCTGCTTTTCTATTGACAACCAGCGGGACTTCTCTCTTTATTTCGCCATGCGTTTAGTTTACCTTCGCTAAACATCCTTGTAATAAGTGCTATTCCGAGCATTCCAACAACAAGGTTTGGAAACCACATTGCCAAGGCGGGGTGTAATTTACCGCTTAGGCCACTACTTTGCCCAATCTGCAGTAGCAGATAATATAACAATATTATGGCTAATCCGATACCAAATCCAATCATTCTTCCGTTCTTTTGCACTATAAATCCGAGGGGAATGCCGATTATACCAAATGCTAAGCAGGCAAAGGGAATAGCAAATTTTTTATGATATTCCACCTTAGCATAACGAATCCTATTGGTAGTGTATTCAGATATTTTATCTGGTCTCTGAGCAACTTCCAATTTTTCGATGTGTGTCTTAAGTTCTCCAACGCGCATTGTTTGCGGATGTTGTGTCTTATATTCGCCGCGTTGTAGGTCTTTTTTAAAGTCGAGAGCGAGTTGCTGTTCCTGAAATTTGGTAATTCTGAACCCTTCGGAACCGTCCGTTAAAGGCTCATAGGTGTGTCCATCGTAAAGCGTCAACTTGGCATTGCCATCTTCAAAGCCGAGACGGGCAGATTGTGCAAGGGTGAAACGCGGTTGTCCCGGCAAAATTTCATCCCAGATTCTTACATTCTGCAGTCGTTCTGTTTTTGGATCCGTGGATTCGTACATCCAAAGTTTACCTTCACTCTCCAGCTCTTTCATAACGGTGTCTTCTTCCAAAATGAGGGCAGGATTGTGTCTTTGGATGTCGCGTTTGAGTGAGACAGAAGCAAGAGTGGCTTTCGGCAGCACATATTCCATCAACGCTAAGTCAATTACACTTAAAAAGACTGTTACAATCAAGAGAGGTACCATAAGTTGATGGAAACCGACTCCGTGCGCCCGCATTGCCATAATTTCTGAATCTGTGGAGAGGCGGCCTAATGCCAGCAGGATTGCAACTAACGCCGCCATCGGAATTGACAGAATAACCGTTGCGGGCATCACATACAACAGCGATTCAATTAGATAAAGCGGGCTTACTCCTTTTTTAACGAAAAGCTTAACAAGTCGAAAAAGTTCATCAAAAAGTATAATACAAGTGAAACAGACAAGTGTAATTAAAAAGGGTGGAATGAACTCTTTAAGACAATAACGTGAAAGAATTTTCATATTTTTTGTTTAGATTGACGTAATTTAACTCAAATTGCCATCTATAAGATTTTAGACTTGCAAACACCGTTTTTTATAGAGAATGATCCATTTTTCACAAGATTCCGTAGCGCAAACTGTGAGTTTGCGTTCTCACAGGCACAATCTAACAGATTGTGCTACATGTGGCAACTTAGATTAATTTAACAGAATACGTAAAAACTTAAATCGTTAGTTGTTTTTTAGGTAAAAAATGTTTAATAAATTTGCGTTTTTAATTAGAAATTGTGCTGTGGACATGTTATCATGTTTATTATGAATATTACACTGGAATCAATTCGATTAACTGTAACAGATTTATCAGCGTATTCGGCACGTTTGAGTTCCACTCAAGAACTCTATTCTCCGACTGCGCCTGCCAAGCCAATTGCGCAATTCGGTTGGCGTGATCGGTGGTGGTTGAATAATGCGCCTGCCTCGCAAGTTGTGCTAAATTATTGGTTTTTTCAATCCGCTGATGAAGCGTACACCGCAGCTGATGAAGGCCGAGCTCGATTATCTCCGCGAACCATCTCAAAATTCGGTGGACACGAATCTATTTATCAACCAGTATCCACAGATCAGGTTACACTTGGAGACTCAGTGTGGCAAGCGGGTGCAAATTGGCTTTTCGTTCGGGACACTGTTGTTGTCCTTGTCGCCGAAATCGGCGGGCAAGTTTCCGATGAGATCACCCTTGATATAGCGCGCAAAATTCTCGATAAAATTGAAAATGTGCTCCAGTAGGATAAATCCGTTGTCTGTCCGTTACTGGTAGTCTTGGAACCAATTTTCAGATTGTTTGGCAAGATGGATGTTCTCAACACCTCCAAAGTGGCGATGCTCAAACCACGGTAACGCGTTTTCTGCGGCTGCATTTGCATTATGGAAATTGGTTGTTGCATCATTTTCGAGGAACTGTGTAACTGCGCTGATGTCAGGATAAAAATCAACAGCATCTTTCCAGATAGCACGTCCACACAAAAACCCGCTCGCGCCTGCTGCAGTGGCGAGTTGAACGTTTTCAATGAATTCCTCAATATCTACACCAGCACTCAAAATGACCCATGGTAACGTTGACGTTTCATCTAATTTCTGACAGACATTTTTAACTTCACTCAAGTCGTAAGCAGATTCACCTGCATAAAATGCACGATCTTGGTATTCAGTCGTATATTTTAGATCTGCTGGAAATTCTAATTTTAGAATATCAACTTTATAGGATGGGACAGTAAATTCTTGGACGCTACGGATGACCAAGTCCGGTTTCTGTTTTGCAAACGCAACGCTTTTCGTTGTACCTTCAAGGGCATAACTTACGAGTTCGAGAAGAAACGGCAGGTCATGTTTTTCACATTCATCTCCAACATGACGGACAAAGGCTTGCTGATGCTGCAAAGTTGCTTCAGAAGCATCGGGATGATAATAAGCGAGTAGTTTGATAGCGTCTGCGCCGGCGCGTTGCGCTTTTTCAATAGTCCAATTTTCAATAGGATTAGAAAGACGCTCATTTTCACTGACACCTTCACTTACGTAGCCAGATTCTTCATAGGCAAGAAGTAGTGCCACATCCCGTGGAATCTCCGTAATTGAAAATGGGTGTCCGTAGATAGGGTCAGTCAAAACTGCGGTAGAATTTGGCGCAAGAATTCGTGTAATTAAGGTTTTGAGTGATGCGACATCAGAATATTGGACATTCGTCTTGTCGGTGCCAAGGACTTCTGCAAGTTTGGTTACCATAGAACCGCGTTGGTCAATCGCCATCATTTTAAACTTGCCGCTTGCATCGGCGAGTTTCATGAGTCCTCTCAATTTGCCAGATGAAATACCAGTGTTAGCCATTAAAATGTGTTCTCCTTACTAATATTCGCGTTCAACGAAAAAGTGAATTAGGGATAAAAATAGATGCTTTGCCCTACTATCTGGAAGGTGGGCAAAATTCTGATTAAACTTTTCTACTGCTTCTTTTAATAGTGTATTAGAGCACTCTTGTGCATATTGAATAGAGTTGTATTTTTGCATCAATTGCAGGACACTTTGCACCTCTGCTTCCGTTTTTTCAGTTCGTGGTCGTGCCATGATGTCAATTACGTTTTGCGCCTCTGATGGCGTGCATGAATTGAAGAGATGAATAAGCACAAGTGTACGTTTGCCTTCACTAATGTCTCCAGCAATTTCTTTGCCATATCTACCGACATCGCCAATTAAATTGAGAACATCGTCCTGAATTTGGAATGCAACTCCCAGAGATTTTCCGATTTCAATAAAGACATCGGTTTCTTCGGCACTTGCGCCGCCGATGATTGCCCCTACGCGACACGGTGTGATGCAAGTGTACCACGCAGTTTTCTGAATACACATAGTCCAATAATCGTTTTCGTTAAGATTCCATTGATTATTGTGGACCCAGCTCAATTCAATGTGTTGCCCTTCAACGACTTGATTGCTCAGTTGTATAAATTCGGATAGTATCTGGAAGGCGAGTTCATGTCCGAGGATATCAGTGTTTCGGTGAAGCATCTCCCACATTTTACAGTGCAGTGCGTCTCCTACATTGATAGCCATCGGGATTCCATGCTTTTGGTGTAGACACGGTTCACCACGTCGAAGTTCAGAACCATCTTCAATGTCATCGTGAATAAGCAGCCAATTCTGCAGCAGTTCAAGTGCTGCAGCAGTATTAACAGCACGTTCTGCATCTCCACCGAATACCTCACAGATCAGCAAGCAGAGCGCAGGTCTCAATCCTTTGCCCGCACGTCGCGGATAATCTAACATCATTTGGTATAATTGATGGACATCCTGATGCTTATGGGTGGTGGGAAGAAAGTCAAAGATACATGCATCTACTTTGGTTTTGACTTCCTTGAGATATGCGGTGACGAGGTCTTTTGTTTGTGCTGGTTCACGCCCGGGTTTTGGCATGGGTCTCCTTACTTCTACTTCCAGTCGGTTCTCCTATAATTGCATGTATCAGTTATTAAAGTATACCATATTGTGTGGTAAAAATCAAGTTTTTTGCGCGGATAGGGTGTGTAAAGTTTTTGTCACCCTTTTTTATCTGAATCGCGGAGAAACGCAGATTGCACACACAACGGAAACCTGTCCCATAAACTTCCAGTTTGTGCCTATACATGCGCAAACTAAAAGTTTACGCTACAAATTTTGGTGAATAATGAGCCCTTCTCTATTAAAAATGGTGTCTGCATGTCTGAAATCTTGTCCGTGGCAACTTAGTGGTTTACTCGCTAAACGTTTATTATATGAAGAACGGACCTAATAGATCCAAAAGTCCCTTCCCCTCGCTTGCGGGGGGATAAAGGGGGGGTGTATTTAGAGATTTCAAAGCACAAAAACTTACCGAGTCAACCACTTAGGTTATTCTCCATAGAACATCCTATTCAACGCCTTATCTTCTGCACTCACCTCAAAATCTGCATCCTCAATTTCGGAGAGGTGAACATAGAGTTGGTTTTTGTCCAATAGTTCTACTAAATAACCCTGGGTGGTATATACCTATATGAATCGCGTTAATTGAGTATTACTGTAATTTACTACAAGCATGTCTCAATTTTGACACACCTTTTCACCATTTCCCTTCGGTAAAATGTCTCACCATACTTCCATAAACTTTCCACATAGTGTCCCACCTAATACCCATAAAACTCCACATCATCCACAAGTTTGCTTCGTTAAAAATAGCAGAATGAACCCGTAATTTTCAAAATGGCATCATTTTTGCTCAGTATAAATTCACAACAGATTTGAAACCAGGCAAAAGAAATATCGTTTTGTATTGCAACACTTTCGTAGCAATTATGCATTTTACCAAAATGGTCAAATATGTCAGTGAAAGTGTTTTGTAACGGAATTAAAATATAATATCAATGAAAATCGGTGTAGATAAATACATTAAAATGTTAATGTAGAGTACCTGATGGAATTTAGGTTGCAGGAGAGAAATTTGATGTTTAACGTAATACTTCTTGGTTTTTTATGTGCCTTGATGGGAATTGGTGCTGGGTACTTAATCCTAAACGCTTTTTTTGCAGGAGTCCGACATATCGCCAAACCGCGAATCGCTGATATCGAAAAAGCAACACAAAAAATGCTTGACAACTGACACAGTTCCCGTTATCATATAATATATTTAGAACTTACGCATTTCCTCCTAAAGCCCTCTTGATAAGGGGATTTAGAAGGTTAAAAGTGATGAAATAACGGATTTTTAGGTAAATTTGCTTGTTTTCTGGTCAAATTGCGTAAGTTCTGATATTGTACAACTTAAGGTAGATGGATGTGACATTTTTTGAGGAGTCAGCACGAGCAGCAATATGCAGTATAAAGACCTCCATTCATGGAATGTCACAACTGAACAAGCGCGGCAGCTCCAAAATGAGTTGAGCAAGCAGATAGTCCGGATAGATCGGTTTGAGACAATTAAGACGGTCGCTGGTGTAGATATTGGGTTCAAAAACGATATCGCGCTCGCGTCTGTTGTTATCCTTAGTTTTCCTGATTTACAGGTAGTAGACGGTGTGGTTGCTGAAAGTTGTGTCAATTTCCCGTATATACCGGGATACTTATCATTTCGCGAAATACCACCACTTCTGGTGGCTTTCGCACGTTTACAAACAGAACCAGACTTATTAATAGTAGACGGTCAAGGAATTGCTCATCCAAGACGGTTTGGACTTGCATGTCACTTAGGGTTAATTTTGGATAAACCGACAATTGGATGTGCAAAGTCTCGTTTGTGTGGGCAATACACTGAACCAAACAAGGAAAAAGGTGCCTATACAGACCTTTTGGACAAAGACGAGATTATCGGGACTGTTCTCCGAACACGTACAAACGTTAGCGTTGTATACGTATCAATTGGGCACCGTATTTCGCTTAATTCAGCACGCATGTTAACATTGGCATGTTGCAAAGGATACCGCTTACCGGAAACAACCCGATATGCTCATAAAGCCGCATCTGGCAAAGTCCCTGAGGGGGTGATATTTGTTCAGGAGGATAAATAAAATATGTGGAGTATGCTAAAACACAAAACTAAAAACATTACATAGAACGCTTGCCCAAGCACTTTATCACTTAAACCCAAACCCCGTAAAATCATGGACGATAGCAACCCACTACATTGGTCGTTTGACTATAATCATGGTGCACAAAACCCTGACTTTGCACAGATATTGATCAAATTACTTGATGAGTCTGAAGTCAAATCTGCTGCTGACAGCGTAAGCGCGGATACTGAAGATTTTAAAAAGCATGTTTATCAGATTTTGCCGAATTTCTGGCGAGGCTATAAAAGAAGGGGTAATCAGAAAGGGGTACTAAGTATTGGAACAGTTATTGTTGAACGCCAGAAGCGCAACGATGATATTTGGAACTATAATGTCCAATACCAAAATACAACGAGTGGTGAAGATTTACGTCTCCAATTCCATTGCCAGAATGAATGCTACCGTCCTCTTTATGGTAGTTGGCGGGTTGATGCTCAAAATAGTTGTAATGACAGATATTCCACACTGAAGTGGGATGGACGGCTTACCTCATATGCAGAGATTCTACTTGGCATTAATGGAGCAGAAATCACGGCAGGAACAGTGAACAACTCCTTTCCATTGACGTGCAATTGGGCACTTTTAGACGTGATTCCCGCACTTGCTGAAAGGCTGAAAGCATTAGGTGATGATGTAGATATCGCCTTGCTTGATGATCTTGAGCAACTCAGACCCAAAAACAAACTCGGTTTTCTTGATTCAGTCCACTCCCCAACCCCACTTGATGGTTATTACCTTTATGGCACAGGCGTTTTGCCATCATATTGGTGGGTTGATGCAAACGGGAACATCGTTATTGTTTCCAGTACTTTTGAGACGTTAGTCCTTAAAGAGAAGACGGGGGACCCTTCATGAACAAACGTCCCAATATTCTCTTCATTAACACTGACCAGCATTCCTGGGATGCCCTATCGGCTTACGGAAATCCGTATCTCCACACGCCTAATATCGACCTACTCCACCGAAATGGAACCTCCTTTAAGAAATCGTATTGTACTGACCCTGTCTGCGCTGCTGCACGGTCAAGCTGGGCAACAGGATTATATACATCCGAGACAGGTGTGCCTTTTAACGGTGGACAACTTCACACAAAAATTCCTGATATCGGGCAGATCCTTAGGTCTGGTGGCTATAAGGTATTCCATTGTGGAAAATGGCATGTTCCCGGCAGAAATGTACGCGAAAGTTTTGAGGTGCTTTATTACGGAGGACACGATATAGGCGCAGGCGGTGCTGCATATTACGATTCAGCATCTACACACGCGGTAGCAGATTTCCTAACGAATTACGATGGTAATGAGCCGTTCTATCTGCAAATTGGTTACGTTGATCCGCATGATGTGTGTGAATATCTACACAACCATGAGGAAAAACATATTCCAAATCCTGTGGAGCAGGGAATTCTTACAGAAGATGAATTGCCACCACTTCCTGAAAACTTTGACTATGATGAACGTGAAACAATATTACATCACGTCTGTAGGCGGGTTGATGACGCACTTATTCATGCACGCATCCTAAAAGCTGTTCGGGATTGGGACGAACTTCAGTGGCGTTATTTCAGGTGGAATTATTATAGATTCATTGAAAAAGTTGACGCAGAGATTGGAAGAGTGCTATCGCTGCTGCGGCAAACGCCTTTCTATGATAACACGTTAATCCTCTTTAGTGCCGACCACGGTGAAGCGTGCGGAAGCCATCAGATGTTTCAGAAATTTTCGCTTTATGAGGAAAGCGTGCGGGTTCCGTTTATTATGGCATGTTTAGGGGAAAACGTTTCTGTTAAGAAAGATCGGTTTGACGAAACGCATTTCGTCTCTGGTGTAGACCTATTTCCTACAATCTGTGATTACGCAGGCATTGACCCTCCTGAAGATGTACAAGGGACCAGTCTCCGACCTCTTGCTGAAGGAGAAGATGTTGCTTGGCGGGAATATGCTTACATAGAGAGTAATTATTGGGGACGCGCGATTGTCACTGACCAATATAAATACGTTACAGAATATAAACCAAAAGCGGTGGAGGATTTTGTGCCACCCGGTCCAGATCCCGAGCAACTTGGACTTGCACAATTATTTGACAAACACAATGATCCGTGGGAAACGGAAAACCTCGTCGATGCTCCAGAATATCAGGAAATCATTAAGAGGTGCCGAGAAAGACTCCTTGCACAAGAAAGTCAACTCAATAGACAACAAATTATTCACCGAGGTCCGCAAAGAATTATATCAAATTGGGGGAAACGTTTGCAGGAACATTGGGAACATGGTAAAATTAAATAATAAATCAGGACTCAAAAGATGATTATACATTCAAAACGATTAAACCGACTACCGCCATACATGTTCGGCAAACTCAAACAGTTGACGCATGAACGGCGGCAACAGGGAATAGATATCATTGATTTGGGGATGGGGAATCCGAATCAACCGACTCCACAACCCATTATTGATAAGCTAACGGAAGCAGCACAAGAACTCCGAAACCACCGTTATTCCGCATCTCGCGGCATATACAATCTGCGAAGGGAAGTTAGCTGGCACTATGAACGCCGATTCGGTGTAGACATTGACCCGAATGAAGAAGCGATTGCTGTCATCGGAACAAAAGAGGGGCTTGGACATCTGGCTTTAGCCTTGCTTGATGATGGTGATTTGGCAATGGTACCGAACCCAACTTTCCCTATTCACATGTATAGCGTTGTGCTTGCAGGCGGAAGCGTCGTAAGTATTCCGCTCTCTGAGGAAAACGATTTTGTTCCCTCCCTTGCAGAAATCACGCGGGATATATGGCCGAGGCCGAAGGTGTTGATATTAAGTTTTCCGCACAATCCGACTGGCGCAGTCGTAGAGTTAGATTTCTTTGAAGAGGTCGTCCAATTTGCTAAACAACAGGATATGCTGGTAATCCACGATTTAGCTTATGCAGATATCGTTTTCGACGGATATAAGGCACCGAGTTTTCTGCAGGCAAAAGGCGCGAAAGACGTTGGTGTTGAATTTATATCGCTGTCCAAATCGTATAACATGGCAGGATGGCGATGTGGGTTCGCCGCTGGTAACCGCGACATCATTGAAGCACTCGCCCGAATTAAAGGATATTACGATTACGGCATTTTTCCGCCGATTCAGATTGCTGCGATTATGGCACTGCGTACACCTGAAGATGTGGTTATGGAAAATGCAGATGTTTATTGTAAACGCCGTGATGTACTTGTTGATGGATTAAATCGAATCGGTTGGAAAGTGCCAAAACCGCAAGCCTCAATGTTCGTGTGGGCACCAATCCCTGATACATGGAAACACCTCAATTCTATGGACTTTTCAATGAAACTCCTGAATGAGGCAGAGGTTTGTGTCTCGCCGGGTGCCGGATTTGGACACAACGGTGAGGGGTATATCCGAATTGCGCTGGTAGAAAATGAGGATCGGATTCGTCAGGCGGTGCGACAGATTCGGCGAGCTTTGTTTGGTTGATGATCAATCAATATGTATACAAATTATACATATCCACCTGGATATGTATACAAATTGCGAAAAAGTATACATGTCCGGTTGTTAAAAGCGGTGGAGTATGAGAACAATGAGGCAATTTGATCCAAATATTCCATGGAACGATCTTCCTGAACTGCCGCCGGCCGCAGATATTGAATCGCGTGACATACTTAAAGCGTGCATATCGGCAATGGCCGAGCTTTCTAAGGCGAATGCCTTGGTGAAGACGCTACCAAACGAAGCGGTTCTGATAAACACGTTACCGCTTCAGGAAGCACGTAGGAGTTCGGAAATCGAAAACATCGTTACAACGAACGATGATCTGTATAGAGCGATGGCATCTGACAGAAACCAGGTTGACTCCAACACCAAAGAAGTACTACACTACCGCGAGGCATTGTGGGAAGGTGCCAGGAGCATCCGAGAAGGCTCAACTCTGGATATACAACTCTTTGAACAAATATGCTCGCGTATTTTTGACCAAAAAATGAAAGTGCGTAGTGGGCCAGTAGTGATTGAAAACCGAGCAACACAACAACTCATTTACAGACCTCCAACCGGATACAGAAATCTTATCAGATTGTTAACGAACCTTGAGCGATTTATTAATGATAAAACAGATGGATTTGAACCGCTTGTCAAAATGGCTGTAATGCACTACCAGTTTGAGGCAATACACCCGTTCATGGATGGCAACGGACGAACTGGACGTATACTCAACATTCTTTATTTGGTATACCAAGGACTGCTTGATGTACCAATACTTTACCTCAGCCGTTTTCTTATTCAAAATCGAGATGAGTATTATCAATATCTTCGTGAAGTCACGGAAAACGGAAGTTGGCAACAGTGGATTCTCTACATCTTGAAAGCCGTGGAACAGACTTCGCGAGACACCGCAGACAAAATAGAGGCAATTAATCGTCTTATCGGTAACGTTACGATAAAAGCACAAGGCAGAACGAAAGCCGTTGAACGCGAAGGGTTTGTCGATCTACTTTTCAAGTGGTCCTACTGCAAAATTAGTATCGTTGAGAGAGAACTGGGGTGTAGTCGCATTACAGCTACAAGGTACTTGAATGAAATCGCAGCACTTGGACTGCTTAAGCGAGTAAAGATGGGACGGGAGTACTATTACATCAATAAAGAACTTGTGGAATTATTATCAGAGTGAATTTCTGGTGAAAACTTGGAAGTGAAGTGGAGTTACATATCCATACGTATATGTATACAAATTATACATATCAGCCTGGATATGTATACAAATTGCGAAAAAGTATACATATATCCTGCAACGAAAAATAAATTTGACATTTTTTGTGGGACTTGATACACTGATATCTATATTGATGATGGAGACATAGTCAGAAATATCTCCGCTTTGCCCCGGCGATAAATTTTTACAACGCATTCAAGGTAAATTTGCTAATGAAAGGGAAAATTCTCGATTTTTCTATCCAGTCCAACTCTGGTGCGATTTCTGGAGATGATGGCGAACGATACAATTTTAGTGGCGCGGATTGGAAAAGTGAGCGTCACCCGACTCGCGGTATGTCCGTGGATTTTGCTACCGAAGACCATCAAGCCAAGGAAATTTACATAACCGTTGGGGAGTCTACTTTAGGTGAAAAGGACAAAATACTTGCAGGACTCCTTGCAATTTTCTTGGGAGCATTCGGTATCCACAAATTCTATCTTGGTTACATCAAAGCGGGTATTATTTTATTAGCAATTAATACCGCCGGATTTTTGATAACATGGGCGTTTCTATTCATCCCAAATTACATAGTATTTGTAATAGGGATTATTGAGGGGATCCTATACTTGGTAAAGTCTGATGAAGAATTTGAACAGACTTACGTCATTGGCGAAAAAGAGTGGTTTTGAAGTAGAAAAGGTGAAAATGCTTGATAGGCACGATTTGTTACCGCGCCTATCGTTGAAAGTATCCTACTTCTCTATTCTAATCCCCACTGTTTCTTCGCTTCCTCAAAAGAAATCTTCTGACTTCCCGTGTGTGAAATCGGATTTTTACCGACCCACCGTTCATCAATCGGGTGTTCCGCGGGCTGGAACCGTATGTCACAACTGATGCGCCACCGATCCGAAAGATTTTTGGTAGAGGTGTGCATCGTGTGCATAGTAAAAACAATCATATCGCCCATCTCAAAGTCTGCTGTCTGCCATTCCCCGCCGTATTTTTCACTGATTGCCATCGGGTCGCGTCCAAAATGCCCTGGTGTGCCATCTTTATCCACATCAGTTTTGCCGTAAGTATCGCGAATACGTGCAAAACTATCCAGACTGTGCGATCCAACAAGTACAGTGAGTGTTCCCATCGTTGCAGGCACATCCCCAAAAGGAATCCAGCAGGTATGCAACTGCTGTGAGCCTCTACCCATATAGACGAAATCAAAATGGGGGCCCGACCAACCATCAGGACGGACAAACCGAAGCCATTTGTAATCAAACGTACGGGTATCGCCACCAAAGAAGTTTCGGAAAAAGGTAAAGAGTTCATCACCCTCCAAAACGGACAGCACATCGGGATGATGTGTAACAGCAGGTGCGCCCATAGTTCGCCCTGGACTGCCCGGACCGGCGATAGCCTCCATCATTTCAGTTCCCGGCTTAAAAACTTCATCTTTTCCATTGCCTTCGGCATATTCAAGGATAGCGCGCCGCGCTGCGATTACCTTGTCCTTGTCAATCAAACCGCGAACCAGTAAGTACCCATCCTCTGCTATCTGTTGATGCAAGCCTTCTGCCGAATCCACCACAGCATTGCAGTCCCGCAGCACACCGAGATGCGGTCCTGGAAATGCAACTTCGTGATCTCCCACAAAAACGGTTTCAGCCATTATTTCCTCCGATAATTAATGTCTTTTGTGTAAGTTGTGTTACTTCCGAATCTTAAATGATATCTGATTTGGTATGCGTATTTTACCAAAAATTGATAATTAGTGCAAGAGGATATCCAATGTGATTGCTGCAGGTTGAAGTAAAGCCAAACGAAATCTTAACGGACAAAATATCTTTACTCCAGATGAAAATTATAGTAAAACCTATAATTAATGAGACACTGATGTAGCGTAAACTTCCAGTTTGCGCACTGATATGCACAAACTAACAGTTTGTGCTACATCAGTGTTCAGATAATTTCAGATTCACTATAGCACCTCACGATACACTTCTATTTCGCGCGGTGACCTCCCACGTTCCCTGACAATACCCATCGGCATCAATCATATAGTAAAACGGATGCAACGCAACACATGGACAGATATGTGTCGGACAGACGTAAACCTCTTGCCCGATTTGTACCGGTGTGTCTCCAGGGATATTGACTGCCCAATGTTCTTCGTGTTGTTTGTCCACTTCAGCATTATCAATATTTAGGATAATTCCGCGCACACCGTCAGGATCGGCTGCAATTGCTTTGTGCCCTAAATCAAGTGTGATTCGGTTCGGGGTAGGTATGCTAATGACGCGGCTGAGTAGGAGTGCTGCGGGTGTAAAGCCGAGGTCAGGATAATGCGTAGTGTACCCGTAATCATGAAAAACAAAAGTGCCTGGAGATGCTTCTACCCCCGGCGTTTTAGCATAGATAGGAAATGTCGGTGTGCCACCCATCACAACCAACGGCACGGCAAGTCCTTTAGCAGAAAGCATGTCTTGCATCTTCTCAACTTGTGCAAGACTTTGACTGCAAGCGGTTCTGCGTGCCGTTAAATCTTTGTCGTGGATATGTCCATCATATACATGCAAGCCCCACGCTTGTAAACTATCTGATTGGTCAATAGATTCGTAAATCTCCACAGCAGTCTCACCAACAGGCACACCCGTTCGCTGCATGCCTACATCCAAGTCCAGCATGACTTTAACGCGCACCCCAAGCTTATCCGCTGCTGTAGAGAGGGCAGTTACTGCTTCTTGATGGTCAACGAGGACTTTGAAATCTGCATTTGGATACCGTTGCTGTAGTGAAAGAAAGCGGTTGATATTAGGACCTACCATTTGGTAGGCGATTAAAATATCCTCTATTCCGTTTTGCGCGAGCATTTCTGCCTCTCGCAATGTGGCACATTTATGCTTGAGGATACCCGCCTCCCGTTCCATCTGGATTATTTCTGCTGTTTTGTGAGTTTTCGCATGCGGTCTGAGTTTTGAGACATCACCGTCCACAGTAGCGATAGCGTGCTCTATATTCTGTTGAACCAATGGGAGATAGACAACAAGTGCGGGACTCGGTATATTTTCAACGTTCTGTATACGATATTTCTTATCCATTTCATAACCTCTTTTCTATTTAGCGGCCATTGAACCGATTCATTGCTGTTAGAACACCATTTTGGACAAAAGTTTCTACCGCTTCAACTGCGCGTTCAACGGTATGCCCTATCTCAGTTTTTTCTTCACCTGAAAATTCAGAGAGGACGTAATCTGTTAAACCTCCGACAGGTTCACCAATACCGATCCGTAAACGTGGAAATTCAGTTGTACCGAGGTGATAAATAATAGATTGCATACCTTTCTGCCCGCCGTCACTCCCCTTTTGCCGTATCCGAATTGTCCCGATGTCCAAGTGAATATCATCGTAGATGATACAGAGATCCGTAAGGGGCACCTCAAACCGATTGACAAGGGCAGTAACAGCGAAACCGCTATTGTTCATGTATGTCATGGGTTTGGCAAGGATGATAGGTGAATCGTGCAATGTAACAGGTATTATCAGCGATTTACAAATAGAAGTTACGCGCTTCGTAGAGACACTTCCGGTGTTCTGTGCTGATAGCGTTTTGTCATAGATTGCATCAATCACCCGAAAACCGATATTGTGTTTAGTCTGCTCATAGCGCATCCCAGGATTACCGAGGCCGACAATAAGTTTTACAGTTTTATCTGGACGGTTCTGACATTCCATGATTCAATGAGGGGGTTATGCCACCTTAAAACCGCAAGGGTTGAGATAGGTTTAGATGTCCAGCGAGAGTCTCCTTCTCTCTACCATCAATTAGAATCTGAACATGTTTTATTTCGTTGGGAAAAGCGTCAAAGACAGTTTTAAGAATGGCAGTAACGGTTAACAATTCAGCTGTTGTTCCGCCGATATGTCCGTCTGCAAGATGATGTGAAAAATCCAAATATGCGGTCTTTTGACTATCTACATAGACTTCGTTAAGTAACGTTCCCCTCGGTATAGGATTTCTGTAGTCCGGGGGTGCTTCTTGAATAAGTGCTGAAACTATCTGCTTCAAACGTTTGGTTGGTTCTGGATAGAGACTAAGTTCGGCTTTAACAGGCGCAATTTCCAACGATGTTGGGTTTAATAGAAATATGTTTATCTGTTGTGGTGCTGGCACGATATCTGTGGGATTCGCTGTGGTGGGCAACTTCGGCGGAGCATCTACAATCCTTATTCGCTTTGCATGGGAAATTAGCACAAGTGTAACAGCAAGGCAAATTATGATGGTAACTAAAGTAATACCCCATATCACAAAGAGTCTTGAGTGGACAATTTTTCGGAAATACTGCACGGTTTTGCTCCAATAGATTACTTTTCCCTCTGTTCCTACTGTTAGAAAATGAGATATGACTTACAAGAAAATGCGTATCAGTTGGTTAGGATATTTCTTAGAGTCCATTTGGATTGGCTGATTGATTAACAGACACAGAATAAATCTGAATGGCGCGGACAATGGTCTCCGCTACCTGGACGATGTGGTTCGGGTTAGAGAGTCGAGTCGCATCATCTACATTTGATAGGTAGCCGAGTTCTAACAGAACTGCTGGCATGTAGACATCTGCTAAGATGATTATCGGAAATTCGGAGATAACAATTGGGTCTTCTGCCAAAAAATTCAATTCTTTCTGAAGGACAGATGCAAAATCCTGGCTCTGCTTTAAAAAATTGGCTTGGGTAAGAATATTGAGACGTTTTTTTCCAAAAACCGGTATTGGAGCAGCTTTAAATCGGAGTTGCCCGTTTGGGTTATTGATGTAAAGACGCATTCCTTTGTGATTAGGAGAAAACGAAGCGTTGCAATGTAGGCTAAGGAACAATTGTCCTTGATTCCGGTTGGTGGTTTGGACACGTTGAATCCGCGATTTTTTGACATCTTGGTCGCGGGTCAGACGGATTGAAAGTCCCTGTTGATTGCCGAGTCTTTGGATCTCTTTTCCAACAGCCAGAACGACATCCTTTTCAATAACCCCATTTTGACTTTTACAACCGAGGTCGTCTTTGCCTCCATGGCCGGGGTCAATTATGATGACCCACTCGTGAGTGTCATCAGTTGTTTCGGGTGCCCATACAGTTTTCGGCATTATCCGAACCCGTTGAAGGGTACGGTTGTATAGTACCGCAACGTCATCAAGACGTGGTAGGACCTTTTGAAAAAATTCAATAGGCAACATAGGTTGCCCTTGAAGGACGCGTGGGGGTGAATTGAGGATGAAGGGCTCTTTTTCAGAATCAATATTGACTGTGGTCTCTCCCATCTGTAATCGGAGTTCCTTGCCCTTCGTTTTCAAGGTAAGTTGTTTTTTGGGATGATGGTATGGGTGCGTCATCTCTGGATCAAAGACGGTTTTGAGTGTTTCAACAGGGAGGTAAATTATTCCTTGATGAAGTGTGGATTCTACATCCGTGAGAGTTTTACTTTCACCATCAACAAAACGCACGGTGGGTGCTTGCGCAATACCGTGCGTCGTAAAGACTAATATGACAATGAACAGTAAAAAGAATAACGTATCAAGTGTGCGTAACCACATATCAAACCGAATTTTCCCTCCTCAAACGTTATTCCTTATTTACTCCTAATTAAACGTTGCGCTGAAAAGAATTCCAATACTTGCAGTATTGAGATATGACACCTCTCCTATTGAATTTTCGTCAGGAAGACTAGAGTAATACAAATGAGTTGCCACACCAAGTCCCCAATTATCACTTACCCACCACTCCTTACCGAGCGCAAAATTTATGCCATAACCTAAATCCGTATCAAAAGTCCCAAAATCGGTTTCTAGCTCACCTGTAGCGAGACCGATTGAACCGGATAAATAAAAATTTGAAGGCATAAGGTAATACGTCATACCAAGCCCTACATTTGCGATTGTTAATTCAGCATCTGCTTCACCGAGCTCTTGTCCATTAATTTCTACTTCTGGATCCACCAGGACACTGCCAAAAATATCAAGACTCACAATCAAATTCTCGACAAGCGCATATCCGATGCCAATTTTTGTATTACTTGACCCACCACTGATGATAAGTTCGTCCCTTTCATCTACTTCACCAATTGCTGTTCCTCCAAACCCTGGAGCAAGGTGAAAATAGAAACCATCATGCTTATGTTTTGTATCGTTATTACTTGCCTCAACAGCGGCCTGACCAAAACAAACATTCTGTACACCAATCAATACCAGTGCTGAAATTAATACGATAATTTTTCCATTAATACTTTTAGTCAAAATAAAAAATCCTTTATATTGTTTTTCGATTTCAAAAAGATCAAATTAATTTTGAACGGTTTAACCAATAATGATATGAAGATTAACGGACTCTTCTAAACCGTCTTACATCTGAACCAATTGTAAATATGTGATTACAGACGAATTAGTAAACTACAAGGCTTGAGCATAGAACTGCATAAACTCAATTTATCATTATTCCGTATCTTCGTCATTACGACGTCTACGTGAAATTACCTCTGGTTCGGTGCGTTCTTCAGCGGTACCTTCTTCAGCATCGCTCTCTTCAGCGGCACCTTCTTCGCCTTCTTCACCTTCTTCGCCTTCCTCACCTTCTTCAGGTTCCTCAACTTCTTCAATTTGGACACGCGGTTGACTGACAGAGACTATTACTCGTTGAAGGTCATCTAATACTTCAATTTCATCAGCGAGTTCTATGTTTTGGACATAGATGATGTCGCCTATCTCTAAGTTAGTCACGTCTACAGTAATTTCATTTGGCATCAGTGCGGGCAGACAATTAAGTGTTAGGGCACGGAGTGGAAATTCAATTACACCACCTTCCTGTACCCCAGCAGGTGTTCCTACTAAAACTATCGGGACAGTTGATGTCACCGGTTCATCTAAAGAGATCCGAATGAAATCTGCATGGAGCAAAACCCGCTTTTCAACTGGATCCCGTTGAATTTCTTTGATAATGGCAGGTTCAGGATTGCCTTCGGTGATTTCCATATTAACGATAACGTTTTCACCATAAGTTCTAAGGAATTGTTTAAAAGCCCGCTCATTGATTTGCAGGGCAACGGCATCCTGTTTGCGTCCATATAGTACGGCAGGCACATCACCTGCTCGTCTAATTGCTTTTGCGTTTTTCTTGCCGAAACTGCTACGTTGTTGAACATCTAATTTTGCTTGCTGCATTTGCTCTTCTAAACCTTTTTCTATAAATAAAACAGGGCGGGTAGGATTCGAACCTACGCATGCAGGTTCCAAAGACCTGTGCCTTACCGCTTGGCCACCGCCCTTCAATTATTGAATACGCACACCAACAGAATTAGTTACTGTAGTTGTGCAAAAACTGACGCTGTTTTTGAAGAATGATTCGCACTGCTGCGCTGCCGTGATGTTTTCCATGAAAGCAAACAACGTAGCTCCACTTCCCGACATGAGTGCACCGTAGCACCCCGTCTGTGTAGACAACTGCGTTTTTAGCACAGCTAATTCGGGATGTTTGAAAAAAGCTGGTACTTCAAGAAGGTTGTACAAATTTTTTCCTATGCCGACTAAATCACTCTTCTCCACACAAGTCTTTATAATTATACTTTCATTTTTCCGCTTTGTCAAGATAATATCTAAATTTTTGAAAATATCGGCAGTTGAAATGGCGGTACCTGTATTGATAAGAACAAGTGGGACCTCAGATAACGCGGGTAATGGGGTTAAAATCTCCCCTATACCGGTGCCGAAAGCTGCGCCGCCATGCAAGCAGAATGGCACATCTGCCCCTAATTGCGCGCCGATTTCCATGAGTGCATTTTCTGACAACCCTAATTTATACAGTTCATTTACACCGTGAAGAACGGCAGCTGCATTTGCACTGCCGCCTGCTAATCCAGCTGCTACGGGAATCCGTTTGCGAATCTGTATCTCCAGTCCCCCAAATCCATCAACGACATCGCTTAGAGATTGCGCCGCACGATAGGCGAGGTTTCGGGAATCGGATGGGACATCGGGATGGTCACAATGAACTGTAATCCCCATCTTTGAGCGTTCACGAAGAAGCACCTCATCATGTAAACCGATTGAATGAAAAACGGTTTCAAGGTTGTGATATCCATCTTCCCGTTTGCCGACAACGTCCAGATAAAGGTTGATCTTGGCATGGGCGCGAACCCGTAACGTTTTGGCTTTGTTCATTCGGGGACATCTGTCTCCTCAAGTTCCGAAAACGGCATAATTTTCATACCTTCAGTCAGAAACGGTTCAAAATCAAATTTACTGTCCGGAATTTCAACGTTCAGTTGGACTTTTGTCATTTTCACAACAACGCGCGTTTTTTCAAGCGGCCGTTTTATTTCAACCTTGTGAGGTCTTAGGATGCCATCAACTTCACGATAATCTTCAAAAACGACACTTTGTTGCAACACCTTGTCTTTGTCATTGATATGCCACTCTGTCACACGCGGCTCACCTTCTTTTACAAGAAGCGTGATAGTCTCTGTGTGTCCCGCTTCAACACCGGGGCGGGTAACGACAAACTTCTGCCCAGAATTCGTGATTTTTAACTTTTCGGTGCGTCCGTCAAGAAACGGATTTGCAAAGATAGCACTGAGCACATCAGAAACACGTAGGTCAATACCGAAGATTTTTTGCAAGATACCGTCAGATAACTCACCTGAATATCCCTCTCGTTCATCAGGTAAAACAAGTAGGAATTGATCTCGGTTTGCAATTGCAATCCCTTTTGTATCATTGAACGCCCCTAAGGCTTGAATATGTAGAAGTTCACCGCCATCCTCAGATTTCTTATACCATAGTAATTCGCGGAGTTCTTCAGGTTTGCGATCTGCTTCCTGAATCGTGACCATCATTTTGGTAGTTTTTAAGGAATCGGTTAGGTCGTATCTCTCTTGGAGCGTTTCTAAATGTGGAGCAAATTGTGATATTTCTACAGGCAGCGGGTTAATGTCAGAGGTTTTAACGCTACAACCGATAATTGTTATCAACACTAAGAGGAACAGAGGAAAACTGGTAATAAGACGATTTCTCATTTAGAAGACCTCTGACATCGATTTTTCAACGATATTTACCGCTTCTTCAACATGATTGGCATTGATATTGAGCGGCGGCAAAAATCGGAGGACATAATCGTTGGTGCAGATCGTGACTAACCCGTTTTCTATACATTTGGCTGCAAGCGGTTTAGCATCCTCTTCCATCACAAGTCCCCGTAACAAACCTTTGCCACGGACTTCTTTGATTGGATACTCGCCCTTGAGTTCCATAAGTCCACCTGCAAGGTAGTTCCCCATTTTAACGGCATTTACCGCGAGATTTTCTTCAAGGATAGTTTCTATCGTTGCAACTGCTGCAGCACTGGATAAGAAATTACCACCGAATGTCGCTGCATGAGTACCGGGGACAAAACTTTCAGCTACGTGTTGTTTTGCCAACATCGCACCGATTGGAACACCACTACCGAGAGCCTTTGCCATTGTAATCACATCTGGCACAACACCGTAGCTTTGATAGCCAAAAAATGTCCCTAATCTACCCATCGCTGTTTGTACTTCGTCAAAAATAAGGAGCAGATTATGCTTGTCGCAAAGTTCTCGTAATCCTTGTAGGTATCCATCGCTTGGAATATTCACGCCGCCTTCGGACTGAATCGGCTCAACTAAAATAGCACAGGTTTTTTCACTGATAGCTGCTTCGGTTGCATCAAGATCGTCAAATGGAACATATTTAAAGCCCTCAAGCATTGGTTCAAACCCGACGTGGTATTTCGTCTGTGCTGTGGCAGTAATCGTTGCCATTGTCCGTCCGTGAAACGAATTATCCATTGTGATGATTTCATACGCATCTGTTCTTCCACTGTCTTTGGCAAATTTTCGCGCTATTTTAATCGCTGCTTCATTCGCCTCAGCACCACTATTACAGAAGAAACACTGGTCCAAATCCGAATTTTCAATCAGTAGTTTTGCTAATTCTGCCTGTGGTTGTATGTAGTAGAGGTTAGAGGTGTGCAGCAGATTGCCTGCTTGCTCACGAATTGCGGCGACAACTTTGGGATGCGCATGTCCTAACCCGTTGACTGCTAACCCTCCTAAAAAATCGAGATATTTTTTGCCTTCTGCATCCCATAGATAGGGGCCTTCACCCTTAACGAATGCAAGACTTCTGTCACCGTAAGTGTTAATAATATATTTTGTTGCCGTTGCTTTTATGTCAGTTGTTTTCATAAATGATTCTCCTTGTTGATTCTGATAGTTGTGATTTGAAACTACCGCTGATGTCTCCTCTATAGAAAGTTTGTTATTAATATCTCTGTCCAGGTGGTTATTTTGAACACAATAGTGTTAGGTTTCGCTTGTGTGCAACCCAGCCACAAATACATTAACCTATGATCACTTTTCTAAATGTAAGCGATACCCTCCGCTTTCTGGACCTGTGCTCCTCACGACCATCTAACTTATCTTTTTGTCTGGGAGGGATCGCATGTAACCAACTATATCTTGCTTCATCACTCAGGACGATAAGACTTCCTGGATCTAACCAAAGCGGAACCTTTTCGTTTTTGTCGAATTTGTTTGTGAATTCCATAACACAACTGGAGCCTAAACTCAAGGAGGTTATTGTATCTTGAAAACAGGGTTCACAATCAATATGTGCAGAAATTCCTTGTCCAGGTTCGTATTCATTGACGATCACCTGATCCGCAATTTTTGGCATGTAACCCTCTTGATACAATTTTACGCTGAGATCTTTCAGCCATTTTGGCAACTCACCTACACGCATGCTCATATCCACCTTGCGTGCTTTGTAGTTATACTTAAAACCGTAATGCTGAACGCGCCTCTTTAAGTCTTTTAACCAAAGTCCTTCTTTGTCCACATGTGCTAATAACTGATCCTGTTCATCCTCTGTGATATAGTTTTCTATATACCGCAGTCCTGGTATCCCCTTGATCAACACCTCTTTTTTTTCATTGGGTTTTGGCTGAGGAGTTTGCTTATTATCTGGCAGTAATGGTAATTGTGTTGCATCCATGTCTTGACTCCCTAAAAATACTACCAATTGTATATCATATCTGACATCAATCACTTGACTCATTCTACCCGTCATTAAGACTTCATATCTATAACTAACATCTTCCCCCTGTGTTACAAAATTTTGTATGGGAAAATAACTATAATTCAACACTTCATTTTGAAGTTTCGACCAATGTATATGTGCATTCGCTAACTTTGAAGGATTTTGATATAACATGCATATTTTATTATTAGAAACTTGTACTGCACTGTGAATCGAATCAATAAGATTTTGGATGTCACCAATGAATGTTATTGGTGCCAGGACATAGCAGAAGTTTAATACAATCACTGTATCGGAAGGAGTATCCCTCTGTATAGCACTTAGTAACTCGGGAACTATTTCGTAATTTTGACTTAAAGTGATATTCTTGAAATATGGAATACTATTACCAATAGGACTATTTCTATTGATTTCTGATGCTTGATTAAGCATGCTTTTTGCTATATCAATACCTATATAAGTGATATTCGGTTTACTCAGCGCATTCCAGAACGCAATACCTGAAGTTAAAGGACCACAACCATAGTCAACAAAAATTATGTGGTTACATTCTGATATATGTTTCTGTCGCATTATATATTTGCTATATATGTGGTAACTACCAGTAAGGTGCATAGACATGTAATCGGCACAGTAAAATAGCACTTTCTCTCTTGGAGAAAAAACCCCAAAATGCTCATCAACGGATTGAATATCAAAGTTGGTACTTCCTCTTTCCAAAATATTCTCTTGGAGAGAATTAATTGTATTGTAATCAGGGTTTGGTCGTCGATGATACAGTCGTACTACGTCCGGCTTCGCGTCTCTAAATGGTTGAACAATCTGCGTCTTTAATAATTCTCGGAGGTTATCGCTGGGGCTGTAGTAATTATCATCATAGCAGTGTATATAGAACATGTTTTGAGTCCCTTCAGTATAATCGTTGGACTGTCAATTGACAAATAGTGTAGAGGCCTTTTTTGTCTGTTTTAGGTTTATTGAAATGTATAGATATTTTAATTTTACTGCCTCTTGTTCCCAAAATTCAAGCAAGAGTTGTTTGTTGTCAATTGAATAATTGTAACCGATATGGACTCCTACATTGATACTATAGCAATAATTGCGGTTCCCTATTCCATTCCAGAGGCAGCTGCGCCACACGTTCTTTCCCTGTCGGTTCGTGGATCGGTTTACCGAGCGGGCGTAGCGGCAATTCCCCATCTGCAAACTTCTGTATCCGTTCACGCGTAATCGTAATATAGTTTGAATCAAGTTCTGCGGCAATTGCTTTGCGGTCATGCTGCAAGGCAGCGATAATCGTCGAGCCAACACCACAATACGGGTCAAAAACGACTCCCTCGGGCTGCGTGAGTGCCAACACGCATCGCTGCACTAATTCCACAGGAAACTGGCACGGATGTTCGGTTTTTTCTGGATGGTTCGCTTTCACGTTTGGAATATCCCATACGCCATCTTCCCAGTCATGTGTGACTATATCCCAAATATCAGATGGGTTTTTGCCAAGCGGATTTCCTGAAAGTTGACCACGTTTTGGCCCTTTGAAATGGCGTTTACCTGGGTATTTAGATGGAACACGTACCGGATCAAGATTGAAAATGTATTCATCGCTTTTGGAAAACCATAAGATAACTTCGTAGCGTCCCGAAAACCGATTTTTGCAGTGCAAACCGTGATTAAATCGCCAGATGATCCTATTCCGCAATTTTAAGCCGAACCGTTTAAAAATTTCATAAAAATAAATATCAAGCGGAAAGACCTCGCCCTTCTCAACATAATTGCCTACCTGCCAGCAAAGGTTTCCGGTGTCGGCAAGCACCCGAACGAGTTCGACTATTACAGGTTCCTGATTTTTAAGATATGCCTGCAAGGACATTTTTTTCTCATATTTTTTGCCTACGTTGTATGGTGGAGAGGTGATAACCAAGTCCAGCGAGTTTGATGGAATCTGTGTTAGTAGTTCATGACAATCTCCATCAAACAGGACAACGTCCACGTTCGCATCATAGCAATTTGAAATTGAAATCTGACGTTTCGCAAAGTCAAAAGTCTCTTTTATTTTATCCATCCTGAAGTCTCCCTTGTGCTCAACGCGGAAATTTACTCTACTGCTTCGTCAACATATTATTGTCCATCGCGATTAGGAGATCGCTCGGACAGAAGATGTGTCAATATATTTTATAATTTACTATGATTACGCATTTTTCTTTAAAATAACAATACGGTTGCTGTTTGTGCCTTTGCTGTTATTGGAAACGCCCCAACAATTTGCCGTTTTCGTAAAGTGCTGCGCGTTTATCATCAATTTTTCAGGCACAAATCCAGCATCCAGAGCTGCTTTGGCAACGGCATTTTCTAACAAGACCGCACCCTTCCGAACCTCTCCTACCTCAAAAGCGATTCTGCCTGTTCGTTTTAATATCCGATGCAGTTCCACAAAAACATCTGTCATCCGAGAAACCCAATCCTCCAGCGATTTTATTTGCCAGATTTTACCTGCTTCAATTTCTATATCACAAAACCACATCCGTAACCAGTTGTCTTGCTCATAGTCAACAGTATCAAGAAAGGGAGGGGAGGTGACAACTAAATCAACCGATTCGTCCGCGATTTGGGGTGTGTTTTCTGCAGATTCGGTGAATAGGACAGCATCGTTTCGCCAAAAATGATTAGGAAGACTGTGGCGTAACAACTGCTTAGATTTGCGGTGTATTAACTCCTTTGTATTTCGGTATTCTGGTGACTGATTCCGTTTTTCATTAATTTTCTTTTGGGAAGTAACCGAGGCTGCAAGATTTGGTGGAAGAGTGAAAACAGAGAAGAAACCGGTAGAATGTCCTGTGAGACGGCTACACGCTACCATCTGTAACCATGCATCAACCGTATCGAGTTGTTCCTGTTGGAAATAGGTTCTCCATCCGTAAATTTCCCTGAGTGTCCCTTCGTGGAAAAAGACTAAGAGATCATGATCAATTTCAATGCCATTTGATAGGTCAACATCAGATAATCTCTTTTCAATATCCAGTAACGTAGGCGGATTGAGACGGGGAGATGTAAGGATTATTGACAGAGGATTTATATCATTGCCAATCGCCCTATGTCCGTGAAGCTGCGCCTCTATTAGCGTTGTTCCGCGCCCCATAAACGGATCGTAAACGACAGATTCTGGTTCGCAAAACTTTTCAATAAAATATGCTGGTAATTGCGGTTTGTAACAGGCACGATATGAAATCTCGTGGATAGAGTGACCAGCACGTTGTTTTGCTGTCCAAAATTCGTCCGCTTCCGTAGGTACAGAAGCCAAAAAACTTTTAGGTTGGTGAAAATCAAAAGCTAATTGCATTGTCGCCACAAAATTCTATTTATATATTTGCTTCAAAAAAGGTTCTCTGATTAGAGGTAATTGACTTTATTAACTCGGATTGTTCTTTCCCCCAAATCACATCCAAATCCTGAGTACACGCGTAATCCTTGAAAAAGCGCGAGACATCATCTGATTCTCTCTGTTCTGCAAGTCTGTTTTGAATAAGTTCTATGTTGAATGCGTCAAGTTCAATGCCTATCGATTTTCGTGCCAATTGCTCTGACACTACCAATGTTGTCCCAGAACCTGCAAACGGATCAAGGACGACATCACCGGGATTTGTGGAAGAGAGGATAATCCGAAGAAGGAGTTGGATAGGAGTTTGCTGTTTGTGTAAGCGATTTCCCTCTGCGTCGCGCAGTGCTTCATCGCCTGCAAAATAGCCTGATGTTAACTCGCGAATATCATCCCAGACATCGGTAACGAACATACCGTTTTCGCGCGTATACTTGTAATCTGCGGGCAGTGGCGGATCAATACGTAGACGATTGAAAACGCGTGGTGTTTTGCCTTTTGTTGCAAACCCAATTATTTGATAGTGTTTTCCAAATCGCTTCATCCCTGGAACTGCAGAGGTTTTCTTTTTCCAAACAATCAGATTTTGAAAAGTCCACCCACTATCGCGTAAGCATTGCAAAACGAATTCTGTATTTTTTTCGCGTTGCATGAAATAGATAGCACCACCATCGGAAGTTAAGGCATAGATTTTTGAACATACCTCTTGCATCCATTCCCAATACTCTTCAGGCGGCAGGTTATCATCCCATTGATTGTATGCTTTGTCTTGATTGAAAGGCGGATCAAGAAAGGATAGGTCTATCTTTGAGACAAAGTTGCTGGTATCCAAAGCTGTTGTGCAACTATCATGGAGCACAAAATAGTTTTTGCTAAATGCGTTTTCCATGGGGCTATATTCCCATATTGAATGGAGTTCAGAGCAAAAGTTACCTGGACGTGTTTTAGCACAATCAATCTTTCGTTTTACAGATTGCTGGCTAAACCGTATAATTTTTTATAATCTCTTCATCCAGGTTTTCTAAAACATCTTTAGCATCGCGTCGTATCGGTTTCTCTTTTTTCACCTCCGCCTCAAGGAAACCGTTTTCTTCAATGACTTTCTCCTCAACATAGATCGGCACTTCACATCGGATAGCAAGGGCGAGGGCATCACTCGGTCGCGAATCTATATCGTATTCTTGCCCGTTCACTTCAAGTTTTACTTGGGCAAAAAAGGTTTGTTTTTCAACCGCACTGATACAGATAGAAATTACCTCACCAGAAATCGTGTCAATAACGTTCTTCAGCAGGTCATGTGTCATCGGGCGTGGCAGCGCAACCTTTTTCAAACGGTACTCTATAGCCGATGCCTCTGCTTCGCCTATCCATATTAACAATATCCGTTTAGATTCGGCTTCTTTTTCTTTTAAGACGACAACCGGTGCGCCTGCGTTTTGATCAAAGAACAGAAATTCAATCTTAACTTCTACCATGTTATTTCTCCTTGTGATACTCACTACGGCTAAAGCCGTGTGCTTCTTTGAAACACACAACCCTCCTATGTGATTCCTGCTTCACCGTCTATTGCACCCTTCCTGAACTTGCTTGGTGTCTCACACAAACTCCACAGGCGTTTAGGCTCTCTGTCTATCCGACAGCGAGGGTTCTCAAGTTTATTGCAGCGTTGACATCTCTATCTATAGAAACATCACATTGACTGCAATGATACGTTCTTTCCGATAGTGTTAGGTCTCTCTTTTTATACCCACAACGGCTGCAGGTCTTTGACGATGCAAAGTATTGCGATGCCTCTGTAAATTGAGAAGCAAACCAGCGTCTTTCTCTAAATGTTGGCGCTAATGCGATTTTATGGGTTTTGAAGGACATATCTGACTCCTCTGGGTTTCTGACTCCCATTGTTAGTGGTGTGACGGACCTAACAAATCCGTCACGGAGTCAGTCCTATAAGTATACCACAAAAAATCTCCGAATGTCAAACGTTTTTGGACCCAGGGAATGCCTTAATGGCATTCATACCGTTGATTTGAAGCATAAATGCTTGGGATTGTTAGTTAATTCCCT